>CAYUXB010000030.1:0-22096 GCA_964448525.1 uncultured Acidimicrobiaceae bacterium
TAGAAAAGCTGACCAAGCGGATCAACTTTGTTTCGCCGATGTCCGCCTTCCGTTCCCCCTCGTGAAAGGCCCTGCCGTGCCCCTCTCGGTCCACTGGTTCCTGCCCACGGCCGGCGACAGCCGCGACGTCGTGGGGTTCGGGCCGGCGGCGGTCCGACGCGACGCCGACCTCGACTACCTGGCCCAGGTGGCTCGGGTGGCCGACAAGGTCGGGTTCGACGCGGTGCTCACCCCGACCGGCACGTGGTGCGAGGACGCGTGGATCACGACCGCGGCGCTCATGGGTGAGACGCGGCACCTGCGGTTCCTCGTGGCGTTCCGACCCGGGTTCATCTCGCCGACGCTCGCTGCCCAGCAGGCGCTGACCTTCCAACGCCTGTCCGGCGGGCGTCTGCTCCTCAACATCGTCACCGGCGGCAACGCCACCGAGCAGCGGCGGTTCGGCGACTTCGCCGACCACGACACGCGCTACGACCGCACCGCCGAGTTCATCGAGATCCTGCGCGGCGCCTGGAGCGGCACCCCGTTCGACTACGAGGGCGAGCACTACGCGGTCGAAGGGGCGACCGTCGCCCACCGGCCCGACCCGACGCCGCCGATCTTCTTCGGCGGATCGTCCGATGCGGGCAAGCGGGTCGCGGCACGGCACGCCGACACGTGGCTCATGTGGGGCGAACCGCCGGCCGCGGCCGCCGAGCAGATCCGAGAGGTGCGGGCGCTCGCCGCCGAGGCGGGCCGCGAGGTCAGCTTCGGCATCCGGCTACACGTCATCACCCGGGATCGCGCCGAGGACGCCTGGGCGGTCACCGACCGCATGCTCGACGCCATGCCGCCCGACACGATCGCCCAGGCGCAGAAGCACTTCGCGTACGCGGAGTCCGTCGGTCAGCGGCGCATGGCGGCGCTGCACGGCGGCCGGCGGGACGACCTCGTCGTGGCGCCCAACCTCTGGGCCGGCTTCGGTCTCGTGCGCAGCGGGGCGGGAACCGCGCTGGTGGGCAGCCACGACGAGGTCGCCGCCCGGCTCGCCGACTACCACGAGATCGGGTTCGACCACGTGATCCTGTCGGGCCAGCCGCACCTCGAGGAGGCGTACTGGTTCGGCGAGGGCGTCATCCCCCGGCTGCGCGAGGCCGGGCTCTTGGCCGACCGCGCGGCCGCGACAGCGCCGCGGGCCTCCACGGCATCCACCACACCGAGCCGGCCCGTGCTCGTCCCGGCGAGCGCGAGCTGACTGCCACCCCAGCCCGCCGGCGACACCACGAGACACGAGACACCAGGACATGGAAGGGATCCGCATGACGAGCTTCGCCCCCGAGGCCCACCCGGCCGTGCGCCACAAGCGGACGGCGGGCGACGTCGTCTTCTGGGACAACCACTCGACCATGCACGACGCCACGCTCGACGACGGCGACGCTCCCCGGGTGATGCACGGCGTGTCCCTCCAGGGCGACAGGCCGGTCTGAGGATCGCCGACATGAGCTCGATCGCATCCTCACCCCTCTCGCGGCTGGCCGGCGGGCGTCACCCCCTCGGGCGTTCGCCGGCCGCCGCGATCCCCCCGGCAGCGCCGCGGGAGGGCCCGGCCGGCCGCGAGCCGCTGCCGGCACACGTGCTGGCCGACATCGCCGCCGGGTTCGCCGCCGCCCATCCGCTGTGGGGCTCGGCCGCGCGGCACGACCCCGACGGGCGCCAGCCGGTCCGGCTCATCGGCACCGACAGGTACGAGGTGTGGGTCATCGGGTGGACCACCGGTCAGAACGTCCGGGTCCACGACCACGGAGACTCCGCCGGAGCCTTCGTCGTGACCGAGGGCGAGCTCACCGAGGTGCTCCCGAGCGGGGCGGGCGGAGTGGTCGAGCGGACGCTCGGTGTCGGTCGGCTGCGCCACCTCGCCCTCGGTACCGTGCACGACGTGGTGAACCGAGCGGCCCAGCCGGCGACCAGCATCCACGTCTACTCGCCGCCGCTCGCGACGATGACCTACTACGACGCCGAGACCTTCGAACCCGTCGAGACGGCGTCGGTCGACGAGGAGCAGCCCCTGCTCGACGACCGCGCCGGCTCGTACCTGCTCCACCCCGCCCAGCGGACGACGCGATGACCACCCCGGTCAGCGCCATCGACCGCCACCTCGCCCGCGCCCGGGCCGTGATCGCGCCACGGCCCGGGCCGGACGACCTCGACGCCGTGTGGGCCGCCGGCGGCCTCGTGGTCGACACCCGCCCCGTCGAGCTGCGCCGGCGCGACGGTGAGATGCCAGGCGCGCTGATCGTCGACCGCAACGTGCTGGAGTGGCGGCTCGACCCCACGAGCGATCACCGCCTGCCCGAGGTGACGGGGCCCGACCAGCCGATCGTGCTGTTCTGCGACGAGGGGTACGCATCCAGCCTGGCCGCGGCAGGCCTGCGCGAGCTGGGCCTGCGGCGCGCCACCGACCTCGACGGCGGGTTCCAGGCATGGCTGCGGTCCAGCGTCCGGTGAGCGGAGATTCTGGCGCTTCTGGGTTGCGGTCACCGTCACCCGGAAGCGCCGGAACCGGCCGGACCAGGCTTCCGGGTTGCCCGCGGCCAGATCGACGTCGTCGCGGTCAGCCACGTGCCGTCTCGACGAGGCGGCGGACGCGGACCGCGTCGGCGATGGCGTCGATGGCGACGATGCGGTCGTCGACGACGGTGAAGCCCATCAACGACGACGGCCGCCCCCTGACCGTGACGATCACGCCGGCGGCGCCGTTCACGAGCGCCGGCTCCAGCTCGGCGTGCGGCAGCGCGAACCGGATCGCCTGCCCCGCCACGGCCTCCGCCCCGTGGACCACCGTCGACGCCCCAGGGCGAGCGGTACCACCGTCGGTGCGCAGCACGATCGCGGGGTCGAGCAGCCGGACGAGCGCGTCGAGGTCACCGCCGCGCGCCGCCTGGAAGAACGCGTCGACCACGCGTCGCTGGCGCGCCACGTCCGGATCGGGTGTCGGCACCGCCGCGCCCTTCACGCGCCGCCGGGCTCGGCTGGCGAGCTGGCGGGCGGCGGCGGGGGACCGGCCGACCATGGGTGCGATCTCGTCGAACGGGAGCTGGAACATGTCGTGGAGCACGAACGCCAGCCGCTCGGCGGGGTCGAGCGTGTCGAGCACGACCAGCAGAGCGATGCCGACCGAGTCGGCGAGCACCGCCTCCTCCTCCGGCGGTCGGGTGACGCCGAAGCTGACGACCGGGTCGGGCACGTGCGGGTCGAGAGCCTCCTCGCGGCGGCTGTTGCGTGACCGCAGCACGTTCAGGCACACGCGGCTGACGATCGTCGTCAACCAGCCGCCGATGTTCTCCACGTCGTCGGTGCCGGCCCGGCTGACGCGCAGCCAGGTGTCCTGGACGGCATCGTCGGCCTCGCTGAGCGATCCGAGCATCCGGTAGGCGACGGCCCGCAGGTGTGGGCGGTGCTCGTCGAACCGGTCGGCCAGCCACTGGTCCTCGTCCATCGGTCACATCTCCTCGTCGCCACGTGTCAAGGAGGTGACACCCCAGGCACGAAGAACGTGACCATCCCGACGAGAAGGGCTCGCCATGACGACTCCGACCAGCTCACCCATCCTGATCACCGGCGGCACCGGGACACTCGGCCAGCACGTGGTCCCTGCGCTCCGCGGCGCCGGCCGGACGGTGCGGGTGCTCAGCCGGCAGACCCACGCCGACCGCTACGGCATCACGCAGGTGACCGGCGACCTCGCCACCGGCGAGGGCATCGACGCGGCCGTGGCCGACGCGGAGATCGTGGTGCACCTGGCGGGCAGCAGCAAGGGCGACGAGGACAAGGCTCGGCACCTCGTGGACGCCGCTGCCCGAGCCGGTGTGCGCCACCTGGTCTACATCTCGGTCGTCGGCGCCGACGCGGTGCCGCAGGAGACCAGGGTCGACCGCACGATGTTCGGCTACTTCGCCGCCAAGCACGGCGCCGAGCGCGCGATCGCCGAGTCGGGCATCCCGTGGACGACGTTGCGGGCGACCCAGTTCCACGACCTCATGCTGACGGCCGCAGCGGGGATGTCCAAGCTGCCGATCGTTCCGGTCCCGTCCGGGTTCCACTTCCAGCCCGTCGACACCGCCGAGGTGGCGGCCCGGCTGACCGAGCTCGCCCTGGCCCCACCGGCGGGGCTCGTGGCCGACATCGCCGGGCCCCGTGTGTACGACATGTCCGAGCTGCTCCGCACCTACCTGCGCGTCGCGGGGAAGCACAGCGTGCTCGTGCCGTTGCGCCTCCCCGGCCGGGCAGCCCGGGCGTTCCGCGAGGGCGCCAACGTGGCGCCCGGTCGGGCGGTGGGCCGCCGGACGTGGGAGGACTTCCTGGCGGACCGGCTGGTGACGGCCGGTCCGGCCGAACCGGTGGCCGCGTAGAAGCCGGGGTCGGTGAGTCGCTCGGGCAGCGCGGAGGAGCGGGGTGGCGCTGCCGTCCTCCGCGCTGCGTGAGCAGGCTGTCGCGTCTCCCTCTGGGCGGCCGTGCAGCCTGTCCGGGTGGCCGAACGTGAACCCGAGCACAAGTTCATTGCAGTTGTCGGACGGCCATTGCACACGTTGTGAAAAAACCCTACGGTCCCCGTCGTGCGTGAGACATCCGTCACAGCTGCGTCGTCCGACGCTGCGCCGCCGAGCGCCACGGTCGCTCACCAGGACGGCCGTCTCACCCGCGCCGCGCGCACCCGCGCGTCGGTCGTCGAGGCGCTGCTGACGCTCAACGACGAGGGCAACCTCCGGCCGACCGCCCGCGACATCGCCACCAAGGCGGGCGTCTCGCTCCGATCGCTCTACGTGCACTTCGACGACCTCGAAGCCCTGTTCGTGGCCGCCGGCCGGCGACAGGCCGAGCGCCTGACCGACGAACTGCCGCCGATGGTCACCGATGGCGACCTCGACACCCGGCTCGACGCCTTCGTCGCCCGCCGCAACCACCTCCACGACCTGGGCAGCGGCGTCCGTCGGGCCGCCCAGCTGCAAGAGCCGTTCTCGCCGGCGCTGCAGCGGGCCATGGCATCCGGGCGCAAGGCTCTGCGGGCCGAGATCAGCGCCTGCTTCGCCCCCGAGCTCGCCGCGGCCGACACGGTCGCCCCCGGCCGGCTCCTGCGGGCGCTCGACATCGTCACGAGCCCGGCGACGTGGGAGTCGCTGCGCATCCACCAGGCCCTCGCCGCCGCCGACGCCGCCGAGCAGGTGCGCGAGATGGTTCTGGCCCTGGTCCACGCCTGGCTGCCCGCCGACGCGGCCGGCAGCCGGTCGCCCGTCCCGACCGACAGCCACGCATCCGCCACGACCGACAGCGCGGCGGCCGGCCCGCAGGGCTGACCGACCGCACACAACCGACCCTGGGAGAACGTGCGATGACGTCCGCCGCCATCGATCGCACCAGAGAATGGGCCACCGACACCGCGCTCCGGCGCCTGGCCTTCCTCGCGCCGTTGGCAGCGCTCCTCGTGGTCCAGCAGGTGCTGTATCCCGCCCCGTCGGGCATCGTGCTGAACGGCGCCATCGGCGGCGGGCGCATCGCCCTGATCGCGCTCGGCATCGCCCTCGTCTATCGGGCCAACCGTGTCGTCAACTTCGCCCAGGGCGACCTCGGGGCGGTTCCCGCGGTGCTCGGCGTGATGCTCGTCGTCGCCTGGGGGTGGAGCTACTGGGCCGGCCTGTTCGTCGGGCTGCTCGCGTCGATCGTGCTGGGGGTGCTGGTCGAGGCCCTCGTCATCCGGCGCTTCTTCACGGCACCCCGGCTGGTGCTGACGGTGGCGACCATCGGCCTCGCACAGGTCCTCGCCGGCGGGGGACTGCTCCTGCCCCGGGCGTTCGGCAACGCGTCGTTCGGCACGCGGATGGACCAGCCCTTCGACGCGAGCTGGGTGTTCGGTGGCACGACGTTCAACGCCACCGACATCTTCACGATGATCGTCGTGCCGCTGTGCCTGGTGGGGCTCGCCCTGTTCCTGCAGCGCTCCACCATCGGCATCGCCATCGTGGGCGCCGCCGAGCGGGCCGACCGGGCCTTCACGCTCGGCATCCCGGTCAAGCGGCTGCACACGGTGGTGTGGATGGTGGCATCGGGGCTCGCGTTCCTCGCCATGTTCCTGCGCGCCGGCGCCGTCGGCCTGCCCATCGGCGAGGTCCTGTCGCCGTTCTTCCTCGTGCAGGCTCTGGCCGCCGCGGTGTTCGGGCGGTTCGAGCGCTTCACCACCATCGCCGCGGCCGCCATCGGCATCGGCATCGTCGACAAGGCGATGACCTTCCAGGCCGGGAACCGCCCCGCCTACAACGACGCGATCCTGTTCGGCATCGTGATCATCGGTCTGCTCGTCACCCGGCGGGGCACGAGCAACGGTCGGGTCGACAGCGACTCGTCGGCGACGTGGCAGGCGATCAAGGAGATCCGGCCGGTGCCGCTCGAGATGCGTCGGCTGCCCGAGGTGGTCTGGGGCCGGGCGGGCCTGTGGGCGATCATCGCGATCTTCGTCGTGACGCTGCCGGCGTGGTTGTCGACGAGCCGGCTGAACCTGGCGACGATCATCGTGATCTTCGGCATCGTCGCCGCCTCGCTGGTGGTCCTCACCGGGTGGGCCGGGCAGGTCAGCCTCGGTCACATGGGCTTCGTGGGCCTCGGAGCCGCCGTCGGCGGGTACATCACGGTGGAGTACGGGTGGGACCTGGCATTCGCGCTGCTCGTCGCCGGCCTGGTCGGCGCCCTGGCCGCTGTGCTCGTCGGCTACCCGGCGTTGCGTCGCCGGGGGCTCACGCTGGCGGTCGCCACCCTGGCCTTCGGTCTGTTCGTCTCGTCCTACCTGCTGAACCGCACCGTGTTCTCCGACCTGCCGGGCCGGCGCATCGACCGGGGCCGGTTCCTGCGCTTCGAACTCGGCAGCGAGACGGCCATGTTCTACGCCTGCCTGGCGGTCCTGGTCCTCGCCATCCTCATGGTGACCGGCCTGCGGCAGAGCCGCACCGGGCGGGTGCTCATCGCGATCCGCGAGAACGAGAAGGCGGCGCGCGCCTACGGCGTCAACGCCACCCGGACGAGCCTGGCGGCCTTCGCCCTCTCCGGCTTCCTCGCCGCGGTCGCCGGAGGGTTGTACGTCCACCAGCAGACGGGACTGAGCGCCGTCCAGTACGCCCCCCAGCGCAGCCTCGAGTTGTTCACGATGGTGGTGATCGGCGGCCTCGGCTCGTTGCCGGGCGCGCTGCTCGGTGCCACCTTCGTCCACGGTGCCGACTTCTTCCTCCCGTCGGCGTGGCAGTTCCTCGCCACCGGCGCCGGCCTGTTGCTGGTGCTGCTCGTGTTCCCGAGCGGCTTCGGCGGCGTGCTCGCCGACGTGCGCGACGGTGCCCTCCGCAAGATCGCCGCACGGCGGGGCCTGGTGGTGCCGAGCCTCCTGGCAGACGTGCGGGTCGACGAGGCGGCGGACGAGCCGCCCGCCGAGGATGTGCTGGCGGCGGCGGGCGAGCTGGCCGACAAGGCGATCCACGACGACCCGGATGGGTCCGGCGAGCCGGGAGAGCCGCCGCCCGCCACCAACGGGAACGGCAAGGCCGCGCCCGATGACGACACGCTGGAGGTGCGGTCGTGAGCCGGTCCGACGAGATGCCGCTCGAACCGGCGCCCGGCGCGGACGAGGCCCCGCTGGGGGCCGCACTCGACGCGGTGGGCGTCAACGCCCCGGTGGCCGATCCGGTCGTGGTCGAGGAGGTGGCCGAGGAGGCGGCAACGGCCGCGTCGACGGCCGCGTCGACGGACGACCAGGCAAAGGTTGCGGCACCGGCCGGCGGCGTCGCAGCCACCGACGACGGCACCGACCGCGTGCACGACGCCGTGTCGCGCAGCGCCGGGCCCGACGAACCGGGTGGCGGGTGGTGGTCGCGCTGGAAGCACCGCACCACCCAAGGCGCCCCGATCTTCCCGCTCGGCGTGCTGTTCGGCCTCAACATGGTCGACGAGCTCGACCGGTCGGCGTTCGGCGTGCTGCTGCCCGAGATCCGCGACCACTTCGGCCTCGACGACAACGGCATCCTCACGGTGGTGTCGCTGTCGCTGGTGGCGGCGCTCATCCTGGCGCTGCCCATCGGGTTCTACGCCGATCGCTGGCGTCGGGTGCCGATCGCGTCCACCGGCGCCTCGGTCTGGGGCGTGTTCTCGGCGCTCACCGCCCTCGCCACCAACCTGTGGGTGCTCGGGGGCGCCCGCGCCGGCGCCGGCCTCGGCCGGGCGGTGAACGACCCGGTGCACAACTCGCTGCTCGCCGACTACTACGACATCCCCGCCCGGCCCCGGGTCTACGCGGTGCACCGCTACGCCAACGCCCTCGGCCAGTTCATCGGCCCGCTGTCGGCCGGCATGATCGCCTACGCCTTCGGCTGGCGGGCACCGTTCGTCGTGTTCGCGGTGGTCACCGGGGTGTTCGTGCTGCTGTCGTTCCGGTTGCGCGAGCCGGTGCGCGGTCATTTCGAGCGCAAGGCGATGGGTGCCAGCGCCGAGGTGGCCGACACGGAGGAGCAGCCCCCGTCGTGGGCCGAGTCCTTCCGCATCATCTGGCAGGTGCGCACGCTGCGCCGCATCTTCGTGGCGCTGCCGTTCGTCGCCGTCGCCATCGTGGGCCTGCTCACGCTCAGCGGCCTCTACTACGACGAGGTCTTCGACCTCGACGAGCGGGCCCGCGGCTTCACCTCCGCCGGGCTCGAGGGCGCCGCCCAGTTCGCCGGCCTGATGTTCGGCATCCCGCTCACGACGCGCCTGATGATGAAGGGACCGGGCCACGTGGTGCGGTTCCTCGGCAAGGTGTCGTTCGGCATCGCCGCGGTGTGGGTGGTCTTCGCCTCCGCTCCCACGCTGGTCGTCGCCATCATCGCCAACGCGGTGCTGTCGGCCGGGTTCTTCCTGCTAATCCCCGGCATCTTCGTGACGCTGTCGCTGGCCGTGCCGGCCAAGGTGCGGGCCTTCGGGTTCGCGGTCGGCACGCTGTTCATCCTCCCGGGCCTGCTGCTGCTGCCGGTCATCGGCACGCTGTCCGACACCTACGGCATCCGCTGGGGCCTCGTGCTGGCCGCCCCGGTCTTCGTGATCGGCGGGCTGATCCTCGCCTCGGCCGGGGCGTTCGTCGAGCACGACATCGCCCAGGTGTGGAAGCAGACCGCCGCCCGAGCCGAGGTCGCCCACCTGCGCCGGCAGGGCAAGGTCAAGCTGCTGCTCGGGCGCGGCATCGACGTGCACTACGACAACGTGCAGGTGCTGTTCGGCGTCGACTTCGAGGTCGACGAGGGCGAGATCGTGGCGCTGATGGGCACCAACGGCGCCGGCAAGTCGACGCTGCTCCGGGCGATCTCGGGGCTGGTGCAGGCGAGCGGGGGCGCCATCGTGTTCGACGGCCGCGACATGACGCACACGCCCCCCGACGAGATCGCCGGTCGCGGCGTGTCGGTGGTGCCCGGTGGCCAGGGCGTGTTCACCCAGCTCAGCGTCGCCGACAACCTGCGCCTGGCGGCGTGGAACCACCGCAAACGGGGTGCCGAGACCCGAGCGGACACGCAGCGGGTGCTCGAGATGTTCCCCATCCTGCGGGAGCGGGCCAACGAGCCGGCGGGCAACCTGTCGGGTGGGCAGCAGCAGATGTTGACGCTCGGCATGGCCTTCATCGGCAAGCCCCGCCTGCTCATGATCGACGAGCTGTCGCTCGGCCTGGCCCCCGCGGTGGTCGGACAGTTGCTCGATGTCGTGCGGGCGCTGCGCGACGACGGCACGACCATCATCCTCGTCGAGCAGTCGGTGAACGTGGCGCTCACGGTGGCCGACCGGGCCTACTTCATGGAGAAGGGCGAGGTGCGGTTCGAGGGCCCGACCTCCGAGCTGCTGGAGCGGCCGGACCTGTTGCGCTCGGTCTTCCTGCGGACGGCGGCGGCGGAGGTCGGCGACGAGGACAGCCACGACGCCTCGGGCCTGCGCGAGGGTCCGCCCGTGCTCGAGGTGCGCGACGTGACCCGCCGGTTCGGCGGCGTGCGGGCGCTGGACCGCGTGTCGTTCGATGTGCGGCCGGGCGAGATCCTCGGGTTCATCGGCCCCAACGGTGCCGGCAAGACGACGCTGTTCGACGCCATCTCCGGGTACACGCCGTCTGACGGGGGGTCGATCCGGCTGCTGTCCGGGGGCACCATGGTCGACATCCAGGACAGCCCGACCCACCTCCGGTCGTGGCGGGGGCTCGGTCGGTCGTTCCAGGACGGGCGCTTGTTCCCCGGTCTGACCGTGCACGAAGCCATCTCCGTCGCCCTCGAGCAGCACGTCGAGGTGCGCGACCCGATCGCCGCCATGCTGCACCTGCCGTTCGCGCAGGACTCCGAGGCCCAGATCCACGCCCGGGTCGACCACCTGATCGAGCTGCTGGCCCTTGGCGCCTATCGCGACAAGTTCGTGCGCGAGCTGTCCACCGGCACCCGCCGGGTCGTCGACCTGGCGTGCGTGCTGGCCCAGGGGCCGAGCGTGCTGCTGCTCGACGAGCCGTCGAGCGGCATCGCCCAGCGCGAGGCCGAGGCGCTCGCCCCCATGCTGCGCCGCGTGCGCGACGAGCTCGGCGCCAGCCTCCTCGTCATCGAGCACGACCTGCCGCTGCTCGGTTCGATCTCCGATCGCATGATCGCCCTCGATCTCGGCCGCGTCGTGGCCGAGGGCACGCCCGCCGAGGTCATCGAACATCCTGCCGTCGTGGCCTCGTACCTCGGTACCGACGAGGCCACCATCGCCCGATCCGGTGCCCCCACACCCACCGGTGGCTGATCCTGCCCGGCCGCCGCCGCCCACGACATCGAGGAGACGACAGTGACATCCACAGGCGAGACGGAGACCACGGGCACGGGCGACGCCCCACCGCCCGGGCAGCCGGCCTGGCAGAAGAGCCTGAGGCGCTACGGCCCGATCGCGGCCGTGGCCGTGCTGATCGCCGGCGCCGTCCTGATCTTCGGTGGCGGAGGCGGTGACGACGGCGACGACGACGCGGCGTCGACCACGGGCGCAGCCACCGAGGAGGAGCTGATCCGCTCCGGGCCGATGACACCCGAGCGGGCCGAGCTCGAGGGCGTCGAGGTCGACTTCGGCGAGACCTGCGACACCGAGACGGGCCGGATCGAGCTCGTGTCGGTGTACGCGCCGCCGTGCGTCGAGCCGTTCGACGGCGACAACGGCGGGGCCACCTCGCCGGGCGTGACCGCGGACGAGATCACCGTCGTCTACTACCAGGCCGACCCGGAGCTCGATCCGTTGACGGCGGCGACCGCCACCGACGCCGGTGTGCAGATCGACGCCGAGTCGGGGCGGCAGACCGTGCAGGACTTCGTCGACCTCTACAACAAGCTGTTCGAGGGCTACGGCCGCACGATCGTGGTCGAGGGCTACACCGGCACGGGTGCCGCTTCCGACACGGAGGCCGCCCGTCGGGACGCCATCGCCATCGCCGAGAAGGACCCGTTCGCGGTCATCGGCGGTCCGGCGCAGTCGAGCGCGGTGTTCGCGGGCGAGCTGGCCGCGCGGGAGATCGTCTGCGGCCCGGGTTGCGCCACGGCGCTCAACGAGGACATCGTCACCGAGCTCGAGCCCTACGTGTGGCAGTCGAGCACGACGCCCAACCAGTCGTCCGCGCTCGCCGCAGAGATGATCGGCAACCTGGCGGGTCCGGGCAAGGCCGAGATGGCCGGCGACGAGGACATGCGGGAGCAGGACCGCGTCTACGGCCTCCTGCACTACGACACCCCCGACGGCGACCACCAGCCGGTGTTCGAGGCGCTCGAGGCCGCGCTGGCCGACAACGGCATCGAGCTGGCGACCGACGTCGAGTTCACCCTCGACCTGGCCGCCGCTCAGGAGAACGCCCGCACCCACATCGGCAAGCTGATGGACGCCGGGGTGACGACGGTCATCTACTACGGCGATCCGTTGACGCCCGGGTCGTTGACGACCGAGGCGACGGCGCAGGGCTACTTCCCCGAGTGGATCCTCGGGCCGAGCACCCTCATGGACACCGCGCTGTTCGCCCGGCGGGCCGACGGCGAGCAGTGGCGCAACGGGTTCGGCATGTCGCTCATCGGCGCCCGCGGGGCGCAGGAGACCAACGGCGCCTTCCAGATCTACGAATGGGCCTACGGCACCGAGCCGCCGAACACCAACGTCAACGTCCTCGAGCCGTACCTCCGGACGGTCTTCACCGGCGTGCACCTGGCCGGTCCCGAGCTGACGCCCGAAGCGTTCCGCGACGGACTGCTGCGCTATCCGGTCTCCGGCGGTGGACCCACCGAACCGCAGGTCTCGCGAGGCGATCACGGCGTGTGGCCCGGCTTCGACTGGGGTGGCACGGACGACATGGCGATCATCTGGTGGGACCCGGACGCCGCCGGCGAGGACGAGGTCGGCAACGACGGCACCGGCATGTACCGCTACGCCAACGGGGGACAGCGGTACACGATCGGCGAGCTGCCCACATCGCTCGAAGACGCCGGACTGTTCGACGTCGAGTCGTCGGTCGTGGTGTTCGACGACGTTCCGGAGGAGGACCGGACACCGGAGTACACGCCGCCCGCCTGACGGCCGGCGTCATTTCGACAGCAACGGGAGGGGATGGTGCGATGACCAGCACCGACGAGAAGAGCGAGAGCACCCCGGGCGGCGGCACGTCGCCCGGGGCGCCGCCCAAGTGGATGAAGACGGCGCGACGCTACGGGCCGATCCTGGCCGTGGCCGTGCTGATCGTCGGCGCGGTGATCGTCCTCGGCGGCGGGGGAGACGACGACGGCGGGGACGACGGCGATGCAGCCGACGGCGAGATCCCCTCGTTGGAGGAGCTGACCCGCTCCGGGCCGATGACCCCGCAGCGCGCCGAGCTCGAGGACATCGACCTCGACGACATCGACTTCGGGCCCAACTGCGACACCGACCTGGGCACGATCATGCTGGTGTCGGT
Source organism: uncultured Acidimicrobiaceae bacterium (assembly GCA_964448525.1). Taxonomy (GTDB): domain Bacteria; phylum Actinomycetota; class Acidimicrobiia; order Acidimicrobiales; family VFJN01; genus ZC4RG19. The sequence continues at coordinate 12,962 of CAYUXB010000030.1, forward strand.
GTACGCGCCGCCGTGCGTCGAGGTTTTCGACGGCGACAACGGCGGAGCCACGTCGCCGGGGGTGACCGGCGACGCGGTCACGATCGTGTACTACGAGTCCGACCCGGCGCTCGATCCGCTGACCGCGGCGACCGTCTCCGCCGCGGGGGCCGACGTCGACCCCGAGCTGAGCACCCGCACGGTCCAGGGTTACGTCGAGCTCTACAACAAGCTGTTCGAGACCTACGGGCGCACCGTCGACGTCCAGGTCTACCGGGGCACCGGTGCCGGTGACGACGTCGAGGCAGCTCGGGCCGACGCCATCGCCATCGCGGAGATGGAGCCGTTCGCCGTGATCGGCGGGCCGCAGCAGTCGAGCGCCGTGTTCGCCGGCGAGCTGGCCTCGCGCGGCATCGTCTGCGGCCCGTTGTGCGCCCAGGCGATCCCCGAGGACATCGTCGAGGAGTACCAGCCCTACCTGTGGCAGGCGCTCCAGACCCCTGACCAGGGCGTGCGATCGGCCGCCGGAGCCATCGGCGCCTTCGCCGGCCCGGGCAAGGCGGACTTGGCCGGCGACCCGGCCATCCAGGCGCAGGACCGCACCTACGCACTGCTGCACTACGACAACGTCGACGGCGACCACCAGCCGGTGTTCGAGCTGTTCGTGGAGGAGCTGGAAGCGGTCGGCATCGACCTGGCCACCGACATCGAGTTCACCCTCGACCTCGCGCGCGGACAGGAGAACGCCCGCACCTACATCGGCAAGCTGATGGACGAGGGGGTGACCACGATCATCTACTACGGCGACCCCATCACCCCGGGGGCGCTGACGGCCGAGGCGACCGCCCAGGACTACTGGCCCGAGTGGATCCTCGGCCCCAGCCTGCTGATGGACACGACGATCTTCGCCCGGTTGACCGACGGCGAGCAGTGGCAGAACGGCTTCGGCGTGTCGTCCACCCCGGCCCGCGGGCCGCGCGAGATGACCGACGCCTTCCGCATCTACCGCTGGGCGTACGGCACTGAGCCGCCGAGCAACACCGCCCGGATCCTCGAGCCGCCCGTGCGCGCCATGTTCACCGGCATCCACATGGCGGGCCCGGAGCTGACGCCCGAAACCTTCCGTGACGCCATGTTCCGCACCCCGCCGGCCGGCGGCGGTCCCACCCAGCCGCTCGTGTCGCGGGGCGACCACGACATCTGGCCCGAGCTCGACTGGGGCGGCACCGACGACGGCACGCTCATCTGGTGGGATCCGACCGCCACGGGGGAGGACGAGGTCGGCAACGAGGGCCCCGGCATGTACCGCTACGCGAACGGCGGCCGGCGGTTCACGATGGAGAACAGGCCCACGTCGCTCGACGAGATCGGGCTGTTCGACGTGGAGGCCTCGGTGACGACCTACGACGAGATCCCGGAAGAGGACCAGGTCCCCGACTACCCGCCGCCCGCCTGACCGAGCGTCGACGGGTCGGTGAACGAGGGAGAGGCTGCCATGACGACGACAGACGACGGCACGGCCGGTGACGGCGGCCCGGGCGACGGCACGGCGGGCGACGGCACGGCGGGTGGCGTCGACGAGCCGCCCGCCCGGACGTCCGGCGTGGCCACGGGACTGCGCCGCTACGGGCCGATCGCGGTCGTCGTCGTGCTCGTCGTCGTGGCGGTCGCCCTCTTCGGCGGGGGCGACGACAGCGACGACGAGGGCGCCGGCGACACCGCCGAGATCGCCAGCGGCGACGAGCTGATCCGGTCGGGGCCGATGACGCCCCAGCGCGCCGAGCTCGACGGGGTCGACGACGTCGACTTCGGGCCGACGTGCGATCCGGAGACCGAGCGCCTGGCGCTGCCGCTGCGCACCGCACCACCGTGCGTCGAACCGTTCGACGGCGACAACGGCGGGGCGACCTCGCCGGGCGTGACGGCGGACGAGGTGAAGGTCATCTACTACTCGACCGACCCGGCCAACGACCCGCTGGGCGCGGCGATGATCGGGGACGTCGGCGTCGACGTGAACGCGGAGACGGCACAGCAGGCCGTGACCGCCTACGCCGACATCTACAACCAGTACTTCGAGACGTACGGCCGCACGGTCGTGGTCGAGAACTTCATGGGCAGCGGCGCATCGGACGACGTCGAGGCCGCCAAGGCCGACGCCCTCGCCATCGCCGAGAAGGAGCCGTTCGCGGTCGTCGGCGGTCCCGCCCAGGCGCTCAGCACCTTCGGGCCCGAGCTTGCGTCGCGCGGCATCGTCTGCGGCCCGACGTGCTCGGGGGCCGCGCCCGAGGACGTCATCGAGGAGTACGCCCCGTACCTGTGGCTCGCCGGGCCGACCCCGAACCAGACGGCGGCGCTCGCCGCCGAGCTGGTGTCGAAGCTGGCGGGCCCGGGCCCGGCGGCGCTGGCGGGCGACCCGGCGATGCAGACCGAGGAGCGCGTGTACGGCATCGTCCACTTCGACACCGAGGACGGGGAGCACCGGCCCGTGTTCGAGGCGCTGCGCGACGCCCTCGAGGGCGAGGGGATCGACCTGGCGACCGACGTCGAGTACCAGCTCGACCTCGCGCGCATGCAGGAGAACGCCCGCACCCACATCACCAAGCTCCAGGAGGCGGGTGTCACGACCGTGATCTTCTACGGCGACCCACTGTCGCCCAGCGCGCTGACGAAGGAGGCGACGGCCCAGGGCTACTTCCCGGAGTGGATCCTCGGCCCCAACGTCTTCGCCGACACGACCATCTTCGCCCGCGGCAACGACGGCGAGCAGTGGCAGAACGGCTTCGGCATGGCGCTGTCTCCGGCCCGGGTCACCAACGACGGGATGGACTCGTTCCGCATCTACCGCTGGGCCTACGGCACCGACGCCCCGAACAACTCGGTGCGCGTGCTCGAACCACCGATCCGCACGGTGTTCGCCGGCATCCACATGGCGGGTCCTGACCTGACGCCGGTCACCTTCCGCGACGGGCTCCTGCGCTTGCCGCCCGTCGGTGGCGGGCCGACCGTGCCCCAGGTGTCGCGCGGCGAGCACGACGTGTGGCCCGAGTTCGACTGGGGCGGCATCGACGACGTCGGCATCCTGTGGTGGGACCCGACGGCCACCGGCCCCGACGAGGTCGGCGCCGAGGGCGTCGGCATGTATCGCTACGCCAACGGCGGCGAGCGCTACACGCTCGGCGACATCCCGGACTCGCCCGAGGAGGCCGGCCTGTTCGATGTCGACTCGTCGGTCACGATCCACGAGGACACGCCCCCGGACGACCAGGTGCCCGACTACGCGCCGCCGTCGGGGTGATCCACGCCGGAGCTCACACCTCGCTGAGCACAGCTGCCGCGGCCTCCGCCTTCAGCCACTCTGGCGAGTGCCAGGAACTGGCGAGCCTTGTCGTGGCGGGCGCGTGCTTCCTTCACGTCGCACGGCTTGCGCCGCCCTGTGGCGCGGCTCACGAACAGTCGCCGGTTCGCGATGAGCTCAGCTGCTGTCGGGTCGGCGACGTCCACCCGGACCGAACAGTGCATGACCGTGCTAGAAGGCCTGTGCGAAGGCATGGATCGCCAGGCCCGCGAGCCCGCCGACGACCGTGCCGTTGATGCGGATGAACTGGAGGTCCGGGCCGAGCAGCAGTTCCAGGCGATCGGACGTTTCCCGGCCGTCCCAACGGGAGATCGTGCCGCTCACCATGGCGGCGATCTCGTCGCTGAACTGCTCGGCGATGTAGCGGACCCCGGCCTCGATGCCCCGCTCGACCCGTTCCGCGAGGGCCGGGTCGTCGCGCAGCCGCTCCCCGAGCGCCGCGACCGTGTCGGCCAGGCGGCGGCGCAACTCCGAATCGGGGTCGTCGGCCTGGGCGCCGAGGCCCGTCTTCATGTCGGCCCACACCGTGGCGACCCAGGCCCGCAGTTCGGGCTGGGCGAGCAGGTCGTGCTTCAGCTCCTCGCCGCGCTCCCGCATGGCCGGCGACTGCTGGAGGTCCTCGACGAGGCGGCGCAGCCGGGCGTCGACGTCGACGCGCAGCTCGTGAGCCGGGTTGTCGGCCACCTCGCGCAGCACGGCGCGGGCGCCGTCGAGCAGCCGCTCGAACACGCGGTCCTCGGCGGCCTCCGGAAGCCACCACGGTGACTCGGCGCTGAACCGGGCGCGCAGGCTGGCGCGATTGTCGGTGAGGAACGTCTCGACCGACCGGAGCACGACGTCGAGCAGTTCGTGGTGGCGCCCGCCCTCGGTGAGCATCCGCAGGACCCGCCCCGCGACGGGCGCGAGGGGCGTCGTGTCGATGCGCCGGCGCGCCACGTCCTCGATGGCGCGGTGCACCTCGTCGTCGCGCAGGAGGTCGGTGGCCGTGACCGTCGCATCGGCGGCGTGACGGGCCACGCGGGCGGCGTTGTCGGGCTCCGCCAGCCAAGCGGCGAGGCGCGGCACGACCTCGGCCGCCCGCACCCGCTCGGTGATGATGTCCGGGGTGAGGAAGCTGGTCTGCACGAAGTCGCCGAGCGTCTCGCCGAACTGGTCCTTGCGTTCGACGATGACCGCGGTGTGGGGGATGGGCAGCCCGAGCGGGCGGCGGAACAGGGCCGTGACCGCGAACCAGTCGGCGAGTCCGCCGACCATGCCGGCCTCGACCATCGCCTCGGCGTAGCCGGCCCAGGTGGCGTCGCTGTCCCACACCTGGAACCCGACGAACGCCAGCGCGACCGCGACGAGGAGTCCGGTGGCCCGCTGGCGGCCGCGGCGGAGCAACGCTCGGCGGATCCGGTCGTTGGCGGTCTCCGGCGGGCGGGGTGTGGTCACTCGCGGCGGCGCCTCGTGCGAGTCGAGCGACGTCATGGGTCAGGTGTACCCCCCCAGGACCCCGGTAGGGTCACGCCGTGGCACCGGGGGGTGAACCCGACGCGAGGGTAGGCAACCGTGACGGGTGGGGAGCGCGCCACGTGGACGGCGTCCCGGTCACGGTCGTCGGCGCGGGCGTCACGCTGTCGTGGGGCTGCGCGGCGGACGTGGTGGCACTCGTCGCCGAGGTCGGCTGAGCGTGGGAGGCGCCGGCGTGCACCGTCGAGGTCACCCGAGCAGCGCCGCCGCCTCCGCGGCCAGCTCGGCCTGCCGCGCCCAGTCGCCGCCGGCCAGGCTGAGCACCACACGCTCGGCACCGAGGTCGCCGAAGGCGGCGATCCGCTCGGCCACCGCCGACGGCCCGCCGGTGACGACCAGGTCGTCGACGGCGTCGGCGGGCATGCCGTAGACGCCGTCGGGGTCGGTGAGCCGCCGGACGAGGCCGGCGCGGTCCGCCAGAGCGGCGTCCCCGTCGATCGCCGCCATCACGCTGCCGGTGAGCGCAGGTACCGCGCGACCGTGCTCGGCGGCCAAGGCGGCCAACCGGTCCGCGGCGGGGGCGATGGCGGCCGGGGGCAGCGGCAGCGTGAACCAACCGTCGCCGTGTCGGGCGGCGCGACGGAGAGCGGCGTCGGACATGCCACCGACGATGATCGGGGGCACCTCGGCGCCCGGGGCGAGTTGAACGGTGGTCCCGTCGACGTCGGTGGCTTTGCCGGCGACGAGGTCGGCCAGCACGGCGAGCGCGGCATCGGTGCGACGGCCGCGCTCGCGCCGTGGCGCGCCGGCGGCCGCCCACGAGAGGTCGTGCCGGTCGCCGCCGACGCCGACCCCGAGCAGCACCCGCCTGCCGGATGCCTGCTGCAGGGAGGCGACCTGCTTGGCGGCCCACACGACCGGCCGCAAGGGCAGGATCATCACCCCGTAGGCCAAGCGCAGCGTCCGTGTGGCGCCTGCGGCGACGCCGAGGGCGACGGTGCTGTCGACGAACGGTGTCCCGGTGCCGCCCACCAGCTGGTCGACGACCCAGGCCGACTCGAAGCCCAGCATCTCGGCACGGCGGGCGGTTGTGGCGACGTCGGGCAGGGGCTCGCCCGGTGCGCGCATGGTCGGCAGGAACACGCCGATCGCCGGTGTCGCCATGTCGGTTCTCCTCCGTGATGTCAGTTCTCTCTGGTAACCACCCGCATGGTGGAGCATCCTGGAGGCCGATGGAAGACGGCACTCTCCTGTCACCAGGGCACACAGAGGGAACCGACCGGCCCCGGCGCGTCGAGGACACCCAGGCGTGCACCATCCGCGACCTGCTCGACCGCCTGGGCGACAAGTGGTCCCTCCTCGTCGTCGAGCTGCTGGGCGACGGCACGCAGCGCTTCACCGAGCTGCGCCGGGAGATCGACGGCATCTCCCAGCGGATGTTGACCCTCACCCTGCGCCGGCTCGAGCGCGACGGCCTGGTGCACCGCACGGTCCACCCGGTGGTGCCCCCGCGGGTGGACTACGGGCTGACCCCGCTGGGCGAGACGCTGCTCGACGCCGTCGCCCCGCTGGTCACGTGGACGCGCGACCACCGCGACGAGATCGCCACATCTCGGGCCCGCTTCGACACCCCGTCAGAAGCGCAGGCGGGCGCGCACCGGGCGGTGGTCGGACATGACCTGGCGCACCACCTCGGCTGACGCGACCTCGACCGGCGCGTTGACGAGGATGTGGTCGGTCTGGCTGTGGGGCCGACCGGCGGGATAGGTGCGGCCGCGCACCGCGCGGCGCCACCCGGGGCCGGCCAGGCGGTCGGCGCACCAGCCCCACATGTTCATGTCGCCGGCGAACGCCCCTGGCTGGCCGGGGCTCGGAAGCGCGGCACGCAGCGAGGGCGCCAGTCGCCACACCGGGTCCTTCAGCAGGGGCAGGTGCGTCCCCGTCACGGTGAACGGCGCGCCGCCGACGTCGACCACCGCCCGCAGCACCGCCCGCCGCCCGGGATCACGGGCGAGCTGGGGTCGGAGCGGCACCACCTCCGCGGCGCGCACGGGCAGGCGCGAGAGGATGGCGATCACCCAGTCGCCGTCGCCGTCGTCGCCTTCGCGTGCCACGAGCCGGACCCGGTCCCGGCAGGTGGCCCGGGCGACGGCGAACGTGCAGGCGACCTCGTAGCCGAGCGCGGATGCCACCGCCGCGACATCGCTCTCGGCATCGTCGGGCACCCAGCCCTCCTGCAGCACGAGGACGTCGGTGTCGACCTCCTTGCAGGCGGTCACCACGTCGTAGAACGGCGCGTCGTGACCCGTCGCCCCGCGGCCCATGTGCAGGTTGAGGCTCCCCAGCGTCAGCTCCGCCATAGCCGCCCAGTGTGCCACCGCCGACGGCGGTGCGGGCTGGTCAGAGGCGTTGGTCGAGCGGCAGGCGCTCGTTGCCGGTCGGTGCGCCGTCCGGGAACGAGAGGAACATGACCTGGGTGGCATGGGCGACCAGCGTGGGGCCGGCCGGATCCCAGAGCGCCGCCTCGACCGAGGCGTAGCCCTCCGTCGCCCGGCGGGCGCGCAGGTGGGCCAGCACCCACTCGGACCGGGCGTCCTCGAACAGGTGGACGGTGAGGTCGGCGCTCGGCGGGTACCACGTGCGCGCGCCGGGACCCATGCGCTGGCCGACCGACGACGGCATCAGATCGCACAGGGCGATCAGGGCCAGGGGATCGAGGGTGCCGTCGGGGCGCATCGGCGGCTCGTCGAAGCGGTACCAGCTCGCGCAGTCCGAGGCCGAGGGCACGTAGTCGTCCCACGGGGCGTTGCCGAGCGCCGCCCGCCCCTCGATGTGGTCCCAGAACTCGAACGGTAGGCGCTCCGGCCAGTCGTCGACCGCGCCGGGCGGGGGCGGGTCGCGGAACGACGGGCAGTCCTGCGGCGGGTCGACCTCGGGCATGGCCAGGTCGGTGAACTCGAACCCGCCGCGGGCCGCGCCGAAGACGGCGACGGTCGTGTGGCCGGGACCGTCGCCGTTCACTCCTGCCGGGCGGGCGGTCGCCATCGCCTGCGACATGGTGCGGCCCCGGCGCAGCACCGACACGTCGACCGTCACAGGCCCGGCCGGGATCTGCGCGGCGAAGACCGTGGTCAGGGTGCGCAGTCGCTGGTCCGGATGGGCCAGCTCGGCCTGCATCGCCGCGGCGGCGATGGCTGCCATGACACCGCCTTGGGGCACGATCGGGCAGTTCCAGCGGGCGTCGACCTCGACCCGGTAGCGGCCGAGTCGGCCCTCGTCCGGTGACAGGGCCATCTGTCGGGTGAAGGGGACGGCATCCCCCGCGGAGGCCGCGAGATCGGTCGCCGTGTGGTCCGCCGCGGTCACGGATCACGTTCTACCGGGCACGACCCCGGCAGGTCACGGCAGTTTCGTCATCCCGGGCGCATGCACGCCCCCGTCGGCCTGCGTCACGACCACGGCCCCCTGCTCGTCGGCGCTCGCCGTCTCGGCATCCGAGCCGATCACGACCGCGACCAGCAGCGCCAGCAGGAACACCACCGACAGGCCGAGCGCGATCAACGGTGGGTTGGCCAGCTCCTGCAGCGTCATGTCCGGGCGAGGCGCGGGGTCCGCCGGGCCGGACTCGGCGCCGGACGTCGGTGGCCGCGCCAGCGTGCGATCGACGCCCGCTGACGCGTCGGGGGAGGCTGGATCGTCGAGCATGGTCTCCGCGTACCCGCCCGGTTCCCTGTCGATCCGGCGACGATCCGGGCGGGATCCGCTACCGCCTGGGGCCTGTGCCTACGGGGCGAGGCGCTGGCCCCTCCGCCGGATGCGGAGCCACTGGTAGCCGTAGCCGTCGAGCGTGAGGTGCAGGTTCGGGCTGTCGAGCGGGCGCTCGCCGGCCCCGTCGAGCAGGTCCTCGGCGCCGACGGCGTCGTCGATGCCGTCGAGGGGCAGGTCGAGGTGGCATGGCTCGGGACCGAAGTTGTGCACCGCCACGATGGTGGTGCCATCCCAGTCACAGCGGTGGGCGAGCACGGCGGGCTGGTCGTTGGCGATGATCGACCACGTGCCGAGACCCAGCTCGGGGGTTTCGCGGCGCCGGCGCATCAGGCGCTCGAACCAGTTGAGCAGCGAGTCGGGGTCGCGGCGGGCGTCGACCACGTTGACGGCCAGCGGACCGAACTCCCCGGTGGTGACCGGGTTGGGGAACCGCTTCGGCCGGGCGGGGGAGAAGCCGGCACCCGGCTCGTCCGACCACTGCATCGGCGTGCGCATGGCCATGCGGCCTGCCGCGTCGAGGTTCTCGCCCATGCCGATCTCCTCGCCGTAGAACAGCACGGGGGTGCCGGGCAGCGAGAACA
>CAYUXB010000031.1:0-6303 GCA_964448525.1 uncultured Acidimicrobiaceae bacterium
GTGGTGACCGGCGGGCATCCTGCCCGCATGGTGGAGCAGATGATCACCGGCGGTGCCGGCGACAACCCCGTCCACGACGCGGCGACGGTGGTGCTCGTGCGCGACACCGATGCGGGGCTGGAGTGCCTGATGTTGCGCAAGACCCACGGCCAGGCGTTCGGGGGCCTGTGGGTGTTCCCCGGCGGCCGGGTCGAGGACGTCGACGGCACCGGGCTCGAGGGTGCCCGCGCCGCCGCGGTGCGCGAGGCGGCCGAGGAGACCGGCCTGGTGCTCGCCGCCGACCAGCTGGTGCCCTTCGCCCACTGGAACCCGCCCCCCGAGGCGCCCCGTCGCTACGCCACGTGGTTCTTCCTCGCCGGCCTGCCTGACGGAGCGTCGGACGTCATCGTCGACGGGGGCGAGATCGGCGATCACGTGTGGACGACGCCCGCGGCCGCGCTCGAACGGCACCGCACCCGCGAGGTCGAGCTCCTCCCACCCACCTGGGTCAGCCTGCAGCGCATCGCCCACCTGCCCGACGTGGCCTCCGCCGTCGCGGATGTGGCCGCCGGCCGCGTCGACCACTTCTCCACCCACATGGCCGACGCCGACGGGGTGCTCGTGACGCTGTGGGAGCCCGATGCCGCGTACGAATCCCGCGACCTGGCCACACCCGGTCCGCGCCACCGGCTGACCATGGACCCGGCCGGCTGGCGGTACGAGCGCTCGGACTGACTCGGGCCGTCCCGGAAGCGGCCTGCCCGTCGCGGGGCTGCGAACATGGCGCGATGGACACGTCCGGGTCCGCCCCCGACTCCGAGCCCGCCGCCACGTCCGACGCCGCGGGTGCCGCCACGTCCGACTCCGAGCCCGCCCCCACGTCCGACTCCGCCCCTGGCGCCAGGTCCGACGCCGCGGGTGCCGCCACCCCTGGGCGAGCCGTCGAACCGGCCGCGGACGACCGTGCGACAGACCGCCCCCTGGCGGACGAGGGCGGCGACGGCCGTGGGGACGAGCATGGCCAGTTCAGCGGGCTTTCGTGGCCGAAGGTCGCGGTGCTGGGCCTGGCGCTGGCGTTCCTCGGGTTCGCGATCGGCTACGTGGTCACCCGCGATCGCCCGCCGGCGGCCGACTCGGCCGATGTGGGCTTCCTCCAGGACATGCTCACCCACCACGACCAGGCACTCGGCGTCGCCACGCTCACGGCGGCCTACGGCGAGGACCCCACCGTGCGCAGCTACGCACGCGACGTGATGACGTTCCAGTCCTACGAGATCGGCGTCATGACCCAGATGCTGGCGGACTGGGGCTACACCCGGGAGGACCGGTCGGACGAGGCGATGGCCTGGATGGACATGGCGGTCCCCGTCGAGCAGATGCCGGGCCTGCTCACCGAGGAGCAGCTCGACCAGATCGGCGAGGCTCGGGGAGCCGAGCTCGACGCCCTGTTCCTCGAGCTCATGGCATACCACCACCGGGGCGGCCTGCACATGGCGCAGGAGGGCGCGGCCCTCGCCTCGGACGACCGCGTGGTGGCGCTCGCGCAGCGCATGGAGCGCAACCAGGCCGCCGAGATCAACGAGTACCGCAGCACCGCGGAGACCCTGGGGCTCGACGTGGACATCGCGCCGGCCTCCGTCCCGCCGGCGAATCTGCCGCCGCGGGACGATTGATGCCGCGGACGGCTGATGTTCGCGGGCGACCGATGCCGGCCGACGGGTCGACGGGCCGTTCCGGCGGCGGTCGGTCTCCCGCTGACTGTCACAGGGCGTCTCTAGTCTTTCGCCCATGGCTCGTGCGGCCACTCGCGCCGGTTGGCGCTCGTCCGTCATCCGCCATCCGTCGAGGGTCTTCCGCCGTGCCTGAGTCGCAACCAACCGAGCAGTCCGCCCCGTGAGCGCCCCCGGTCCCCGCGCCCTCGGGCGCGGCGTGGTCATCAACGCCGGCGATCCCGTGCCCGCCCCTTGGGCCGGAGCGCCGGTCGTGACGGTCGACGCCGCCGCTGTCGATGCGCCGCACGACCGTCCGGCACCCGCCGTCCTCGATCTGCACCGGGCCTGGGCCGAGCGCGAGCCGGTCGTGGTGGCGCTGGCGGTCGATGCGGCGCTGTTCCGGGCGCCGTGGTCCTACCCGCCCGACGAGATCGGCGACCCGTGGCTGCTCGACCCCGGCTTCGAGTTGTGGCACGACCGTCTGCACTTCCTGGTGTGGGCCAACACCTACGACGCCCGCGACGGCGCCGACCCGATCTGGTGGTGGGGGCGCAAGGCCGCGCGGCTCGGCGCCACGGTGGTGGACGGGTCCGCACCGTCGGGCGCGACGCCCGTGCCGGCCGGCGACGTGGTGCTGCCCGACGGTCGCGTCGCATGGGTCGACGGTGGCCCCCGCGGAGACCGGCTGTCCGAACTGGGCGGGTCCGCCGACTCGGGGGGCGCCGCCGGGGGTGCCGACGACGGCGGGGGCACACCTGTCACCGGGTCGCCGCCGGGCGGGGTCGTGGTGGGCGGGGTGGTGGTGCACGCCGAGTCGGTCGAGCAGGGGCGCCTGGCGGCGGCGCCGCCGCCGGTCGACCCGGGCGCCGACCTGGCGCCGGACCAGCTCGCGGCCGTGGCGCACGGCTCGGGCCCCGCGCGCGTCATCGCCCCTGCGGGGTCGGGCAAGACGCGGGTGCTCACCGAGCGCCTGCGCCACCTCGTGGTCGACCGGGGCTACGAGCCCTCGTCGGTGGTCGCCGTCGCCTACAACCGCAAGGCCCGCGACGAGATGGCGGCCCGCACCGCCGGCGTCGGTGGCCGCATCCTCACGCTCAACGCCCTCGGCTACGACATCGTGTCGGCCGGTCTGGGCCGCCGACCGGAGGTGCTCGAGGTGCGCGACGTCCGCCGCATCCTCGAACCGTTCGTGCCGAGGGGCGCCCGCCGGCTCAACACCGACCCGCTCGCCCCGTACGTCGAGGCCCTGTCCACCATCCGCCTGGGCTTGCGCGACCCGATCTCGGTCGAGGACGAGCGGGGCGACGTGCCCGGCCTGGCCGAGGCGTTCCCGGCGTTCCGGGCCGAGCTCCAGCGGCGTGGCGTCATCGACTTCGACGAGCAGGTGCTGCTCGGCATCGAGCTGCTGCTCGCGGACGGCGCCTTCCGCCGGGCGCAGCAGGCCCGCCACCGCCACCTCCTGGTCGACGAGTTCCAGGACCTGACACCCGCTCACGTGCTGCTGGTGCGCCTGCTGGCGGCACCCTCCTTCGACGTGTTCGGGGTGGGCGACGACGACCAGGTCATCTACGGGCACGCGGGGGCGTCGCCCCGGTTCCTCACCGAGTTCGGCCGCTACTTCCCGGGCGCCGACGAGCACGCGCTCGAGGTCAACTACCGCTGCCCGGCCCCGGTGGTCGACGCCGCCCGCCACCTGCTCACGCGCAACCGCGTGCGGGTGCCGAAGACCATCCGGGCGGCCGACGACGCCGACGCGGCCGTCGACGGGGCGGGCGACCAGGCGCCGTTCGCGGTGCGCCGTCACCTGCCCCAGGCGGGGGCGACCGAGGTGGTCGACGTGGTGCGGGCGTGGCTCGCCGAGCCGGGTGTGCGGCCGGAGGACGTGGCGGTGCTCACCCGAGTCGGGTCGATGCTGCTGGCCCCGCACGTGGCGCTCGTCGAGGCCGGCGTTCCCGTGTCGTCGATCCTGCGGGTCGACGTGCTGGGGCGCACCGGCGTGCGCGCCGCCCTCGCCTATCTGCGCATCGCGGCCGCTCCGGACGACATCGACCCCGCCGACCTGTCCGAGGTGCACCGTCGTCCCAGCCGGGGCCTGCCGCGGTGGATCGACAAGTGGCTCGACCGATGCCGCACGATCGACGACATCGTGCGGGCGTCCGAGCGCATCGACGACGCCAAGGTGGCCGGCAAGCTCGCCGACCTGGCGGTCGACCTCGCCGGCCTGGCGAAGGTCGGCCGCACGGGCACCACCCGAACGGTGCTCGAGTACGTGCGCGACGACGTCGGCCTGGCCCGGGCGGTCGACCTGCTCGACGCGTCCGGCGGGGGCGAGGGGCAGTCGCACCGCGACGACCTGGAAGCCCTGCTCCAGGTGGCCGACCTGCACACCGACCCGGCGGGCTTCGAGCCGTGGCTGCGCGCCGGCCTCAACCGGCCGGGCGACGACGACGGTGTGGTGCTGTCGACGATCCACCGGGTCAAGGGACGGGAGTGGCCACGGGTGGCCGTGTTCGGGGCGAACGAGGGCTTGATGCCGCACCGACTCGCCCAGGGCCGCGCCGCGGTCGAGGAAGAGCGCCGGGTCTTCCACGTCGCCATCACCCGCGGCATCGGCCGGGTGGCGGTGCTGGCCGACACCACCCGCCCGTCGCCGTTCCTGGCCGAGCTCGATCGCGACGCCACCGCCGCCGAGCTGGCCGCCGCCGACACCGACGATGCCCCCGACGGGGGCTCCGGCACCGTCGTCGCCTCGGCGACGGGCCGAGCCAAGGGCCGTGGCGGCGCCAAGCCGGCGGTGCCCGAGGCGTCGGGCCCCGTGGCCGCCCGGGTCGAGGCCGCGCTGCGGGAGTGGCGGCGCGAGCGCAGCAAGGCCGACGGCGTGCCCGCCTACGTGGTCATCAACGACCGGCACCTCATGGGCATCGCCGAGCGCCGGCCCACCACCACCAAGGGACTCGCCGACTGCCCCGGCATCGGGCCGGCCAAGCTGGCGGCCTACGGCGACGAGCTGATCGCCCTGGTCACGGCGAGCGTCGGGGGTGACGGGGAGGGGTAGCCTCCTGTCCGTGACCAGCCGGAAGCCTTCGTCGCGCGCCTCCCGGCCCGGGAGACCCCGCGGCCCCCGGCGCGACCGCGACGAACGCCGCACCGAGCTGCTCGACGCCGCCGAGCGGGCCATCCGCCGGGTGGGGCCCAAGGCCTCGATGGACGAGATCGCGGCCGAGGCCGGCATCACCAAGCCGATCCTGTACTCGCACTTCGGCGACAAGGCAGGGCTCACCCAGGCGCTCGCCCGCCGGGTCGCCGGCCAGGTCAACGAGGCGGTGTCCGAGGCGCTGACCGGCTCGGGCGAGCCGAGCGCGATCGTGGCGTCGACGATCGAAGCGTTCTGCACGTTCATCGAGCGCGAGCCGGAGCTGTACCGCTTCCTGGTGCAGACCGCCCGGCACGAGGCCGACGTCGCCGGGCCGCGACTGATGTCCGACATCGGCAACCAGATCGCCGTCGCGCTCGGCGGCGGCCTCCGCAAGGCGGGCGCCGATTCGGGCGCGGCCGAGCCCTGGGCGTTCGCCATCGTGGGCATGACGTTCGCGGGGGCAGGCTGGTGGCTCGAGCGCCGGTCGATGTCGAAGGAAGACCTGGTCGGCTACCTCAGCCAGCTGCTGTGGACGGGCCTGTCCGGAGCGGGCCTGGGCAAGCTCGAGGGCTGGGGGGGCGAGGCCGGGCCCGACGAGGGCACCGAGCGGCTCCGCATCATCGCGGTGCCCGACCACCCGGGGTCCGCGCCGGGCCGCTCGTCGCGCCCCGCCGTCGGCGACGACTGACCCCACCTGTACAGAACAGTACGGCCATGTACGATTCCGGTATGAGTGATGTCACCGTCACAGAGGCACGCGCGACGTTGCCCGAGATCCTCGATCGCGTGGGCGAGGGCGACGAGGTCACGATCACGCGTCACGGCCGTCCTGTCGCCGTGGTGGTCAGGCCCGACACGTTGCGGGCCAGGCGGGCGGCATCCGCCCTGCGTCGGGCCGACGACATAGCCGCGCTGCTCGAGCGCGTCGCCACCACAGCGCCGGAGCGCATCGCCGGGCTCCCACCAGGTCGGGCCGACGAGCTGGTCGCTGGCCTGCGGGACGAGCGCACGCGGGCATCGTCCACGTAGTGGACGCCTTCGACGCCGACGTCCTCATCTACGCCGCCGAGCCGGGACACCCGCTTGGCCGCCGCGTTCTCCCGTTGCTCCGTGGCGATGGCCGGGGACCTGGCGCCCCGCCGGTGGGCGTGGGTTCCGTCCTCCTGTTGCCCGAGATCCTCACGAGATCCGTGCGTGCCGCCTCAGACGCGGAATCGGCTGCGCTCGCCGCTCTGCTGGCCCGGCTCGACCTGCTGCCGGTCGACGCGGCGACGGCCCGGTTGGCGGTCGTGCTCGGTGCTGCCTACGGGTTGCGAGCGGCTGACGCCGTCCACCTGGCGACGGCGGTGGCGGTCGGCGCCGACCGGTTCGTCACGAACAACAGCAGGGACTTCACGAGCGACATCGTCGAGATCGACATCGTCCATCCGGCGGCGCTACCCGATCCCGACGCCGATCCCGACGGCGATCCCGACG
>CAYUXB010000031.1:6403-7771 GCA_964448525.1 uncultured Acidimicrobiaceae bacterium
CCCGACGGCGATCCCGACGGCGATCCCGACCCCGGCGGATGACCGTTCACGCCGCCTCCGGCCGCTCACGCCGACGGCACCCAGCTCCCGTGGAAGCCGAACGGCACGCGCACGGGTAGGTGGATGGTGGCGACAGGGTCGCCGCTGAAGTCCTGCGCGTCGAGCACCACCACGTCGCTGCGGTCGGTCGTCGCGTCGTAGACGTAGGACATCACCCAGCCCTCGTCCTCGCCGGTCGCGTCGGGGCGGGGCACGAAGACGGGTTCGAGCGTGACCCGACCGGGACCGTGGTCGTGCACCTCGGTCGTGCCGGCGACCAGGTCGTGCTTGAAGGCCGGGCCGTGTGCCGCGCCCTCGCCGAGCGCCGCGCCGTAGCCGTACCGGTGGGGGCGGCCGGTGAGGCGCTCGTCGATGCGCGGGAACTCCTGGTGCCGGTCGCTCAGCACCTCTGTCCGCAGCGTGCCGGCGGCGAGATCGAGCGTCCATCGCTCCAGCACCGAGGCGCCCTCGTCGGGCCCGTTGAACCGGGTGGCGAACATGCGCGGGTGGCGGACGAGGTCGACCACGACCGTGCCGTCCGCTTCATACGCGTTGAGCGTGTGGAAGACGTAGCACGACGGCGCCTCGAACCAGCGGACGTCGGCGGCGGTGCCGTCGAGCGGCAGCAGGCCGATCCGCGGCGGGTGATCCGGGTTCCACCGGTAGGGCAGCCGGGCGCCTTCGCCTGCGGCCTCCATGTCGAACGTGACGGGCAGGTCGTAGAGGACGACGTAGCGCTCCGTGATCGCGCAGTCGTGCACCATCGGCGCATCCGGCACCGGCACCTGCACCTCGCGGCGCACCCGGGCATCGGCGCCGACGACCACGTGGCGGATGTGGTCCCAGCTCCAGTGGTAGGTGACGGCGTGGAGATTGCCGGTGGCCGGGTCGAGGTGGGTGTGAGCCGAGAACGAGCCGTCGAGGGTGCCGTCGAACGGGCAGATGCCGACGGTCTCGAGCTCGTCGGTGAGCTCGACCGGGTGGTTGCCGGCCTCCACCAGCGCGAACGTGCGCCCGTCGACGCCGATGACGTGGGTGTTGACGACCTCGCCACCGCCGACCCACCGGTTGCGGTACCACTCGGCCCGGCCGTCGCGCAGGCGCACGCCGTGCACCATGCCGTCGCCGGTGAACCAGTGGTAGCCGGCGGGGTCAGGGGCGGTGCGGGGGTTGGGCCCGATGCGCAGGAGGCGCCCGTCGAGCTCCGGCGGCATGGCGCCGGTGACGGTGAGGTCGTGGGTGGTGACCTCCTCGGTCACGGGAGCGAAGTTGCCGTCCAGGTAGGTGGTGGTCGTCGTGGTCATGTCGTGATCTCCTCGTGTGGTCGTG
>CAYUXB010000031.1:7871-12689 GCA_964448525.1 uncultured Acidimicrobiaceae bacterium
CGGAACGCTCAGGCGCCGGTCGGAGGCCCGAGGTCGTCGCCGAACGAGAGCTGGTTGAACAGGGCGGCCAGGCGGAGGGGCACCTCCTCGTCGGGTCCGGCGGGTCCGGCGGGCCCGTCGCCGAGGGTGTCGGTGCTGTCGGTGGCATCGGTGGCGGCTCCGCCGTGGCCGCCCACGGCGGCTCCGAGGGCGCCGTGCAGGGCCAGAACCGCCAGCCCGTGGACCTGGGCCCACATCACGCCGGCGACATCCTCGGAACGCTGGTGGGGCTGCCAGCCGTCGGCCTGCACCGCCTCGACGAGGTCGACGAGCTGCTGGAAGGCGGCTGCGCCCTGGACCCCGTAGGCCTCGTCGGTCACGTCGACCCGTTCGGGCCGGAACGTCACCGAGAAAACGCCGGGGTCGCTCAGCGCGAAGCGGATGTACGCCTGTCCGGCGAGGGCGAGCCGCCGGCGCGGCCCGACGTGCTGGCCCGCCTCTGCCGCTGCCGCCTCGGCCGTGGCGAGATGGTCGTCGACGGCGGCGATCAGGCGGGTGAAGCCGTCGGCCCCGACGGCGGCGAGCAGGGACGCCAGGTTCGCGAAGTGGCGCAAGGGGGCGCCGTGCGAGACGCCGGCCCGCCGGGCGATCGCCCGCAGGGTCAGGCCCTCCAACCCGTCGTCGGTCACGACGTCCCGGGCGGCCTGGAGCAGCCGCTCGCGGGGGGTGGTCGGTCGATCGTCGCTCATCGGCGCACCCGTCGGGATGCGCTCGACGAGCGACAGGCCCTGCAGGCCGGAGGATGCACGGTGCTCATGGTTCGCCCCCTCATGCGGTCAGCAGGCCGAACGCCAGGGTGAGGAGGCCGATGGCCAGGACGACGGCTCCGACGGGGATCAGCAGCACCAGCCGGTTGGGCTTCGTCGCCCCGGACGACGCCACCGACAGGAAGAAGCCACCGGGCATGAGCAGCGCCGCGGCCGGCACGAAGGAGCGGGCGACCCACTCGGCCGCGCCGGTCAGGGTGGTGGCGTCGACCAGGATCTGGGTCACCAGGCCGAGCAGGAGGAAAACGCCTGCGTGGGCGTGGCCGGCCCGGAAGAACGACTGTTGCAGCGGGGTGGCGGCCTGCCGGCCGGTCCCGATGCGGAACAGGAGGGCGCCGCCGGTCTCGACGGTCACGAGGCTGATGAGGAGGATCCCCGCCAGCACGCGGGAGGCATCGGAAAGTTCCATGTAGACACTGTCTACCGAAATGTAGACAGTGTCAACATCCGATGCTGATGTCGGGCGCTATCCCGTGTCGGCGCCGCTGTCCCGGTCGTGCAACGGCCAACCCCCTGTCGCCCCGGTGACCAGGGAGACGAGGGCCTCGTCGAGCAGGGTGACGAGCTCGCTCCGCTCGAGGTCGCCTCCCGACAGCCAGTCCACGGTGACCTCCTCGGTGAAGGCGACCCAGCCCCGCACGACGGCGCGCAGGCGCGTCGTGACCGGCTCGATGCCCAGCCCGTCGAGCACGCGATCGGTGAACGCGGTGCGCGTCGACTCGTAGACCTGCAGCAGATCGGGGTCGCCGCCCGACGAGCCGCGGATGAACGCTACGTACGCGTCCCGGTTGTCGGTCAGGTGGTCGACGAAGGCCTCGACGCCGGCGCGCAGCTGCGCGATGGGCGGCAGGTCGGGATCGGTCTGCGTGCGGTCGAGCAGCTCCTGGGCAGCAGCGCGGGCCACCGCCAGGTGGAAGTCGCGCTTGGTCGGGAAGTAGTGGAACAGCAGACCCCGGCTGATGCCGGCCTCCGCCGCGATGTCGTCGATCGCCACCTTGTCGAGCGAGCGGGTGCTGAGCATCTTCAGCCCGAGCCCGACGAGCTGGGCCCGCCGTGCCTCCGGTTCCAGGCGGGTGCGGGGGGCGTTCGCCACGGGCCGATCCTATTGACGCGGAGTCAACATCGCGTCGATGATCGGTGACCACTGCTCGACATGGACGGCCTGGGGTCCGACCACGAACACGGAGCGCGGCATGGCGAGACACGAGGACTTCGAGCTGCGGGGAGCGCTGGCGCTCGTGACGGGCGCCGGCAGCGGCATCGGGCGAGAGACCGCGCTCGAGCTCGCCCGCAAGGGGTCGCGGGTGCTCGCGGTCGACCAGGATGCGGACACGGCCGAGAAGACGGCGGTCGCCTGCACCGAGGTGGGGCCGCAGGCGCATGCGCTCGCCTGCGACGTCACCGATCCCGAGGCCGTCCGCGCCCTGGCGGCCACGGTGCACGCCGAGCACGGCACGCTCGACGTGCTGGTGAACAACGCCGGGGTGGGCATGAGCGCCCGGTTCAACGACATGACCCTCGACGACTGGCGGTGGATCCGCTCGGTCAACCTCGACGGCGTCGTGCACTGCTGCCAGGTCTTCGTCCCGCAGATGCTGGCCAAGGGCCACGGCCACGTCGTCAACGTCTCGTCCGGGCTGGCCTACACGATGCGGGCGACCGAGTCCGCGTACGTCACCACCAAGGCTGCTGTCCTCGCGCTGTCGCAGTGCCTCCGGGCCGACTGGCACGGCACCGGTGTCGGCGTCAGCGCCGTCTGCCCCGGGGTCATCGACACCGGGATCATCGACGCCGGACGGTTCCTCGGGGCCCAGGCCGGCACGCACGACCGCGCCCGCAAGACCTTCCGGCGCGGCCACCCGCCCGAGCTGGTGGCGCGCGACATCGTGGTCGCCATCCGTCGCGACAAGGCCGTCGTCCCGGTCGGGTGGGAGGCCAAGTTGGGCTGGTGGGCCCACCGGTTCCTGCCGCTCAGCGCGCAGGGTCGCATCGCACGCAAGGCGCTCTGACCACAGCGCCACCCTCGCTCACCTCGCCGCTGGTGACCACCATCTCGGTCGTCGCCGACCGCGTCGGCGATCTTGACCTCGACCCGGCTCGTGCCCACCGTGACCGGCGACGGTGCCCCGCTCACGGTCGCCGTGTCTAACCTGGCTCGGCCGCACGCGAGCGCCCGGCGGACGGGCGTGCGGTGGCGCACGAGATGACCGACCCTTCCCTCGCCGACGACCCGATCCTCACCCTCGACCACCCCGGCGGGCGCCGCATGCTGCGTCCCGGGGACGCCTTGGCGTTCGGTCGCAGCCCGGTGCCCGCCGCCTCGCCTGCACCCGCGACGCCGGCCGACGGCCCCGAACCGCAGGTCGAGGGCGCCGGCGGCGAGCCGCACCTGGGCCTGAGCAGCAACCCTCGCTTGCATCAGCGAGCCGGGTTGATCGAGGTCGACGCCGCCGGCTGGGTGCTCACCAACACCGGGCGGTGGCTGCACCTGCGGGTCGTCGAGCACGGCGGGCCCAACCGCCTCGACCTGCAGCCGGGCCGGGCGGCCCGCATCCCGTACCCGAGTTGTCGCGTCGAGGTCACCACGGGCGACGAGTCGGTGGGCTTCGACGCCGATTGCCCCTTCCTCGACCGCACGACCGCGCCGGGGCAGCCGGCCCTCGCCGGGTCGACCGTGCAGGGCCTCGGCCTCGACCGGGAGGCCGGCTACTTCCGCGCCATCGTCGCCCTGTGCGCACCGCGCCTGCGCGACCCGCAGTCCGACGAGGTCGCCAGCGTGGGCGAGATCGTTCGGGCCCTCAACGCCTCGCCGGCCGAGCCCGAGCGGGTCACCGCCAAGGCGGTCGAGCGGAGGCTGGCGCACGTGCGTCGCAAGCTGGGCATCGGCGCGGTCGATGCGTACGGCGGCTCGGCGGCCGGGCTCGAGGTGCGTGACGCAGCCCGGGTGCTCGCCGACCTCGTCCTGCGCACGGGAGCGGTCACCGGGCACGACCTGGCACGGCTCGACGGCATCGACCGCGAGGACCCGCGGTGACCGACCTTCCGCCCGGCGCCAGCCCCGTCGACACCATCGAACCGGGCACGCGCCTGCGCGAGTGGGAGGTCGTGCGCTTCGTCGGCCGCGGCTCCTACGGCGTTGTCTTCGAGGCCCGGCGGTCGTCGTGGCTCGACGAACCGCCGAGGGCGCTCAAGATCTTCGATCCGATCATCTCGTCCGCCGCTCGCTCCGCGCTGCTCGGCGAGTTCTCGACGCTCACCGACGTGCACCACCCGCACCTGCTGGCGGGCATCGACGCGTTCGACCTCGTCGAGCCGCCGTACGCCGGGTGCGTCGTCTTCGTGCTGGAGCTGGCCGACGAGGATCTGGCCCACCGGGTCGCCCGCTCGGGCGCCCTGCCGCCCGCCGAGGCCGCGGCGGTGGTCGCGGACGTCGCCGACGGGCTGGCCGCGCTCCACGGCGAGGGCCGCATCCACGGAGACGTCAAGCCCGAGAACATCCTGCGCGTCGGCGACCGCTGGGTGTTGGGCGACTTCGGCGTCACCAGCGTGCTCGAGGGCAGCTACGCCGTCACGCACGCCGCCACGATCGACTACCGCCCGCCGGAGGCCGCCCACGCCGCCGACGGCACCCGCCAGCACCGCAGCGCGGACGTGTGGGCTCTCGGCGTCTCGCTGCACGTGGCCGCGACCGGGCACCACCCGTTCCCCGGCCCGGACCCGATGATGCGCTACGCGGCTGCGCTGCGGGGCGAGCGCGCCGCCGCGCCCGGCCTCGACCCCGCCCTCGAGGCTGTCATCGACGACGGCTGCCTGGTCGCCGATCCCCACCTCCGCCTCGACGCCGCCGGCGTGGCGTCCCGCCTCCGGGCGGTCGTCGCCGGAACGGAGGCCCCGAGCCCGCCTCCGGACGTGCCTCCGCCGGGTCCGGAGCCGGACTCGTCGTCTGCGCCGCCGGACCCGGTCCGGCCCGGTTCGTCGTCTGCGCCGCCGTCCTCGGCTCCGGCTGCGTCGT
>CAYUXB010000031.1:12789-21532 GCA_964448525.1 uncultured Acidimicrobiaceae bacterium
CCGGTCCGGCCCGGTTCGTCGTCTGCGCCGCCGTCCTCGGCTCCGGCTGCGTCGTATCCAGTCTCGCCCGCTCACGGCGTGTGGTCACCGGGAGCGCCGGGTCCGGCACACGAGCCCGCCGCCATGGGGAGTGGTCGAACAGCCGCACGCTCGATCGGGAGACGGCTGTGGCTGAGGCTCCTGTCGGCCGTCGTGGCGACGATCGTGCTCACGCAGGTCGTGGCTGTCGCCAGCGGCGCGCTGCTGACGGAGGTCGCGGCCCGGCGGATCGCCTACGTCGTGGTGTCGGTGGGCGTTCTCGCCGCGGCGACCACGTGGTTCCTGCGCCGACCGGACAGGCCGAACGCCGGGCCTGGGCCCGCCCTTCTGGCGGCGTCCGTGGCGCTGACGTGGTCGGTCGCCACGGTGCTGCTCTTCATCTGATCCGCCCGGTGCGGTCAGGGAGGTGTGGGGACGATGCGCAGGATCGATCCGCTGGCCGAGTCCGTGGCGACGTAGAGGTTGCCGTCCGGGCCCTGCACGGCGACCCGGAGGCGGCCGCGGTCGGTGAGCCGCGTCCACTCCTGTTCGACGGCCCGCCCATCGGCGGTCAGTCCCAGCACCCGGAGCTGCTGGCCCTTGAGGACGGCCATGACCAGGGCTTGGTCCCACCCTGCCCACTTCGTGCCGGAGACGATGGTGCCGCCGGAGGGAGCGATGGTGGGGGCGCCCGAGCTCCACAGCGCGGTGCGGGCCGCGGGGAACTTGGTGCGGTCGGTCATCGGGACGGATTCGTTGTACCCGGGCACCGGATCCCACCCGTAGTTGCCCCTGCGGACCAGGATGTTCACCTCGTCGTCCCGATTGGGGCCGTGCTCGACCGAGTACGGCGTGCCGTCGGCGGCGAAGGTGACGCCCTGCACGTTGCGGTGGCCGTAGGTGAAGATCTCGCTGCGGAACGGCGCACCGGCGTTGCCGGGGGCACCGGCGCCGCTCGTGGTGATGCGCAGGACCTTGCCGCCGAGCGAGGAGGGGTTCTGCGGGTTTGTGCCGACCGCGGCGTCGCCGGTGCCGATCCACAGCATCCCGTCCGGGCCGAAGCGCACCCGGCAGCCGGAGTGCCGCCCCGTCGGGTTGGCGGGGATGCCGGTCAGGATGTCGACCCGGTTCGTGAGCCCGGTGGTGCCGGCGTTGACCTGCCAGCGCACGACGCGCACGTCGAGGCCGCCGCCTGCGGTGGAGAGCTGGCAGGTGTAGATGCGCCGGTTGGTCGCGTACGCGGGGTCGACGGCGATGCCCATCATCCCGCCCTCGCCGACGGCGCGGACGTCGCTCGGCGTGGCGAGGACCCGGCGGGTGCCGGCGGCGGTGCGCACGTTGATGCGGCCGGCACGCTCCGTGAAGAACATGTCCCCGTTGGACGCGAACCCGATGTCCCACGGGTTGGCGAGGCCGGAGGCGACCGTGGTGACGGTGAGCTGGGGTTCCGGCCGGCACGAGGCCGCCCCCAATGCGAGGACCACGACGACGGCCAACAGTGCAGCGCCGCCCCGGCGCACTGCGTGGTGACACTTGCCACGCTGAGTCATGTTCGAAGCTGTGCCCGCTCGTCCGGCGTGCTAACCACGAACGGTTCCCCCGTCGTGGGGGTCGCCCCCCATGTCTGGGCCGGGGTGCGCCGTGTTGAGGTGCACGGGCACGTTCGCCATCTCTCGAGGAGACCTCCCATGTTCCGCATCCGCACCGCCGCCCGGACGGCATCGACCGCAGTCCTGCTGGCGTTGGTGTCGTCGGCGTGCACCAACGCGCTCGAAGCCGGGTCCGACGACGGCGGGACCGTCGAGGCGTGGCCGGCGGCCGACGTCGCCGGCGAGGCGACCTCCCCGGTCACCCCCGACGTCTCCGTGCGCGTGCACGACATCCTCCGTTCGTCCGACGGGCTGACCACGGCCCTCGTCGACGTCGTGAACGACGGCAACGAGGACACGACGGTCGGCGACGTGTTCGGTTACTCGGAGGTGCCGTCGATCACGATCCACGACCCGGAGTCGAACGTCCGCTACGGCCCGCTCCAGGTCGACGACGACATCGAGTCCGGCACGTGCGTGTGCACGTCGGCGTCGGTGGCGGTGGCCGCGGGGGAGACCGTGACCACCTACTTCACGTTCGCGGAGGTGTCCGAGGACATCGAGCGGGTGCGGGTCGGCCTCCCGCCGTTCACTCCGGTGTCCGACGTCCCGGTCGTCGACGTCGGTGCGTTCGCCGAGCAGGCGGGTCTGCCGACCGCGGTCGAGTACGACCCCGATCTGCGGGTCAGCGTCGTCGAGGTGGCGCCCACCGAGGACGGCACGTTGCTGACCCTCGACTACCGCAACCACGGCAGCAGCGAGCCGGTCGAGCTGTCGGAGTTCCCGGCGCCGGACACGCTGACGCTCATCGACGCGGACGGGTCGGCGGCCTTCTACCCGCGCGTCTCGGACTTCGATGCGGTCGCCTCGTCCCTCGATGTCGACTCCCTCGGCAAGGGCGAGTCGCAGCAGGTCGAGGTGCTGATGGCCGGGCTGCCCGACGACACCGACGCGGTGTTCCTGCGCGGCGTGGGCCTGCGCCGCAGCTTCCCGGTGCCGGTGTCCGAGGAGGCGGCGACCCCCGACTTCGATGTTCCCGACACGCTCGACGAGCGCAAGATCCGGTCGCTCGCCAGCCCCACGTGGCGGTACGACAGCCCGGTCGTGCCGGTCGAGCGGCCGGAGGTGCCACCGGTCGACGAGATCGGCCCCGAGCTGCCCGACGTCGAGGTGACCGGCACGCTCACCTCCACCGCCCAGCCGGGGTGGACGGTCGCGGTGCGCGGCGTGGTGCAGGGGCCCGGCGAGCTGTCGACCCTGCTCGTCGACCTGACCCGCAACGGCGGCGAGGGCTGGTGGCCCGCCGGCCTCGGCCTCGACGAGTACGAGGACGACTTCGGTGGCCTCACCGTCATCGACACCGCCGCCAACGCCCGCTACGGCGTCTACCACTCGGGCACCGTCGCCTTCTCGGCCAGCGACACGGTCTTCCCCGACGACGGCGAGACGGTCCGCGGCTACGCGGTGCTGCCCCGGCTGGAGGGCGATCCCGCCACGGTGAGCGTGGACGTCCCCTCGTTCGGGCAGGTCGACGGCGTGCCGGTGGTCGGCGGGCCGCTCCGCCCCGAGGACCGCGACGTCGCCGCCACCCTGCGGGTGCGCGACAACGACCGGCTGCGCATGGACGTCCTCGACGTCAGCCGGCTGCCGGACGACAACGGCAGCCTGGTGCGCACCCGGCTCGTCAACGAGAGCCATCCCTCCGGCGTCGAGGCCCCGTTCTCCGAGGAGGGCGACGACGATTCGTGCGGCCTCCGGCTGTTCGACCCCGCCACCGGCACCCGCTACGACCCGCAGCCGCCCTGCCGCTCGACCAACTGGTCGTCGACGCTGGCCGCCGGCGAGGAGCTGGTCTACGAGGTGTGGTTCCCCGAGCTGCCGAGCGACCTGGAGACCGTGGTGGTCTACGCCGGCGGCTACTTCCCCTCGGCGCCGGTGTCGGTCGGCGACGACGCCCTGCCGTGGTACCTGACGCTGCCCGCCTCGACCGACGATCCGACGGGTGCGGTGTACGTGGCGTCGACCGGCAGCGCGGACGGCGTCGAGACGACGACCCGCACGGGCGACGAGGTCGAGGTCAGCCTGGCCGCCGACGTGCTGTTCGAGTTCGACTCCGCGACGCTCACGGCGGACGCCCAGGCCCGCCTGGCCGATCTGGCGGGTCGCATCGGCGACAACGCGGCGGCGGGTTCGCTCACCATCGTCGGCCACACCGACGACGTGGGCGATGGTGCCTACAACCAGTCGCTGTCGGAGCAGCGGGCGGCCGCCGTGCAGGCGGTGCTGGAGCCGGCGCTCGGCCGCTCGGACCTGACGGTCGACGTCAGCGGCCGCGGGGCATCCGATCCGGTGGCGCCCAACAGCATCGAGGGCAACGACAACCCGGACGGCCGGGCCGCCAACCGGCGGGTCACCATCACGTACACGGCCGACTGACCCCCGTCCCGCCCCCTCCCGATTTTCTCCGCGGGATCGGTCGCTGGAGCGACCGATCCCGCGGGGAGAATCCGCGTCTGGGCGGTGCGCGCACCCGAGCCGTAATCTGACGGTATGTCAGAAGCTGCGGTCATCGTGGAGCGTGAGGGACACGTCGTCACCATCACCCTCAACCGTCCCGACAAGAAGAACGCGTTCAACTCCGAGATGCTGTGCCGGCTGTGCGACGCCTGGGACATGATCGACGCCGACCCGGAGGTCCGGGTCGCCATCATGACCGGCGCCGGCGGCAACTTCTCCGCCGGCGCGGACCTCGACCGGCTGGTCGGCGCCCTCCTGTCCGGCAAGCCCGCGGAGGACGAGTTCGAGGAGCGCATCCGCGCCGACTTCAGCCTCATCTACAAGGGCTTCCTCAAGGAGTTCCGGCCGCAGACGCCGATCATCGCCGCGGTCGAGGGCTACTGCTACGCCGGCGGCATCGAGATCCTCCAGGCGTTCGACGTGCGGGTGGCGGCGGAGGGTGCCCGGATCGCGGTGAGCGAGGTGCAGCGCGGCCTGTTCCCCATGTCCGCGTCGACGGTGCGGCTGCCCCGGCAGATCCCGTGGACGGTGGCGATGGAGATGCTGATCACCGGCGAGCCGATCACCGGCCGCCGCGCCTACGAGGTGGGGCTTGTCGGCCACGTCGTGCCCGATGGCACCACGCTGGAGCGGGCCCGGGAGATCGCGGCGCGCATCGCCGCCAACGGCCCGTTGGCCGTGCGCAACATCAAGGCCTCGGTCCTGGCGGCGGACGCGCTGCCGGAACAGGACGCCTACGCCCGCGAGCTGGAGCTGGGCATGGAGGTCATGGGCTCTCACGACGCCAAGGAGGGCCCGAAGGCGTTCCTCGAGAAGCGCCGGCCGGACTTCACCGGCACCTGAGGACCGCCGCCTCCGACCCACCCTCGAGCGGGCCCGTGTGCCGGCCGCGGCTCAGGCGGTCAGCAGGCGGCACTCGCGCTCGGCGAGGCCGAGTCGCTCCAGCGCCTCGCCGACGCCGTCCACGGCGATGCCGCCATCGGGTGCGAACGCGTCCCTGATGTCGGCGTCCGATCCGCCGGCCAGCGCCTCGGCCCGCCGTTCGACGATGGCGGCCCGCTCATCGACAGCGGCGACGACGGTCGCCCAGTCCTCCGCTCGGTCCTCGTCCGCCGCCACGTCGTCGAGGTGGTCGGCGGTCGCGCGCAGGGCCGCGGCCAGGCGGTCGACGGCCGCCTGGGTGGCCTCGCTCACCTCGCCGAGACCGTCGGTGCGGAAGGTCAGCACGAGCTCGACCATGGTCTCGCGATCCTCGGACACCGTGCCCTCGGCCTCCGCCTGGACCGCCTCCGCGCAGGCGGTGGCCGCCTCGGCGTGGAACGAGTCGCCGGCTGCGCCCTCGCCGTCGAGCAGCGATGCGCAATCGCGCGTGGTGCCGAGCGGGGTGAAGTCGAGGTCCGCGAGTGCCTCGTCCGGGATCGCCGGGGGCGAGATGGGCTCGAACGCGTTGGAGATCTCGTCGGTGTCGGCGGACTCGAGCGCGGCCGCACGACCCTCGAGGGCACTGGCGCGCTCGTCGACCGCCGCGAGGACGTCCTCCCAGGCGGCGCCCTCGGTGGTGCTGGCCCCGTCGGTGTCGACGTCGCCGAGGCTGTCCGCGGTGCGGGCCATCTCGTCCGCGGCGGCGCGGACGGCATCGACGTCGACCGAGTCGGGGTCGACGGGCTCGCCGGCGACCGTGGCTGCGAGCACCCGCAGCATCTCGCCCGTTCCCGTGGCGAACACCGCAGGCCGATCGTTGAGGACCTCGGTGCAGGCCATCGCCGCCCGGCTCTGAAAGCTGGCGCGGGGGTGGTCGGGACCCGACTCGACCTCGTCCCCGCCGTTGCCGCCGCACGCGCCGAGCAGGGCGGTTGTGAGCGCGACGAGCGCGAGACGGTGCCGGGGTCGGCGGGGCATCCGGGGAGTATGGCAGCGACATGCCGCCTCCCGACATCACGGTGTGCCGGCCCGGCATGGTCCGTGCGAGATGGCGGGCGGGGTGGGCCGACCGTGTAGACCGTGCGCATGCCGCAGACCGATCCCGCCGCACTCGCCGATCACATCGCCACCATGTCCGACGAGCCTCTCGTCGAGGGCGACGAGCCCGTGTCGGTGTGGATGCTCGTCAAGTCCCGCGACGCAGAGGGTGACGTTGTGTGGGGGATCCGCAACGCCGGCGAGCCGTTCACGTCCGAGGAGCTGCTCGGCGCCCTGACCGGGTTCACCGCGTCGCTCACGCGCGACCTGGCCTCCGACTGGGAGTAGCCCCCTCACGCCCCCCAAACTGCGGATTTTCCCGCCGGTTCTGGTCGTTCCAGCGACCAGAACCGCGTAGAAAATCCGGGGGGAGGGGGGGAGGGGGGTCAGCCTTCGGGGACGATGCCGCGCAGGCCGTCGTCGCCGAACAGGCCGCCGATCAGGCCGGACATGTCCGGGCCCCGGCGCAGCGAGTGGCCGCCGTCGACGCCGACGTGCTGGCCGGTGATCCACCCGGACTCCGGCCCGAGCAGGAACCGCACCAGCGCCGCCACCTCGTCCGCCTCACCCACCCGGCCGAGGGGCATGCAGCCCAGGTAGTCGTCGAGCACGGGCCCCGGCGAGGTGATGACCTCGACCATGTCGGTGCGGGTCAGACCCGGTCGCACGGTGTTGACCCGGATGCCGCTGGCGCCCAGCTCGTCGGCGGCCACGGCGCACAGCATCTCGAGGCCCGCCTTCGCCGGCCCGTAGGCGCCGAACCAGCGGTGGGTGACCGCACCGGCGATCGAGGAGATGCCGACGACCGCCCCGCCGCCCTGGCGGGCCATGACCCGGGCGCCGTGCTTGATCGTGAGCATGGTGCCCGTGAGGTTGAGGTCGACCGTGCGGCGCCAGGCCTCCACGTCGATCTGGGTGATCGGGCCGATGGTCTCGGAGCCGCCGGCGCAGCTGACGATGCCGTCGAGCCGCCCCGTCACCCCGGTGGCGGCCGCCACCGCGGCCTCGACGGCGGACTCGTCGGTGACGTCGGTGGACACGGCGAGCACCTTGGCGTCGCCCGACGCCACCTCCTCGATGGCGGCGACGGCGGACCGCAGTCGTTCCTCGGAGCGGCCGACGATGGTGACCGCCGCGCCGTCGGCGGCCAGCCGCCGAGCGCAGGCGAGCCCGATGCCGCTGCCGCCCCCGGTGACCAGCGCCGAGAAGCCGGCGAGCGTGCGGCCCCCGCTCTCGACCTGCTGCCCCTCGCCTGCGTTCGTGTCTTCCACCCCGGGTTCCCCTCCCTGACGGCGATGTCACCGGGACGCTACCGGCCGCGGGGCCAACTCGCTCAGGCCGGAGCTGCCGTGATGACCCCGTTGGCCGCCGCGGCTGCCGCGAGCCTGTCGTCGTAGGTGACGAGGGCGTCGAGGTCGTCGCCGAGGTCGAGGGCGACGGCGAGGTGGATCGCATCCAAGCTGCGCTGGAGCGGGGGATCGATGCGGGCCGCTTCCTCGAAGATCTGCGTCGTGACCTCGAGCAGGGTCACCGACTCGAGCACCTCGCGGGCGCGCACGACGCGATCCGGGGCGACTCGCCGCACGGCGCGAAGGAGCTCGGTGCGTGCGAGGTCGCTCGACACCCAGTCGGTCTGGGTCTCGACGATCCATGCCTGCAGCGCGTCGCTCTCGGCTTCGGCGACGACCAGCTTCGCCAACGCCGATGTGTCGAGGTAGTGCGCCACGACCTAGTACCGCTCGGCGTCGCGCATGGCAGGGAGCTCCGTCGACAGACTCGGCCCCGGGGACGGTGGGGTGAGCTCGTCGAGGTGGCGGCGTCCGACACGGGCGCGACCGGCGTCGAGCAACGCCTGGAGCCGGGACCGCGGTAGCGCGGTCATCCGGGCGACGGGGCGACCCCGATCGGTGATCGTCACCGTCTCGCCGGATCTGGCCTCTGCGACGACGGCGGAGGCATTCTGCTTGAGCGCTCGGATGCCGACCTCGGTCATGTGCTTCAGGTAGCACTTCGTCGCACGACGCGGTCCGCTCAGTGGCCGCGGGCGATCCACTCCTCGAGGTGCGGGGCCTCGTCGCCGACGGTCGTCGACTCGCCGTGGCCGGTGTGGACGATCGTCTGCGGGGGCAGGGACAGCAAGCGCTCGCGGATCGAGCGGATGATCGTCGGGAAGTCGCTGTGGCTGCGCCCGGTCGCACCCGGGCCACCGCAGAACAGCGTGTCGCCCGAGAACAGCACGTCGGCGCCGCCCGCTCCCGCCCCGGCGACGTGGAAGCAGCAGCACCCGGGCGAGTGCCCGGGCGTGTGCAGCACGGCCAGCTCGGCGCCCGCGGCCACCAGCACCTCGCCGTCGGCCAGGTCGAGGTCGGCGTCGCGGTCGGGATACACGACGTCCCACAGCATCGTGTCGGCCGGGTGCAGCCAGATCGGCGCGTCGACCGCGTCGGCCAGGGCGGCGGCCGCGTTGATGTGGTCGTTGTGGCCGTGCGTGCAGGCGATGGCGGCCACCCGGCGGCCGTTCACGGCCTCGACGATCGGCACGTGGTCGTGGGCGGCGTCGATGACGATGACCTCGCGGTCGTCGCCGACGAGCCAGATGTTGTTCGTGACCTCCCACTCGCCGCCGTCGAGAGCGAAGATGCCGTCGGTGGTCACCAGCT
>CAYUXB010000032.1:0-19641 GCA_964448525.1 uncultured Acidimicrobiaceae bacterium
GGACGGGTCCGGCAACATCAGCTACGACCCGGCCAACCACGAGCGCATGGTGCACCTGCGGGCCGAGAAGGTGGCCCGCATCGCGGCGGACATACCGCCGGTCGAGGTCTCGGGCGACGTCGACGACGCTGACCTGCTCGTCGTCGGGTGGGGCTCGACGTGGGGCGCCATCGACGGCGCGGTCAGCCGAGCCCGCCACGCCGGTCACCGCGTGGCGCACACCCACCTCGTCCACCTCAGTCCGTTCCCGCCGAACCTGGGCGAGGTGCTGGCCCGCTACCCCCGGGTGATGGTGCCCGAGATGAACCTCGGCCAGCTCACCCACCAGCTGCGGGCGGAGTTCCTGGTGGACGCTCGGGCGGTCACCAAGGTGCGGGGCCTGCCGTTCACGGCCTCCGAGCTCGAGCAGGCGATCATCGATCAGCTGAAGGATGCGTGAGGCACCCATGAGCGAGCTTCCGCATCGCAGCCAGGAGCGGAGAACATGAGCGACACGTTGATCCCCGTCACGACGCGCAAGGACTGGTCGAGCGACCAGGAGGTGCGCTGGTGCCCCGGTTGCGGCGACTACTCGATCCTCTCCGCGGTGCAACTGCTGA
Organism: uncultured Acidimicrobiaceae bacterium; assembly: GCA_964448525.1. Classification (GTDB taxonomy): domain Bacteria; phylum Actinomycetota; class Acidimicrobiia; order Acidimicrobiales; family VFJN01; genus ZC4RG19. The sequence goes on from CAYUXB010000032.1 coordinate 600, forward strand.
TGCCGGACCTCGGCATCAAGCGGGAGGACACGGTGTTCGTGTCCGGCATCGGGTGCGCCGCCCGCCTGCCGTACTACATGAACACCTACGGCATGCACACGATCCACGGCCGGGCGCCCGCCATCGCCACGGGCCTGGCCCTCGCCCGACCCGACCTGCACGTGTTCGTCGTGTCGGGCGACGGCGACGCGCTGTCGATCGGTGGCAACCACCTGATCCACGCCCTCCGTCGGAACGTGAACATCACGATCCTGCTGTTCAACAACCAGATCTACGGGCTGACGAAGGGGCAGTACTCGCCGACGAGCGAGGTGGGCAAGGTCACGAAGTCCACGCCGTTCGGCAGCCTCGACACCCCGTTCAACCCGGTCAGCGTCGCCATCGGCGCCGAGGCCACGTTCGTGGCCCGCACCCACGACATGGACCGCCGCCACATGATGGAGGTGATCCGCCGGGCGTTCGAGCACCGGGGTGCGTCGCTGGTCGAGATCTACCAGAACTGCAACGTCTTCAACGACGCCGCGTTCGAGGGGATCACCGGCAAGGCCAATCGCGAGGACATGCTGATCCCGCTGCGCCACGGCGAGCCCATCCGCTTCGGTGAGGACGGGGCCAGGGGCGTCGTCATCGACCGGCAGCAGGGTGCCCACCTCGTCGACGTGGCGGATGTCGGCGAAGATGCCCTGCTGGTGCACGACGAGACCCGTGACGATCCGAGCGTGGCGTTCATGCTGTCGCGGCTGGCCCGGGGCCCGTACGAGCCGACGCCCATCGGGGTGTTCCGCGACGTGGTGCGGCCCGACTACGGCGACGGAGTCGAGCAGCAGGTGGCGGCAGCCGAGCAGGAACGTGGACAGGGCGACCTGGCCGACCTGCTGCGTTCCGGCGCCACCTGGGACGTCGGCTGATCCACCCGTCGAGGCCCGGGTCGCCCCACCGCGGCTCCTCAGCCGCCCTCGGCCACCCGGGCTGGTCCAGGTGCCGCAGCCATTCCAACGTGCGGCGAGGGAGACCCCGTCGCCCCGGCCCAGACCCCTCACCGACATCGAGTACCAGGCCATGCGAGACGCGGCGTTCGCCTGCATCCGCCGGTCGTGATCCTCGGCGGTAGGTTCGCGAGGTGCCCGTCGCTCTCCGCATCTTCACCGAGCCCCAGCAGGGGGCGACCTACGACGACCTGCTCGCGGTCGCGCAGGAGGCCGAGGCGCTCGGCTTCGACGCGTTCTTCCGCTCCGACCACTACCTGAGGATCGGCCCCGGCCCGGGCACGCCCGGGCCGACAGACGCCTGGATCACGCTGGCGGGGCTGGCCCGCGACACCGAGCGGATCCGGCTCGGCACCCTGGTCACCCCCGTGACCTTCCGGCTGCCGGGGCCGCTCGCCATCACCGTCGCCCAGGTCGACGCCATGTCCGGCGGCCGGGTCGAGCTCGGTCTCGGCACCGGCTGGTTCGAACAGGAGCACACCGCCTACGGCATCCCGTTCCCGCCGACGGCGGAGCGGTTCGACCTGCTCGAGGAGCAGCTCGCCGTCGTGACGGGGTTGTGGGAGACGCCGGCGGGGGAGCGCTTCTCCTTCGACGGCGCGCACCACCGACTCGTCGACTCTCCCGCCTTGCCGAAGCCGGTGCAGTCGCCCCGTCCTCCGGTGCTGATCGGCGGGTGGGGCCGGGTGCGGACACCGAAGCTCGCCGCCCGCTACGCGGACGAGTTCAACGTGCCGTTCCCGTCGCTCGACGCGTTCCGCAAAGCCCTCGACACCGTGACCTCGGCGTGCGAGGCGGCTGAGCGCGACCCCGCCACGATGACGCGCTCAGCGGCGTTGGTCGTGTGCTGTGGCGAGGACGAGGCGAGCTTCCGGCGTCGGGCGGCGGCGATCGACCTCGATCCCGACGAGGCTCGGGAGAAGGGTGCCGGCGGCACCGTCAGCGAGGTCGTGGACAAGCTGGCCGCGTTCGTCGCGGCGGGCGCCGAGCGCGTGTACCTGCAGGTGCTCGACATCCACGACCTCGACCACCTGCGCCTGATCGCCGCCGAGGTGGCGCCCGCGCTGCCCTGACGGCGGCTCTGGCGCTCGGTGTCCCCACCCTTGCGCCGTACGTCCCCGGTCCGGGACGCTCTCAGCCGAGGTCGCGGAAGACCAGACCCGTCTTCGGCTTGGGGTGGAAGAACGTCGTCTTCGGGGGCATCCGCTCGCCGCTGTGGGCGTTGGACTCGATCTGGGCGACGGTCGCCGGGCGCAGCAGCACGCCGAACTGCGCGGTGCCGTCGGCGACCGCCCCGCGCACGTTGTCGACGCCGTGCTGGAAGCGCAGCGCGTGGTCGGGCAGCGCCGCCAGGGCGATGTCGAGGCGGGCGGAATCGAGGTCGGGTGCGTCGGCCAGCGCCTCGGGTCGGGGGCGAAGCAGGACCTCCCCCGCGGGGGTGACGGCGCACAGCGCGCCGGCGGTCGCCATCGCCGCGGTGAGCGGCACGTCGGCGGGCGGCGGGCCGATGGCCTCGAACCAGGGGTCGAGGGCGACGACGAGGTCGGTCTCGGCGGGGAGGCCGTCGATCAAGCGGTGGATGGCCCGCACGGTCAGCTCGTCCTCGACCAGCTCGACGACGTAGGCCAGCGTGGCCTCGGCGGCACCCGCGGTGCCGTCGGCCGCCTCGCGCTCGCGCCGGTAGGCGAGCGAGGTCTCGTAGCGGTGGTGGCCGTCCGCGATCACCACAGGGTGGGTGGCCACCGAGTCGGCGATCGCGCTGCAGATCTCGGGGTCGTCGACGACCCACACCGTGTGCACCACACCCTCGCCGTCGTCGACGACGGCGGTGGGCTCCACGTCGACGGGCAGCAGGTCGGTGAGGCCCTTGGCCAGGGAGAGGCCCCAGATGGCCGACGTGTTCGCCCGGCACGACCGGAGCATGTCGAGCCGGTCGCTCTTGGCCTTGGGGGTCGTGTGCTCGTGCGGGAGGATGTCGGTGCCCGGAGGGCTGAGCTCGAGCGCGCCGATGATGCCGGTGGTGTGGCGGTCGATCCCCGCGTCGTCCACGTAGCCCATGCGGTACACCGTGAAGGACGGGCGTCCGTCGGTGACGAGGATGCCCTCGTCGCGCCACCGGGCCAGCAGGCCGCTGGAGACCTGGTAGCGGTCCTGGCCGTCCTCGTCGGCGGGGAGGTCGATGCGCACCGCGTTGTGCGGGTCGCGGCCCGCCAACTCGGCGCGCTGAACGTCGTCGATCACGTCGTACGGGGGGCTGATGACCTGGTCGAGGGCGACTCGATCGAGGTCGTAGCGGATGCCGGCGAAGGGCAGGAAGCGGGCCACCGCTCCATCCTGGCAGACGGCGCGCGCCGGCTCGCACTAGCGCTGAGCGCGTTGCCGACTCCACCCGGAGCGAGGCTCGGCCCCGTCGGTGCGGAGGTCGATCGTCCGCCGAGGGCGTGCGAGCCGCAGTGCAGGCCGCTCGACCAGGTGATAGCTGACCGTGGCGATGATGCCGACGAGGACTGCCACGGCCACGGCGGCCGCGGCGGCGCGGGGGATGGTGGCCGCGAACTGGTCGGTCCAGAGGTGACCGAGCAGGTCGTAGTGCCAGAGGTAGACGCCGTAGCTCACGAGCCCTGTCCACACGAAGGGCCTGCTGCGCAGCACCCGTCCGATCCGCGTCGGCGTCGCCGAGCCGATCATCACGGGGGCGGCGACCAACAATCCGAACACGACGTGCGACAGGCTCGCGATCATCTCCGACCGGGTCGACGCACCGAACTCCTGCGGACGTCCCGGCGTGTAGAGCAGCACGGCGACCGCCGCCGTCCACCAGACGATCGGCGGCGGAATGCGTGCGGCCAAGCGGTCGAGACGGGGGCGGTCCGGTCGGGCGGCGGCCAGCACCGCCAGGGCCATCCCGCCCGCCAGCGCGGTCAGGTTGGGGGCGAGGACGCGGAGCAGCATGGGCAGGGCGCTCTCGATGGCCACCCACCGGGCAGCGATCCCGGCGATCACCAGGCCGACCACCCCGGCCACCTCGATGCCGAGACGCACCCGGCCGCGGCCGACCAGCCGGACCAGCGCTGCCCACAGCGGGACGAAGGCGTAGAACGAGACCTCGACGCACAGGGTCCACGCCGGCTCGATGCCCGAGTTCGCGAACCCGCGCGGGGCGGTGTACTCCTGGGTGAGTGTGAGGTGCGCCGGCACGCTCGCCCCCGACCGGAACACGATCCACCCGAGCGCCCACAACACGGCGAGCGCGACCAGGTAAGCGGGATAGATGCGCAGGATCCGCCGCAGCGCGTAGTCCCGAAGGGCCGGTCGGGGCCGGTCGTTCAGGTGGGCGCGGACGAACGGCGAGTAGATCAGGAAGCCGGACAGGACGAAGAACAACTCGACCCCCGCGCTGAGCTGCAGGAGGTGCGGCATCGCCCCGAGCGGCAGCACCGCGGTGGTGACCAGCGCCAGGTGGTAGAGGACGACGAGGGTCACCGCGACGGCCCGCAGCCCGTCGAGCTCGAGTCGGCGGTCCCCGCCGTCCGGTGCCGGCGCGCGGCGGTGCGGAGCCGCGCTCGGGCGCGGCGCCATCGCCGCGTCAACGCCCACCATGCCTGCTCGCCCTCCCCAACACCTTTGCCACCGAGGCAAACCTTCCCAGGTCGGTGGCAGTATCCCACAGGCCACCTGGCGGCGCCGACGGGAGTGGTGTCACGATCCCGCCGTGACCTGGGTGCTCGACCTCGACGGTGTGCTGTGGCTGGCCGACCAGCCGATCGACGGCGCGCGCGAGGCGGTTGCCGGGCTGCGGGCTGCGGGCGAGCGGGTGCTGTTCGCGACCAACAACTCCTGGTCCACGATCGGCGATCAGGAGGCGAAGTTGGCGCGCCACGGGATCCCGGCGGAGGGCGATGTGGTCACCTCCGCGATGGCCGCCGCCCACCTCGTCGAGCCAGGACAGCGCGTCCTGGTGTGCGGCGGGCCGGGGGTCGTCGAGGCGATCGCCGGCCGGGGCGCCGAGCCGGTCGTCGACGGCGACGCCGACGCGGTGGTCGTCGGCTTCCACCGGGACTTCGACTACGAGCGTCTGCGGATCGCGGTCCGGGCGGTCCAGCGCGGCGCGCGCCTGATCGCCACCAACGACGACGCCACCTACCCGACCCCGGACGGGCCGATCCCCGGTGGGGGCGCGATCGTCGCCGCGGTGGCCTACGCGGCCGGCGTCCCGCCGCTGATCGCCGGCAAGCCGCACCGGCCGATGGCCGATCTGGTGCGGGCGCTCGGCGAGGCGACGGGCACGATGGTCGGGGACCGGCCCGAGACCGACGGGGCGTTCGCGGTCGAGCTCGGCTACCGGTTCGCGCTGGTTCTCACCGGGGTCACCCGGCCGGAGGACCTGCCGGTCACGCCGGCGCCAGACGTCGTCTCACCCAGCCTCGCCGCGCTGGTCGAGGGCATTGCCACCGTGCGAGACCAGCCGTAACCTCCGCCGACATGGCCGAGAACGATCTGCTGAAGCGGCTGCTCGACGCCGGGATGACGTTCACCGCGCTCACTCAGGCGCGGGCCGAGGAGCTGATCCGCGACCTCGTGCGGGTCGGTGCGGTGCAGGCCGAGCAGGCCCAGGCGAGCGTCGACGAGCTGGTCGATCGCAGCCGTCGCAACAGCGAGAAGCTGGTCGACGCCGTCCGCTCCGAGATCGACGAGCAGGTGGCGCGGCTCGACCTGGCGACGCGCGACGACCTCGAACGCATGGTGCAGCGGTTCACGGATGTCGCGTCCGGATTGTTCGGTCAGGCGTGGCCGGGGCAGTCGAGGCCGGGGGCCCGGTCGGACACCGACGAGCGGGCGCCGGCGACTCCTCCGCCGGCGGTCGGGTCGGAGCAGGGCCGAGCACCGCAGGACGATCCCGCCTCGCCGGCGCAGCCACCGGTGGGCTCGGCGCTCGCCGGCAAGGCTGCCGCGGTCGGGGGTCATGCAGCGGCGGTGACGTCTGCGGCGGCGGCGAAGGCTCCGGCCAAGAAGTCGTCGGCGACGAGCTCGACGGCGAACGCTCCGGCGAAGAGCGCTGGGGCGAAGAAGTCCTCCGCGAAGAAGTCTGCGGCAAAGAAATCTGCGGCGACGAGATCTGGGGCGAAGAAGTCCTCCGCGAAGAAGTCTGCGGCGACGAGGTCTGGGGCGAAGAAGTCCTCCGCGAAGAAGTCTGCGGCGACGAGGTCTGGGGCGAAGACGTCCTCCGCGAAGAAGTCCTCCGCGAAGACGTCCTCGGGCACGAGATCCGCGGCGAAGAAGTGGTCGGCCAAGACGTCCACCGCGAAGAAGTCCGTCGCGAAGACGACGTCCGGGGCGAAGAAGTCGTCCGCCAAGAGATCTGCGGCGAAGACGTCGGCGGCGAAGTCCCCGGGCGGGTCGGCAGCGAAGCAGACGCGGGCGGCGAAGTCCGCGGGGACGTCTGCGGTGAAGAAGGCCGCGGGCGCGGCGAAGGCGTCCGGCGCCGGCTCGGCGGGTGGACGCACCTCCCCGTCGTCCGGCTCCTGAGCCGGGGAGCGGTCACGCCTCGCGTCCGCCGGCAACTCGACGCCGAAATGGTCCGTCGAGGTCTGGCGACCAGCCGTCAGCAGGCGCAGGCCGCCGTCGAGGCCGGGCGTGTCACCGTCGACGGCGCGCCGGCGCTCAAACCGGCGCGACTCGTCGCACCGCACGAGGCGGTCGTGGTGGCGGGGGAGCCGCCGCGGTTCGTGTCGCGCGCCGGCGAGAAGCTGGCGGGCGCTCTCGACCGGTTCGACGTGGACGTCGACGGCGTGCGCGCCCTCGACGCGGGGGCCTCCACCGGCGGGTTCACGGATTGTCTGCTCCAGCGCGGCGCGGCCCGGGTGGTGGCCGTGGACGTCGGGCACGGCCAGCTGCACGAACGCATCCGGGCCGACCCGCGCGTGGAGGTGCACGAGCGGCTGAACGTGCGGCAACTGACCCCCGGTGACCTGGGCGACCCCTTCGCCCTCGTGGTCGCCGACCTGTCGTTCATCTCTCTTCGAACCGTGTTGGAGAATCTCTTGTCGGTGGCGGCTCCGGCCGCGGATCTCGTCGTCCTCGTGAAGCCGCAGTTCGAGGCGAGCAGAGCCGAGGCGTCGCGCGGTCGCGGGGTGATCAGTGACCCGGACGTGTGGTTGCAGGTCCTGAACAGCGTGGCGTTCGCCGCTCGCGACCTCGGAGCCGCCATCATGGGGGCGATGGTGTCTCCGATCACCGGTACCGAAGGGAACGTCGAGTTCCTGCTGCACGCCCGCGCCGCGCCTGGTACGGCCGTGTCGTCCCCCGATCTCGCCTCCGTCGTCGCCGAGGCGACGACGCGCCGCTCGAGCTGAGGGACCGTGGCAGTCGTCGGCATCGTCCTGCACCACGAGCGCGAGCACGCGGCCGAGCTCGCCAACGACGCGGCGACCTGGCTGAGCGAGCGCGGCCACGAGGTGCGGTTGCCGCTCGGTGACGCCGGTATCGCTGATCTGGGCGAGTTCGGCGCGGACGAGGGCACCTTCGCCCGCGGGCTCGACCTGGCGCTCAGCCTGGGCGGCGACGGCACGATGCTGCGCACCGTCGAGCTGGTCGCCGGCGAGGGCGTGCCGGTCGTGGGTGTCAACGTGGGCCAGCTCGGCTACCTGACCGAGGTCGAGCCACCCGGCATGCGCATGGCGCTCAAGCGGTTCCTGGCGGGCTCCTACGAGGTCGAGGAGCGGATGCTCGTGCAGGTCGGGGTCGACGCGGCCACGGCGCGGACCACCGACCCCGGCCCCGGGGTCGCCGGGGAGACCGACCGTCCCGACCGCATCGCGTCCACGTCGGTGCTCGCCCTCAACGAAGCGGTGCTCGAGAAGACCCCGATGGGTCACACGGTGCGCCTCGGGGTGAGCATCGACGGGGAACCCTTCACCCCCTACGCTGCGGACGGGCTGATCGTCGCGACCCCCACGGGGTCGACGGCCTACGCCTTCTCGGCCCGGGGGCCGATCGTCGAGCCCACCCACCGCTGCCTGTTGATGACGCCTGTCTCGCCCCACATGCTGTTCGACCGCTCGCTGGTGCTCGCCCCGCAGGCCCGGGTGCGCATCGAGGTCGTGGGCGACCGTCCGGCCACCCTGTCGGTCGACGGCAACAACCTGGGCACCCTCTATCGCGGCGACGCCATCACGTGCACGGCAGCGGCCGGGTCGGCGCGGTTCGTCACGTTCGGGCCGCGCAACTTCCTGCGCATCCTGAAGACGAAGTTCGGGTTGAACGACCGGTGATCCCGCGCCGACGTCGAGACGAAGGGAGAGGTCCGTGCTCGTAGAGCTTGCTGTGCGCGATCTCGGTGTCATCGCCGAGCTGCGGCTGGTCCTCGGCGGTGGGATGACCGTCGTCACCGGCGAGACCGGCGCGGGCAAGACCATGGTGGTCGACGCCATCGAGCTGCTCGTCGGCGGCCGGGCCGACCCGATGCTCGTGCGCACCGGGGCGGAGGAAGCCTGGGTCGAGGGGCGCTTCGTGCGGGGCAGCGGGGCCAACGAGTCCGCCGACTCGCCGGACGAGGTCGTCGTGGCGCGGGCGATCCCCCGCTCGGGACGCAGTCGCGCCTACATCGACGGCCGGTTGGCGACCGCCACCGAGCTGGCGGATCTGGGTGCGCTGCTCGTCGACCTGCACGGCCAGCACGCCCACCAGTCGCTGCTGCACCCGGCGGCCCAGCGCGATGCGCTCGACCGGTTCGGCGAGGTCGACCTCGCTCCGCTGCGGGCGGCGCGGGTGGCCGTCCATGACCTGCTCGACGAGCTCGGGCGCATGGGCGGCGACGAGCGGGCGCGTGCACGGGAGCTCGACCTGGTGCGCTACCAGGTCGAGGAGATCGCCGCGGCCCGCATCACCGGACCTGATGAGGACCGCGAGCTGGAAGAGCGCGAGGACGCGCTGGCGGACGCCGCCGCCCACCGGGAGGCCGCCGTCACGGCGGTCGCCGCGCTGAGCGGCGACGGCGATGCCACCGCCGACGGTGTGGCCTCGGCCGGCGGCGCGCTCGGCATGGCCGTGGCCGCGGTGGCTGGTCGACGACCGTTCGAGGGCGTGGAGGAGCGCCTCCGCGCGGTGGCGGCCGAGGTGGTCGACCTGGCGGCCGAGTTGCGGTCGAGCGGCGAGGCGATCGACGAGGACCCGGAGCAGCTCGAGCTGGTGCGCGAGCGCCGACACCTCCTGCGCGAGCTGCGCCGCAAGTACGGGGAGACCCTGGGCGACGTGATCGCCGAGGGCACGCGGCTCGAGGCCCGCCTCGCCGAGCTCGAGGACCACGACCGGCGGGCCGCCGAGCTCGATGGCGAGTTGGACCGGGCCCGCGCGGTCGAGGCTGCGGCCGCGGCCGAGGTGGCGGCCGCTCGCCGCGCCGCCGCGCCCGAGTTGGCCGAGCGCATCCGGGCGAACCTCGCCGAGCTGGCGATGCCGAAGGCGGTCGTGGCCATCGAGGTACGCGGGGACGACCCGGGCGACGACGTCGAGGTGCTGCTGGCCGCCAACCCCGGCACCCCGCCTCTGCCGCTCGCCAAGGTGGCCTCGGGTGGCGAACTGGCGCGAACCATGCTCGCGTTGCGTCTCGTGCTCACCGACGCGCCCCCCACCCTCGTTTTCGACGAGGTCGACGCCGGCATCGGGGGCGGCGCCGCGGTCGCGGTCGGTCGGGCGCTGGCCCGACTCGGTCACGAGCACCAGGTGCTGGTGGTCACCCACCTTCCCCAGGTCGCCGCCTACGCGGATGCCCAGGTCCGGGTGGCCAAGCAGAGCGACGAGGCCGCCACCGTGTCGCACGCCAGCCTGCTCGAGCACGGCGACCGGGTCATCGAGCTGTCGCGGATGCTGTCGGGGCAGCCGGACAGCGACGCCGCGCGCGTCCACGCCGCCGAGCTGCTGGAGACGGCCGCGGGCGAACGGGGACGTTGATGTCGTCGCCGGCCGGCGATCCCGCCGACCCCCCGCCCTCGGTGCCGGCCCGCGACGGCCTAGAGTCCACCGGATCAGCTCCGGTGCGCGACGGCGGCCCGGTGGCGGACGGGACGGGGTCGGACGCGCCGACACCCGCCGTGACCGGCACCGGCGAACCGTCGGTCGACAGCACTGCACCGGAGGCCGCGCTCGACGACAGCGCCCCGGACGACAGCAGCGAGGGCCCCACCGTGCACACCGACGTAGCCGCCGACGAGGCCGCCGAGAAGGCCGCCTCCGCAGACGCCGGGCGGGCGGAGCCGCGGGCGGCCCGACGACTCGGCTTCGGCGGCATCCGCCGGCGCAACGGGGGGACCGACGGGCCGGTCACCGGTGTCGCCCGGGTCGATCATCGCACCAAGGTCCTGGTCAAGCGCCTGGCGCCGGGCGACATCGCGATCATCAACCACGAGGATCTCGACCGGGTGGCCGCCGAGACGCTCGTCGACGCCTCGCCGGTGGCGGTGATCAACGCCGCCCGGTCGATCAGCGGCCGGTACCCCAACCTGGGACCGTTGCTGCTCTGCCAGGCCGGCATCCCGCTCGTCGACGGCGTCGGCGCCGAGGTGATGGAGGCGATCGCGGAGGGCGACCCGGTCACCGTCGACGGCGACACGGTGCTGGTCGGCGACGCGGTCGTCGCGAGCGGGGTGCGCCAGACCACGAGCACGGTCGACGCTGCCATCGACAGCGCCCGCGCCAACATGGGTCCCGAGCTCGAGCGCTTCGCGGCCAACACGGTGGAGTACATCCACCAGGAGATCGAGCTGCTCACCGGCGACCTCGACGTCCCGGAGATCCACTGCGACATCGCCGGCCGCCACGTGCTCATCGTCGTGCGCGGCATCGACTACAAGGACGACCTGTCGCTGCTGCGCCAGTCGGGCTACCTCCGGGGCGAGAAGCCCGTGGTGATCGGCGTCGACGGCGGGGCCGACGCCCTGCTCGAGATCGGCGTTGTCCCGGACATGATCGTCGGCGACTTCGACTCGGTGACCGAGGACGCGCTGCGGTGCGGCGCGCAGCTCATCGTGCACGGCTACACCGATGGCCGGGCGCCCGGGGCCGAACGCCTCGACGACCTCGGCCTGCCCTACACCGTGTTCTCCGCGCCGGGCACCAGCGAGGACATCGCGATGCTGTTGGCCCACCAGAAGGGTGCCGAGCTCATGGTGGCCGTCGGCACGCACAACAGCATGGTGGAGTTCCTCGACAAGGGCCGCGCCGGCATGGCCTCCACGTTCCTCGTGCGGATGAAGGTCGGCGACGCGCTGGTGGACGCGAAGGGTGTGAGCCGGCTCTACCGCAGCTCGGTTCGCACCAGCGACCTCCTGTGGATGATCCTGGCCGCCTTCTTCACCCTGGCCGTGGCCCTGATGCTGTCGGAGCCCGTCAGGCTCGTCCTCCGCGCCTTCTGGCGCTCACTCTTTTCGGGTTGAATGATCAACTTCCGCTTCCACATCGTTTCGCTCACCGCCGTCATGCTCGCGCTCGGCATCGGGCTCGTGCTGGGAACGACCTTCCTCGACGACGCCACGATCAACGGGCTCAAGTCCCAGCTGAACGGCCTCGAGCACGACCTCGACAACGCCGAGGCCCGCAACGACGCCCAGCAGGAGCGGCTCGGGGCGTTCGAGGAGGAGACCGAGCAACTCGACGAGCAGCTCGGCGAGCGCTTCTACGCGGGCCAGCTCGAGGCCGAGCCCGTGCTGGTCATCTCGACCGAGGGCGTCGACCAGGGCTGGGTCGACAGCGTGGTGCGGTCGCTCACCCAGGCGGACGCGGACGTGCTGGGTGTGTGGTGGCTGACCGAACGGCTCACCCTCGACGAGGAGTCCGAGGTGTCCGACCTGTCGTCGGCTCTCGAGCTGAACACCGACGACGCCGACCGGCTCCGCCGCAACCTGGCCGGACAGCTCGGGGACGTGCTCTTCGGTGCGGTCGATGTGCCGGCCGAGGTCGGTCTCGCCGACCCGACCCCGACGGCGCCTGCCGAGCCGGCGCCGCTCGCCCGTCTCCGGGACGCCGGGTTCGTGCACTACCAGCTCCCCGACGGGGTCGAGGGCGACGTGGTGCGGCTCCCCGCCTCGGGCCTGCGTGTCGTCGTGGTCGACGGGCCGGACGCGACGGTGCCCGTCGACGACATCCTCGTGCCCGTGCTGGCCGACCTGGCCGCGGACGGCCCCATGCCGGTCGTCGCCACCCAGCCCACGGTGCGCACCGGTGACGACGTGGACGAGGACCGCGAGCCCGGGCTCGTCACCGCCATCCGCGACGACGACACCCTGCGCGAGCGCGTCTCGACCGTCGACAACCTCGACACCGTGTCCGGCCGGGCTGCCACGGTGCTGGCGACTGTCGACGCGGTGCCGGGGGCCCCGTCGATCGGTCGCTACGGCACCGCGGATGGTGCCGACCGCCGGTTGCCGCCCGTCGCAGGCGACGGGTGAGCGGCGTCGTGAGCGAGCCCGCGGCCCCGAGCCGGGGCACGAGCACGACACGCGCTGCCGCAGGGATGGGGGTCATCACCGCGGCGTCGCGGGCGCTCGGTCTGGTGCGCGTCCTGGTCGTGACCGCCGTCCTCGGCGTCAGCTTCCTCGGCAACGCGTTCGGGCAGGCGAACTCGGTGTCGAACGTGCTCTTCGAGCTGCTGGCGGCCGGTGCGTTGTCGGCGGTCCTCGTGCCCGCGTTCGTCGAGCTGCTCGACCGCGACGACAAGGCCGGGGCCGAGCAGGTGGCCGGCGGGGTGCTGGGCGTCGCCCTGGCCGGTCTCGGCGTGGTCACCGTCCTCGGGGTGGTCGGCGCCCCGTGGCTGGCCCGGGCGTTGACCACCACAGTGCCCGACCACGCCCAAGCGGACCAGCGCGAGCTCGTCACCTACCTGCTGCGCTTCTTCGTGCCCCAGATCATGCTGTACGCCGCGGGCACGGTGGCGACCGCCGCGCTGTATGCACTGCGGCGATTCGCGGTCACCGCGGCCGCGCCCATCGGCAACACGGTGGTGATGGTGGCGTCGCTGGTGGCCTTCCGGGTCGTGGCGGGTCCGCTGCCGGAGGACGCGTCCGGGCAGCTCGACCTGACCGGGGGCGAGCAGTTCCTGCTCGTCCTGGCGGGAACGGGCGGGGTGATCGCCTTCGTCGGGCTGCTTGTGGGCGCGTGCGAGCTGGCGGGCTTCCGCCTGCGCCCGCGCCGGCCGCGGGGCGACCCGCGGGTGGGGGCGGTTCTGCGCCACTCCGGGTGGGGTGTCGTCCTGCACACGGGAGCCGGTCTGCTGCTCGGCGCGGCGATGGTCCTCGGCGCCGGGGTCGAGGGGGGCGTCGTCGCCTACCAGGTCGGCTGGGTGATCTTCCTCGCTCCGTATGCAGTGCTCGCCCAGCCGATCCACACCGCGATCCTGCCGGAGCTGGTCACCGAGGCCCGCGAGCACGGCCTGGTGCGGGTGGCGGCGTCGCTGCGCTGGTCGCTCGAGCGCATGGCCCTGCTGGTGGTGCCCGCCACCGCGGCCATGATGGCGCTCGCCCTGCCGGGGATGCGGCTGGTGTCGTTCGGTGAGACGGGGACGACCGGCACCGAACTGCTGGCGGCCGCGATCGTCGGGCTCGCCGTCGGCCTGCTGCCCTACAGCGCGTTCCTGCTCTTCGCTCGCGGCTACTACGCGCTCGGCGACAGCCGCACCCCTGGGGTCGTGTCCGTGAGCTGCGCCATCGTGGGGGTGCTGGCGATGGTCGTCGGCTCGCTGGTGGGCGACGGTGCCGCTCTCGTCTTCGCGCTCGGGCTCGGTCACTCGGTGGCGTACACCCTGGGTGTGGTCGTGCTCGGCGTCGGCCTGGTGAGGCGCACCGGCGGTGGGCTGTGGCCCGCAGCGATCGGCCGGGTCGTGCTCGTCTCGGCGCTGGTCGGAACGGCGGTCTGGGTGGCGGGGCGAGAAGTGCTCGACGCCGACACGGGGCGGCTCGTCAACCTGGTCGTGGTCGGCGGGCTGGCCGCGGCCGGCGCGGGCGTCGTCGTGGCCGGCTACCGGATCCTCGGCGTGCGCGGCGCGCTCACCGACCGCACGCCGGTCCCGCCCCCGGAGATGGCGGCATGAGCGCCGTCGGGACGGCCCGATCGACGCGGCGGCGCCGGGTCGCGGCGGTGCTGGCGGCGCTGACTCTCGCCGGGACGGGCGCGGGCTGCACGTCCGCCGCGACCGACATCGAGAGCGCGACCGTCGACCGGGTGCTGGTCGTGTCGATGCCCGGACTCGGCTGGGATGACGTGAAGAGCGCGGACCTGCCCCACCTCGAGGGTTTCCTCGACGAAGCAGCGGTGGCGGACATGTCCACGCGCATCGGCAAGCGCAGCGCGCGGACGACCGACGCCTACCTGACCCTCGGAGCGGGCACCCGCGCGGTCGCCCCCCGGATCGACACCGCGGTGGCGGTCGAGCCCGACGAGACCTACGGCGGGGTTCCGGCCACCGAGCTGCTCGAACGGCGTCTCGGCAGCGTGCCGGAGGGCATCGCCTACCTCGGCATCGGCGCAGCGATCGACGCGAACGAGAACTCGGCGTTCGGCGGGGAGGTCGGCCTGCTCGGCGACCTGCTCGACGACGCCGGCATCGGCCGGGGGGTCGTGGCCAACGCCGATGCGGTCGAGGGGTTCGTCAGCGAGGACCCCCCGCCGGAGGGCGCGTACGCCCGAGGCGCCGCGACGATGCTCATGGGCTCCGACGGGATCGTTCCCGGGGGCGCGGTCAGCCGGGCGTTGCTGCGCGACGATCCGCAGACCGCGTTCGGGTGGCGGCTCGACCAGGACAAGGTGCTCGAGGCCTTCGCGCAGACCTGGGACGGTGACGACCGGGCGGTGGTGCTCGTCGAGGCGTCCGACATGAGCCGGGTGGCCGCCTACGGCTCACGGGCCGCCCCGGCCCAGCGGCGTGCCCTGCGCGACCAGGCGCGCGCCGATGCGGACGCCCTGCTCGGCGAGCTGCTCGAGCAGACCGACGAAGGCGACGCGGTCATCGTGCTGTCGCCGGTGTCGACCTCGCCGTCCCTCGCGCTCGGGATCGCCGCCATGCGGGCTCCGGGGGTCGACGGGGGGCTCCTCCAATCGCCGACGACCCGCCGTGACGGCTACGTCCAGCTCGCGGACGTGGCGCCGACCGTGCTCACCCTGCTGGGGGAGGAGGCCCCCGACGAGATGGAGGGACGACCCTTCCAACTCGGCGCGAGCACACCGGACGACCGGGTCGCCCACCTCGCCGAGGCGGCCGACGCGGCGAGGTTCCGCGACGCGACGATGCCCCTGGCGGTGACCGGCATCACCCTGGCGCTGCTCGTTCTGGCGGTGGCGACCGCGCTGTCGGATCGGCTGTGGCCGGGCGCCCGTCGCCTTCTCCCGACGCTGGTGTACGGGGCCCTCGGCCTCGTGCCGGGATCCTTCCTCGTGGGGCAGGTCGGCGCGGCCCGCGCCAACCTGCCGGCCCAGATCGCCATCGTGGTGGCGATCGCCGCGATCGTCGCCGCGCTCGCCCAGGTGGCCGAACGCCGCCGCCCCGGGGCGGGCGCGCTCGTGGCCGTGGGCACGATCGTCGTCGTCATCGCGGTCGACATCGCTGTCGGTGCACCCCTCCAGCTCAACACGACCTTCGGCTACTCGGTGACCGTCGCCGGCCGCTTCACCGGCCTCGGCAACCTGGCGTTCGCCCTGTTCGGCTCCGCGACCATCGTGCTGGCGGCGTTGATCGTCGACCGCGCCGGCGAGCGAGGCCTGCGCGTGGCGTTCGGACTGATGGCCGTCGTGGTCGTGATCGAGGGCCTGCCCATGCTGGGTGCCGACGTCGGTGGCGTGCTGTCGATGGTGCCGGCCTTCGGCGCCACGGCGCTGATCCTGCTCGGCCGACGCATCGGCTGGCGTGAGGTCGTGGGCCTGGCCGTGGCGGCGGTGGTCGTGCTGTTCGGGTTCGCCTTGATCGACGCGTCGCGCCCCGCCGAGGTGCAGACGCACCTCGCCCGGTTCGCGGAGCAGGTCCTCGACGGCCGTTGGCGCACGTTCTCGAAGAGCCTCGGGCGGCGCTGGCAGGCCAGCCTGGGTGGCGCCGAACTCGCCGGTTGGATCACGATCGCCAGTGCGCTGGCGATCGCCTCGGCCTACGCGGCGCTCGTGGCGGCGGGCCGGATGGGGCCGGGCGCCATCCGCCCGTTGCGCCATCGACCGACCCTGGCGGCCGCCGTCGGTCTGTCGGTGCTGGGGGTGATCGGCCTGGTCGCCAACGACTCGTCGGTCGCGGTCCCGCTGACGATGCTGATCGTGGCGGCGCCCGTCGTCATGCTGCAGGTCCTGACGCCGGGCATGCCACCGCCACCGGGGAGCGGCACGACCCCGACGGTGGCGAGCGATGCGACCGCGAGCGACGCCGTCAGCGCGGCCTCCGCCACTCGGCGAGTGGGGGCATCCGGATGATCCGGCGCCCCGTCACCGGGCTCTTAGACTCGTCGGATGCCGCTGTCGCCGAGCCGCCCGTGAGCCGCGCCGCACGCAGGGTGTCGATCCGCTCGGGACGACCGAGTTCGCTCTCGTCGGCCCTGCAGCGACGTCGCACGGCCTCCCTCACGGCGGGTCGTGGCGGGCGGATGTGGCGCCGCGTGGTCGCTGCCGGGCTGGGTGGTCTCGTGGTCCTCGGCGCAGCCGCCTCGCCGGCGGGAGCGGCGAACCAGGAGACGCCCGATCGCTCTGCCGCGGCGGCGGCCCCGGCCGCAGCCGACGCCGTCGAACGGGTGCTGCTGATCTCGGTACCCGGTCTCACCTGGGACGAGGTGCGCGATCACGACCTGCCGGCGATCCGGGGTCTGCTGGAGGAGTCGGCGGTGGCGGACATGGCCCCGCGGGGCGTCTCTCCCCGGTCGACGCCCGGTGCCGCCTACCTCACGATCTCGGCGGGCACCCGCGCCACCGCCGATCCGCTGATCGACGGTCAGCAGCTCGCTCTCGGGGAGCAGGCCGGCGGGTCGTCGGCCGGCGAGATCTTCTCGCGCCGGACCGGCGTCGAACCCGACGGCAGCTACGTCGCCCTGGCCTGGCCCACCCTCGAACGGGTCAACGCCCGCCAGCCCTACGACGCCGAGTTGGGTCTGCTGGCCGACACCCTCGCCGAGGCCGGGATGGGCGCAGAGGCCATCGGCAACGCCGACGGCACCGACACCGTGGGTACGTCGTACGAGCGCCAGGTCGGCTTGGCCGCGGCGACGAGCGACGGCGTCATCTCCGCTGGTGAGCTCGATGCCGATCTGCTGGTGCGCGACCCGTCCAGTGCCTTCGGCCAGCGCCTCGACATCGACCAGGTCGTCCAGCGGTTCGAGAGCGCGTGGGCCAGCCCGGCAGGTCGTGAGGGCGGGCTCGTGGTCGTCGAGGCGTCCGATCTCGCCCGCTCGATGCGGTACCGCGACCGTGTCGACAGCGGGCGCTACGCCGAGCTGCGTCGCCGGGCGCTGGACGACGCGGACGACCTCGTCGCCCGGCTGCTCGCCGCGGTCGATCCCGACCGCGACGCCGTGATGCTGCTGGCGCCGTACAACCTGCGCGGCGACCGCGACCTCACGGTGTCCGCGGTGCGGGCGCCCGGGCGGGGTCCGGGCTACATGCGCTCGGCCTCGACGCAACGCTCCGGATTCCTGACCCTGGTCGACGTCGCCCCCACCGTGCTCGAGCTGCTGGACGTGCCGCGTCCGGTCGAGATGGAGGGCCGCCCGGCCGAGATGCTGCGCTCCGGGGACAGCCTCGACGCGCGGGTCGACCGGCTGGTCGCCCTGAACGAGGCGTCACGCTTCCGGGAGCAGCTCCTGTTCCCCACCACCCTGGCGGTGGTCGTCGTGCTCGGGTTGATCTGCGCGGCAGCGATGGCGGTGGTGGCTCGCGGCGGCACGCCGCGGCTTCGCCGCGTCGTCGCCTTCGCCGCTCTCGCCGTCATGGCCGTGCTGCCGTTGTCGTTCGTCGCCCGGGCCTTTCCGCTGGAGGATCTCGGCGCAGGCTTCTACTGGCTTTTCGTCAGCATCGGCGCACTCGTCGTCGCCGGGGTCCTGACGCTGGCCGGCCGCCGCACCGGCCGGCCCCGACTGGCACTGGTCGCCGTGCTCGTGCTCGTCATGGCCGTTCCGCTCGCCGACGTGATGACCGGGTCGAAGCTCAGCCTCAGTGCCGCGTTCGGCTACTCGCCGACCGGCAACTCGCGGTTGTACGGCATCAGCAACTACTCGTTCGGCATGGTGGCCGCGGCTGCGTGCCTGCTGGGGGCGTTCATCGCTGCTCGCTGGCCCGATCGTCGCGGCCGTGCCGCAGCGGTCGCCCTGTTGGTCGCGGTGCTCGTGGTGATCGGCGTTCCCGTCTTCGGGTCCGACGTCGGCGGCATCATCGCGTTCACGCCGACGATCCTGGTGTTCGCCGCGCTGGTCACCGGCTACCGGGTGCGTGTGCGTGCCGTGGTCGTCGGGTTGCTGGCGACCGCGGCCGCGGTCGCGGCGTTCGGCATGCTCGACCTCGCGCGGCCCGCGGGCGAGCGCGCCCACCTCGGGCGCCTCTTCGAGCGGGTCGGCAACGAGGGCCTCGGGCCGCTCCTGTCGATCATGGAGCGCAAGCTGCTCGCCAACCTCGGGGTGACCACGAGCTCGTTCTGGGTGGCCGCCATCCCCATCGCGGTCGTGTTCCTGGTGTTCCTGTCGCGCTACCCGACCCGGCCCATGGCGAGGCTGCGCGAGCAGATCCCCACCTTGCGCGCCGGGACGGTGGCGACGATCGTCGCCGCCGTGCTCGGCAGCGCGGTGAACGACTCGGGCGCCATCGTCGGCGGGGTGGCCCTGTTCGTGCTGATCGCCTCGCTGGCCTGGCTGTCCCTGGCCGAGCAGGCCTCGCCGAGAACCCCCGCGCTCGCGGCGACGGACACCGCCGGCTCGGGGGCGGCTGCCGACCCCGAGGCCCCTGGTCCCCGGCCGGAACCCGCGCCTGCGCCCGAGTCCGCTCCCGCCGAGCCGCCGGCTCGGGCGGGAGCAGAGCCGGGATGAACGAACCCGCCGACGACGGGACGTCGGACGTGG
>CAYUXB010000032.1:19741-21457 GCA_964448525.1 uncultured Acidimicrobiaceae bacterium
CCGCTCGGCCGAGTGGTTCCGCGGTTCCGGCCGCACCCGCCGCCGGGCCAGGGACGGACGGGGAGGCCGACACCGCGCCCCGGTCCGCCCGCGTCCTGGTCGCCGTGCTGTTCGTCCTGTTGTTGGTGCCGGGTGTCATCGGCTTCGACGCCTGGCCACTCACCGGGTGGCGCCTGTTCAGCCTGAGCCGCGACGCCGACCAGAGCTTCTGGGTCCTCGAAGCGGTCGACCGTGACGGCGAGCGCCGGGTGGTCAGCCTGGAGGAGCTTCCGCTGCGCTACCGGCACGCCGCCTGGCCCATGGCCGAGCTCCGCGGCGCCTCGACGGCGCAGCGCGACGCCGTGTGCCTGGCGCTGCTCGACCCGGTCCTCGACGCGCACCCCGGCACCGTCGCCCTCGTCATCGGGCGCGACCACGCTGAACTGGTGGAGCGCGACGGCGAGTGGACCACCACGCACGACATCGAGCCGTTCCACGAATGTGACGCCCGCCTGCTCGGCGCGGGCGGCGGGCGCGACTCGGCGACGGGGGAGGGCTCGTGACCGCCACCTCGACCCCGGCACCGTCGCGGCGTGAGCGGGTCGGTCGCCTTCGCACCGCCGTCGACGACGCGCTCTGGGGCCCCGAGACCGCCTCCCGGCTCCTGTTCGTGCAGGCCGGGCTCGCCGCCCTCATCGGCGTGCGCGTCGTGGCCGGTTCGTACCGCCAGCTCGCCGACACGCCGACCGCGCTCGTCGACCCGGTGCCGTTCCTCGCCTTCCTCGATCGGATGCCCCCGGCCGAGGTGTTCATCGCCATCCAGGTCGTCGGCGGTCTCGCGGCCGTGGCCGCGGTGCTGCGGCGGCATCCCCGGCTGGCCTTCGCCGTGGCCTGGGTCTGCTACCTGGTGCTGGCCGGCCTGCGCGGCAGCCGGGGCAAGGTGCTGCACAACGACCTGCTGCTGCTGTGGGTGTCGGCACCGTTCCTGCTGGCGCCCACACGGGTCGACCGGAGCGATCGCGTGCCGCGGCGGCGCTACGGGTGGCCGGTGCGGGTGGCGATCGTCGTCACGGCCCTCATCTACTTCTTCGCCGGGTACCACAAGCTGCGTCGGTCCGGTCCGTCGTGGGCGTACGGCGACAACATGCGGTACGTGTCCCTCTGGGGGCCGAGCATCGGGTCGAGCGGCTGGCCCGGCCTCGCCCAGTGGACCGGCGAGAACATCTGGCTGTCGCGGGCGTCCGGTGTGTTCATCCTGGGCGCGGAGCTGACGTTCCCCGTGGTGATCTGGGTCCGCTGGACGCGGGTCTGGTACGCGGCTGCTGCCGTCTTCCTGCACGCGAGCACGTGGTTCCTGCTCGGTCTCGACTACTGGGCCTGGGCGCTCGCGGTGCCCCTCGTGCTGGTGGACTGGCCGGCCTACGTCGACCGGGTGCGGGGTGCACGGTGAGGTCCACATGATCGTCGTGGCCGGCTTCGTCGCCGGTGTGGTCGTCGCGGTGGCGCTGTGGGGGATGACGCGGTCGTCGTTCGCCGTCGACGTCTTCGCCCGCGAGAACTACCGGGGCCGGCAGCTGCCCACTGCGGTCGGCGTCCTCGTGGCGTTGGCGGCACTCGTCGTCGATGCGGTCCTCACGCTGGCGGTGGCCGCCGGGGTCGAGCCCGACGCGGCGGCCGTTGCCGGCCTGCGCCTCGTGACGGTGGCCGCGCTGGGGTTCGCGCTCCTGGGGCTGCTCG
>CAYUXB010000033.1:0-21212 GCA_964448525.1 uncultured Acidimicrobiaceae bacterium
C
This sequence comes from uncultured Acidimicrobiaceae bacterium, assembly GCA_964448525.1. Classification (GTDB taxonomy): domain Bacteria; phylum Actinomycetota; class Acidimicrobiia; order Acidimicrobiales; family VFJN01; genus ZC4RG19. Next base: position 2 of record CAYUXB010000033.1, read on the forward strand.
GGTAGTCGGGGCGGAAGTCGTGGCCCCAGTCCGAGATGCAGTGCGCCTCGTCGACCACGAGCAGGCCGAGCGCGGCGGTGAGACGGGGGAGCACGTCGTCGCGGAACCCCGGCGAGTTGAGCCGCTCCGGCGAGACGACGAGCAGGTCGATCTCACCGGACACGACCCGTTCGTGGATCGCGTCCCAGTCCTCGGTGTTGGACGAGTTGACGGTCTCGGCCACGATCCCGGCCCGGCGGGCCGCGGCGATCTGGTCGCGCATGAGCGCGAGGAGCGGCGAGACCACGAGCGTCGGCCCGGCCCCGCGCTCGCGCAGCAGCGCGGTGGCCAGGAAGTAGACCGCCGACTTGCCCCACCCGGTGCGCTGCACGACGAGCGCCCGGCGGCGGTCGACGACCAGCGCCTCGATGGCCGCCAGCTGGTCGGGGCGGATCACCGCCTCGGGGCCGGCGAGCGCCCGGATCAGCTCGTCCGCCCGCGTGGCCAGGTCGGCGGCGGGCCCGCGGCGGGTCTCGGGGGAGGGCATGGGTCGATGGTCCCACGCGCGGCTGGTGGACCGGTTCATGTCGCGGTCGTCTCCGGCCCTGGCGCGGCGCCGGCCCAGCGCGCCGCCAGAGCCTCAGCCCGTCGGCCCGTCCGGTGGGTCAGCGGCGGGGCGGACGGGCGGCGCGGGTCGCCGGGTCCTGGCGGTAGAAGGCGCGTAGCACGTCGTAGAGGTCGGGGGTCGCGGCGGCCAGGTCCACCGGGCGGTCGAAGAACACCTCGGTCGCCACGGCGAAGAACTCGCCGGGGTTGACCGCGGCGTAGCCGCGCAGCGGGGCGGGGCCTTCGCCCGCCCGCAAGGCCCGGTACTCGGCCGTGCACACCTCGACCCACCGTCGCCGGGCCGCGGCGTCCGGCAGCGGGGGCGTGCCGTCGACCATGCCGTCGAGCATGTCGAGCTTGTGGGCGAACTCGTGGAGCACGACGTTGTAGCCCCGTTCGGGATGGCGGGCGCCGGCCCGGGCGGCATCCCACGCGATCAGCACGGGTCCTCGCCGGTCGTGGGTCTGGCCGACGATCGTGAGCGGCGCGTCGGTGCGCACCCCGGGGGCCGGCCCGGCGCGCTCGCCCCGCAGCGTCACCGTCGTCGGATGGACCACGATCGCGGTCACGTCCCGGTAGCAGTCGATGTCGAGGCCGAGGATGAGCAGTGCGGCCTGCGCCGCGATGACCACCCGGATCTCGTCCGTGAGCGCGAAGCCCCTCGCCGCCTCCCAACGCCGCGAGGCGATCTCGGCCATCAGGCCGCCGAGTCGCACACGCTCGTCGTCGTCGAGGACGGCCCAGTGGGCGAGGCTCGCCGCCGTCAGCTCGCGCCAGTTCGGCGGGAGCGGCGACCGGGCGCGGCGGAGGCGTCCCCACACGCTCAGCCGGTCTCCGCCATCGCTCGCACCCGTCGGTCGGTCATACGACGGCCCATCCTGGCGGGTCGCGCGCGGGAAACCGCCCCCGCCCACGTGGCGCGCTGCCGCGCCGCTGCGGGACCGTGGTGCGGCCGCGCGGGCGCGGCACCGTCCGCCCACCGGCGCCGTCGGCGGCGGGCGGACGGAGCGCCCGGCGATCAGCCGTCGGCCACCACGCCCTGGAGCACGCCCGTCGTCAGCACCAGGAACCGGTCGTCGACGAACCTCGGCCCGCCCGGGCACGCCGTGACCCGGATCTCGTCGGTCACGAGCTGCAGCGAGTGCAGGCGCAGACCGTCGGGCAGCTGGTCGACCATGCCTTCGATCAACGACTTGACCGCGTCGAGGACGAGCGGTCGGGCCGCGGCGTCGATCTTGTCGGCGATCAGCCCCTCGACGAACTCCGAGACGCCGAGCGTCACGACGGTGACCCACCAGGGCCAGTCGACCTCGACGGAGAAGCTCTTGTAGAAGGGCTCCACCGCGCCGTTGCGCATCCGCAGGCCGATCGTGAAGTCGACGTCGATGTCCGGATCGGCGAAGTTGTTCACCGCCGCCTTCAGGCGCAGCGCCACTGTGATGCCGCCTGGGACGACCTCGACCTTGGCGGCCGAGCGCTGGCTGATCTCGCCGCTCGCCGCGTCGATCGCGTCGATCACCGACCGCACCTGGTCGCGCACGAGCGCCTCGGGCACCGGCACGGTCACGCACGCCGCGGTGTCCACCGCCACCGTCACGCTGCCGAGGCTCTTCGTGGCCCCCCGGGCCTGGGCCGTGAGTGAGTAGCGGGTCGTGACCGTCGGCTGCACCTGCATCGAGCCGGTCTTCGCCACGGCCTGGCCGTTGAGCCGGATGGCGACGCCGCAGGTCGACGGCGACGAGACGGACCAGCGCAGGGTGACCGGCGGGCCGAACGGCTGGGTGCTTGCCGGCGACGCCGTGAAGGAGGTGACCTGCGTGTCGCCCAGGCACTCCAAGGTGTGGTCGTCGATGTCCGGGCCGGGGATGTCGTCGTCGTCACGGGGACGAAGGCTGTCGAGGGTCTGTGTCATGGTTCCGCCTCTCGGGAGGGGCGCGGGTCGCCGACCGGCAGGCCAGGACCGCGCGCCGTCGTCTGAGGACGGACGGGTGTGCCGCGCCGAGGATCCGCCGATGTGGTCCGCCGCCGTGGCTCTCCGCCGTGGAGCCGTCCGCCATCGACGACCGTACGGCGAGCCTTGCTAGCGGCCTGCTAGCCGTCCGGACACCGGATCGATCTCGGGACCGGTCTCGAGCAGGCGCGCCACCATCGACGTCGCCTCGGCCGGGGCGACCCCGAGCTCGTCGAGCGCTCCGCGGAACCGTCCGAGCGCCCGACGGGCCGCGACGTCGTCGCCTGCGGCCCGGTGGGCGGCCACGACCAGGCGGTGGGCGCCCTCCGACCAGGCGTCCACGGCGAGCGCCCGCTCCGCCAGCGCCCGGGCCCCGTCCACCGCACCCTTGGCGAGCAGCAGCTCGCCCGCCCGGGTGGCGAGGGCCCCGAAGCGGAGGCGGCGCCGCTCGACCAACGGCACGGCCCACGGCTCGCCGGCCAGCTCCGTGGGATCGGACCGCCACAGCTGAACGGCCCCCAGCGCGTGGTCGAGCGCCGCCGCGGGAGCGCCGCGCCGGTCGGCCTCCTCGGCCCGGTCGGCCAGGGCGTCGAAGGCCCACACGTCGACGTCGAGGTGGTCGCCGGCATGGAGCCGCAGCTGGTTGCCCTCCTGCCGCACGAAGAACGAGGCCGCCCGCGGGGTCCGTTCGGGTTCGAGCACCCGCAGCAGGTACGTGAGGGTCACGCGCAGGTTGCGCGACTGGGCCTCGGCATCGAGTGCGGGCCACAGGTCGTCGGCCACCTGGCCGCGACGGGTCGTCGGGTGGAGCACCAGGTACCCCAGCAACGACCGCACGCGCTCGCGCCGCCACTCGGGCGCGGTCACCGCCTCCCCGCCCTGACGCAGCTCGGGGGAGCCGAGCAACCGCAGGTCGAACGGCGACCGCGGTGGTACGGCCAGGCGGGCCAGCGCGGCGCGGGCGGCGGCGCGGACCGGCCGGGCCTCGTGCTCGGCCAGCGCCACGACGTCGGGCCGGGCAGCCGGCCACAGGGCCTCCAGCAGGTGCCAGCCGTCCTGGCGGGCGGCGTCGGCGAGGGTGGTCGCCAGCTCGGCCGCCCAGCGGCGGGGGAGGTGGGCGCGGACGATCCCCGGCGCGGGCAGGGCGGGCACATCCGGCGGCAGGGCGGCGCCGTCGTGCAGTCCGGCCACCGCCCGGGCCAGGTCGCGGGCGACCGAGAAGGCCGGGCCGAGGTCGGCCGCGTCCCAGACCGGCCGGGTCGTGGGCAGGAGGACGTAGAGGAGCGCCAGGCTGCGTTGCTGGGGAGCCGCGGAGTGGCCGGTGGACAGAGGCTGGCGGGTCAGGTGCTCGGCGAGCAGCAGGGCGGCGCCGTCGCCGTCACCGGTGGCGATCGCCAGCGCCGCGGCGGCGATCGACAGGTGGGAGTCGACGAGCGGGGCGGGGGAGGGGCCGGCGGCACCGCGGGCCCGGGCCAGGTGCTCCGCCGCCGGTGCGGGATGCCCGAGCAGCGCATGGGCGAGGGCGCACTGGCTGGCGGCAAGGGCGGCATGGTTGCGACGGCCCGACGCGAACGTCCGCTCGACCAGCTCCGGGAGGGCGGCGGCCACCGCGTCCACCTCGCCCATGAACCAGCGGGCCTGCAGCCGGGCGCCCTCGGCCAGCGGCCGGTGGAGGCGCCCCGCCCTCGCCACCGCGGCGTCGGCCGCCGCCAGCGCGGCCCGGGCGTCCCCGAGGTGCATCGACGACGTCGACCGCAGCCAGCTGACGATCGCCTGCCACAGGTCGTTCAACGACCCGGGCGGGATGCGGTCGAGCTCCGCCAGGGTCACCCGGGCGTCGTTCTGCACGTCGGCCACGAGAGCGCGCCCGAGGCACGCGAGGGGGACGGCCGCCGCGCACCCCTCCCGTTCCAGCTCGAACACGCGGGCCACGAGGGCGACGAGGCGGGCCCGGTCCTCGGACCACCATGCGAGGTGACCCAGCTGCACCAGGCACGCCAGCTCGCCGGTGCGGTGACCGCGGTCGCGAAACGCGGTCGCGGCCGCGTCGAGCTGGCCCGCCGCCGAAACGGGATCGGTGTCGCCGGCGGCCACCGCGGCGAGGAGGAGACCGCCGGGACCCGCGCGGGCGCGGCTCGGCAGCCGGTCGCACCAGCGGGACAGCACGTCGCGCGCCACAGGCGGGTGGGCGGCGCCGAGCACGTCGACGATGGCGTCGTCGAGATCGCCGTCACCGACCCCGTCGTCGTCGTCGCCGACGTCGCGGCCACCGACCCCGTCGTCGTCGCGGTCGCCGTCGCCGACCCCGTCGTCGTCGCGGTCGCCGTCGCCGAGGTCCCCATCACCGTCGCCGACGCTGGTGTCCCAGGAGCCGGCGTCGTCCGCATCACCGGCGCAGGGAGTGCCCGCGTCGTCCGCATCGCCCCTGTCCAGGAGGACGCGGACGGCGGCGACCGACCGTCCGTTCCCCCGCAGCGCGCGGGCGGCCCGGTGCCGCGCGGCCGCGACCTCGTCGGCGTCCAGCTCCCGTGCCAGCAGGCCGCGCCACAGCCCGTGCAACGTGCAGGTGCCGTCTCGCCCGCGGGCGACGAGGGGTACCCCGGCGAGCAGGTCGTCGAGGTCGACGCTCTCGCCCAGCGCGGCTGCGGCGACATCCGCGTCGACGGGCCCGAGGTGCGCGAGCACGGCGAGTTGGCGCGGGGTCGCCCGCGTGCGGGACAGGACCTCCTCGGCGAGGTAGTCCGCGGTGCCGGCCGGCCCGGCGCTGACGCCCAGCTCGGCGAGGGCGGGCCAGCCCCCGGAGGCGTCGAGCCGGTCGTCGGCCACCCCGCGCGCCCGTGCGAAGTCCTCGAGCTCGCCAGCCGTGAAGGCGAGGTCGCGCTCGTCGAGGCGCACCAACTGCCCGGCGAGCTCGATCCGGGACGTCGGCACCGGCGGCGGGCCCCGGCCGCAGAGCACGAGGTGACCGTTGGCCGGGAGGCCGCGCACCACCCGGTCCAGCAGGTCGGCGGCTGCGGAGCCGGCCGCGACCTCGTGCACGTCGTCGACCACCAGCGACACCTGGGTGGGCGACCACCGCCACATCGCCTCGCCGATTCCCTGGGCGGCGTCCCTCCCGGCGTCCGTGGGATCTCCCTCCTCCGAGCCGGCGATCCCGGCGTCGCCATCGCCCACCGCCTCCGCTCCGGCGCTGCCGGGATCTCCCTCCTCGCTGCCGGTGCCGGGGCCGCCGCGATCCCCCTCCTCTCTGCCGGTGCCGGGGCCGCCGGGTTGTCCCGCCGCAGCGAGCGCGCCGAGCAGCCCCTCTGCCAGCGACGACCGGCTCGCGTCGTCGGGCTCGCAGGTCAGCCAGCAGTCGACCCCCACCGGGGCAGCCGCGTTGACGGCCAGGGCCTGCGCCAGCAGCGTCGTCTTGCCGTAGCCCGCGGGGGCGGAAAGGACCGTGACGGGCACCCGCCACCGAGCACGGAGCAGATCGAGCAGCCGAGTACGCGTCACCATGGCGCGGTCGTCGAGGGGAGGGTCGTGCCGGAACCGGCGTCGCACGACCCGAGACTACCGACCGCGGTCGTCGGCCACTGGGGGTGCCGGTCGTCTGTCAGGGGGCACTGCTGGTGCCCTGCCGGTCAGGTCGTGAGGTAGGCGACGACCATGCGGGTGATCTCGGCGGTCAACACGTCGTCCGGGATGCCCGATGCTGCGTCGGTGGCGATGCGGTGGACGAGGGACTCGACCGCGTCGATGGTCAGCCGGGCCGCCACCGCCGGGTCGGTCGCGGTCACCTCGGGGTGGCGTCCCAGCAGCGCCGCCACCCGGGTCGTGAGGTCGCGTTCGAGGGCGCGCAGGCGGGCGAGCTGCTCGGGCGGCCGGGGCGCCTCCTCGAAAAGCACCCGGTGGAGGCCGCGGTCGGTGCCGTGCAACGTCACCATCGCATGGACGGCTGCGCTGATGAGGTGGTCGAGCGGCACGCCGGCTGGGTCGTCGTCGGACCCGAGGACGGCGGCGAGCGCGCCGAGGACGGCATCGGCGCCGGCCTCGATGTCGCGGTCGACCAGCTCGACGAGGATCGCGTCCTTGTTGGGGAAGTACTGGTACAGCGAGCCGACCGACAGACCGGCCACGGCCGCGATGCGGTTTGTGGTGCCGTGGGCGTAGCCCTGCTCCTCGAACACGGCGCGCGCCGCGTCGAGGATGCGAGCACGGGTCTCGTGGGCCCGTTGCTGGCGTGGAGTCTTGCGGGGTCGGAGCTGGGTGCTGAGGGTGGGCGGGGGCATCGGTCCAGAAGCGAGTAGATGATCACGAGCAATTGCTCGCAAAATAGCCGCATGGTCCGTTCCGCCGTCGCCCTCGTCCTCCTCGTCGTGTTCGTCGCCCTCGGCTTCGGGTGGCGCACGGTCCTCCAGATGCGCCGCCACGGCGACAGCGGCTGGCGATTCGAGCGCTCCGGCGTCGACCGCGTGGTCGCTCCCGCGCTGGCCGGCGGGTTCCTCCTGCTCGCGGTGGGGCCGGCGCTGGCGATGCGGGCGGGCTCCGCCGCCGAGCCGTGGGGTCTCGCCGCCCTCGTGGGGACCGGAGCGGCCTCGTCGGCGGCAGCCGTCACCGGCGTCACCCTCGTTCTCGTGGCGGGCGTGCTCACGCTCGTCGCCCAGGTGCAGATGGGCGCGTCGTGGCGGATCGGCGTGCGCGAGGGCGAGCGGACGGCCCTCGTCACCTCGGGGCTGTTCGGCCTCGTCCGCAACCCGATCTTCACCGGGATGCTGGCCTTCGCCGCCGGCCTGGCGCTCCTCGTGCCGAACGCGCCGACGATCGTGGGAGCGATGGTGGCGGTCGTCGCCATCCACGTCCAGGTGCGCCTGGTGGAGGAGCCGAACCTCGTCGCGGTGCACGGCGACGCCTACCGCCGATGGGCCGCGACGACGGGCCGCTTCCTCCCCGGCACGGGCCGCCTCGACCGTGGTAGCCATGAACCCGATGGGGGACTTACGACGTATGGCCAGGGGCCGGCGCGCCCGGGCCGCGACAGTGCTGCTGGCGATCGTCGCCGCGATCGGATGCAGTGGGAGCGGCTCGGAGGCCGTTGACGACGACGCCGACACGGGGGCCGCCGACGCCGGCGGGTCGCCCTCGGTCGGGGAGGCCGCGCTCGGCTGCGACGGGACGCTCGAGGCCCCCGATCCGCGGTTCGTCGTCGACGACTGCGGCCGGGTGCTCATCCTGCGCGGCACCAACGTGGAGAACGGCAACAAGGGCGCTTCGGTGGACGACCCGCATCTGCCCGAGAGCTTCGACGAGCAGCGCCACCTGGGGCTGTGGGGCTGGAACAGCGTGCGCTTCCTCATCTCGTGGGGTGCGGTCGAGCCGGTGCAGGGCAGCTACGACGAGGGCTACCTCGACGAGCTCGAGACCTGGATGGACCGGTACGCGGAGAGGGACATCCACGTCGTGCTCGACATGCACCAGGACGTGTACGGCTGGGCAGTGGGCGGCAACGGCGCCCCCGACTGGGCGGTCGTCACCGACGGCCTCGAGCCGCAGCCGCTGCCCGAGGGCCAGCCCTGGTACCTCGCCGCGGCCGACCCGGCGGCCCAGGCGGCCTACCAGAACTTCTGGGATCCCGAGCGCGGCCACCCCGAGCTGCAGGACCACTTCTTCGACGCCTGGGCGCACGTGGCCGAGCGCTTCGCCGACCATCCGGCCGTCATCGGCTACGACCTCCTCAACGAACCTGTCTTCGCCAACGGCGACCTGGAGGCGACGCTCGCGATCCAGGCCGAGGCTGCGGCGGGCACGTTCCGCAACGCGAACCTGACCGCGTTCAGTCAGCGTGGCATCGACACGCTGCGGGCCGCGGACGACGACGCGTGGATCATGGTGGAGCCGACCTCGCTGCTCAACGCGTTCCCCTACGCCGGCGACCTCTCCGCCCTCACCGACCCCCGGGACGCCGGCCCCCGGCTCGGCTACGCGCCCCACCTCTACGAGTCGTCCGTGCACGACGGCCTCGGCTACCCGGCCGACAGCCCCTACCTCGACGAGTGGGAGCGGATGCGGACGGGCGAGGCCGAGGCCCTGGGGGCAGCCCTCTACATGGGCGAGTTCGGCGGCCCACCGGACCAGGACCGCATGGCCGACTACATCGCCGAGACGCTCGCCATGGCCGACCGGGCGATGGCCGGATGGGCGCAGTGGTCGTGGGACCCGGCGACCGAGCTCGAGGGCAGCTGGTCGCCGATCACCACCGATGGTGAGCTCACCCTGAGCGGCGAGCGCCTGCTGCGGGTGCAGCCCCGGGCGATCGCCGGGGTGCCGACGTCGTTCTCCTGGGATCCGGACACGGCCGTGTTCCGCATGGCCTGGACCGAGCGCGCGGGTGTCGTCGGGCCGACCGAGCTGGCCGCACCCGTCGGCGACGGGGACGGCGAGGTGGAGGTCGAGCTCGACGGCAACATCGTCGAGGTCACCGTCGACGAGGACCGGGGCGTCATCGCCCTCGACCCGGATGCCGCCGGACCCGACCACGAGGTGTGCGTCCGCTGGGGCGCCGACGCGGGCGCCTGCTGAGGTTCCCCTCCAGTCCGGAGTGCACAGCAGCTCCGACGGGTCGCCGGCCCTCACCGGGCCACCTGCGGTCCCCGGCGTCGGCCGGCGAACAGCGGGACGTCGCGCAGCTCCGTGAATCGACTGTCGGTCGTGATGTCGTCCAGGCGTCCCCACACGCGGTGCACCACCTGGCGGACGGCCGCGGGGCGCATGCCGAACCGGGCGGCCACGGTCACCGCGGGGTGGCGGTTCTCCACGGACCGCTCCTCGGCCATCGCCAGCCACACGGCGGCATCCCGGGGCGTGGCCACCTGGGTGAGTGCGTCATCGAGGAGAGCGGCGAGGCCACGGCTCGTCCCCAGTGCGCGGAGCGCCGCTCGTCCGGTTGCGACGGCCGCGTGCGGATCGACCGCGTCCACCGCGCCCGTTGCAGGGCCCGTGCCGCCGGCGGTGCCGGATCCAGCCGACATGGCGTGGGTGGCCAGCCAGCCGAGCCCGCCATCGGTGTCACCGTCGCCGAGCGCGTCGATCGAGTCGGCGAACGTGCCCACGAAGCGGTGCACCGCTCCGACGACCCGATGGTGGGCCCAGGCCCACGGCGGCGCGCCGCCGGGGCGCCAGGCGCCCGCGACGTCCGAGATGGCGAGGACGGCATCGGTGACCATGGCGTCGAGGTCCTCGGCCTCGTAGCGCACGTTGAGCCGCCGCAACTCGCCGCGGATGCGCGAGCGCACCGGGCCGTCGGCGGTGGTGCGCAGCGCCCAGATGGCGGGCTGGTCGCCGGCGGCGATCGCGGCCATCAGTCGGGCGACGGCGGCCTCGTCGGTCGGTGCGGCGGGGCGCCATGCCCGCGCGCTCGGCGGGTGCTCGTCGGTGGGTGCGGTGGGGGAAGGGTCCATGCCCACTCCGTCGCTCGTGCGACAGAGGTGTGACCGCAGGCGACGGAGATTTCTCGACGGCGTCCCCCGGACAGGGCGAAAGCGTCACACCCCGCCGTTACAACCGTTCGGTGTCCATCACCGAGAGCCTCAACACCGCGGAGGTCGCCGCCCGCTTCCTGCGGTCCGACACCGGCCGCGCCGCAGTGCACCGCTCCCTCGCTAGCCTTCACCTGCCGCGAGCGCTGGCCGACGACGTCATCCAGGACGCGTTGCGTCGGGTGTGGGTCGCCACCTCGTCCGGCGGCGAGCACATCGACAACGTCGAGGCGTTCGTCACCACCCTCGTGCGGCGGGCTGCCACCGACATCGTGCGCACCCGTGTCCGCCGCCTTCAGGTGGTCGAGCTGCGCGACGTCGACCTCGACGCCGAGGTGCAGGGCTGCTGGTTCACCCCGGCCTCGCACCTCGACGTCGGGGCCGACGCCGTTGCGGGCGAGTCGATCGCCACCGTGCGGCGCACCATCCACCACCTTCTCGGCACCGACCCGCAGGCCGGTGCGGCGGCGCTCGCCTACCTGGTGGTGTCGGTCGACGGTGCCGTCCCCGCCGCCGATTGCCCCCGGCCGGCCGGCGGGGCGACCGCGGTCGACGACGCCGAGTGGGCCGGGCTCTGGTACGCCGGGCAGTACGAGTGCTTCGCGACGGCGTCCGCGGGCGAGGGTCTGAGCGACGGAGGCCGCGGTGACGGCGCCGGACGCTCCGTCCGCGTGCGCAAACGACGTAGCCGGGCGACGCATCGGTTCCGCGACCTGCTCGCCCGAGCTGCCGTGGTCGCCGGGGTGCGCGAGGAGGGTGTACACCATGGATGAGCCACTTCTCGGTGAGGGGCCGCTGTCGGTCGACGTCGACAGAGAGGCGCGGCTCGCGACGGTGCGCACGCAGCGACCGGGCCCGGCCGGCACGGCGGGGCTCGACCTGGGCGGGGCGCTCGAGCTCGACATCGATCTCGCCCGGCCGGCGACGCTCGCCGGTCTCACGATCGAGCTGCCGACCACCGGTGACGCCGGACGGTTACCGAGGTCGGCCCGCCGGCGGCTCGACGCCCTGCTCGGTGCGGCGCGGGCCGAACAGGTCGCGGCCTCGGTGCGCGCCGCGGGCGAGACCATCGGAGGCGAACCGTTGTCCCTGGGCGGGGGCGGGGGCGGGGGCGGGGGCGGCTCGGCGGGTGTCGCCCCCGCCTTGCAGCGCGCGGCGCTCGCCCACGCTGCCGCGTCCGAGGCGGCGGCTCCGCTGTCCGTGCGCGCCGCGGGCCTGATCGAAGCGGCCGTGGCGCTCGACCCGGTCGCGTCGCGGGGCCTGCTCGATCTGCGGGCCACCGCCCACCATGACGCCCAGGCCGGTGTCGATCTCCTGGTGCGCCTCGCCGGCCGCGGCTCGCTCGCTGTCCCCGGCGCGCACGCCGCGACCGCGTTGGCCGGGCTCGTGCGCGAGGTGCGCCCCCTCGTCGACGACAGCGCGGCGCGAGCTCTCGTCACGTTGGCGGAGGAGATCGAGCGGGGGCGACACACCGTTCCCGTCGCCCCTGTCGGTCACGCCGGACGGTCGGGCCAGGTCGGCCCGCCACCGGTCCCATCGTCGTCGACCGTGGCCCGGCTGGTCCGCCGCACTCGGGTCGACGTCTTCGCCCTGCCGGGTGCGCTGGCCGACGCGGCGGTGGCGGCCCACCGGTCGACGTCGTCCGAGATCGAGGTCCGCATCACCGGGTGGGCCGATCGCCGCCACGGCCTCTGGGCCCGTGCGTTCGACGCGGCGGACGACACGTTGATCGGCCTGGCCCCGTTCGGGCGCGACCCCGAGGTCGCGACCGACGCGGTCGCTCGCCTCCTCGTGCCGTCCGACAGCGGTCGTCACGGACAGCGCCGCTTCGAGGTCGACGTGACCGACCGGCCCGAGATGCCCCGGCCGTCGCCCACGCTGGCGGTGGTCGAACGCGCTCGCCACCACGGTGCGGTGGCCGCTCGGGCCGATCGGCTCGGCGACCGGGTGCAGGCCCGCCACCGGTGGCTGACCTGCGCCCGTTCGTGGGCGGCGGCGGGCGACCCCGTGCGGGCCGAGCAGGCGCGGGCGCTGGCGGCCGGGCGCAGCTCGCCCGGTGAGGCCGACGGTTTCGGCGCCGGTGCTCCGGCACAGGGCATCGGCCCGCTGGTGTGCGACCTGGTGTCCGCCTACTGACGGGCACGCGCGAGGGCGGCGTAGGCCTGCGCCACCGGGCGGCGTCGGCGGTCGGCGTCGACGAGCCCGACCTCGGTGACCCGACCCACCGGCGCCGCGAGCATCGTGTCCCAGTCGACCTGGTCGCCCCGGCTGTACCAGCACACGCCGTGCACCGGCAGGCCGCGGGCGGCCAGGCGGTCGATGCCCCCGACGAGGGCCTCGAGCCAGTCGGGGCCCTCGTCCACGGGTAGCCCCAGGTTCGAGGTCTCCGCCACCCAGAACGGCCGGTCGTAGCGGGCGTGCCACGCGGTTGCCGTCGCCTCGTAGGCGGCGACCCGGTCGGCGATCGTCACCGGGCGTTCGGCCCGCCGCCCCTTCGCCGACGCGGACACCGGGTACATGTCGTGGCCGGCCACCGTCCGCTCGGGCCCGGGGGCGAGGGGGACGAGCTCGGCGATGCGGGTGAGCACCGCGGGGTCGATCACGTCGTGCATCCGGGCGGCGCCGGGCAGCGGATCGACGCCGAGGTGCAGGTCCCACACCGCCCACTGCAGCGCCATCTCGGTGGCGGCGTCGCGGGCGGCGTCCTCGTCGTCGGGGTCGAGGAGGTCGCAGCCGAAGCCCTCCGCCCCGATCCACCACCCGTCCCTGTCCGCGCGCACGCGGGCGAGCACCTCGAGGTCGGCGAGCACGATGTTGCCGAGGGCGACGAGGTAGTCGTCCACCGATGCCCGACGGTCGTTCCAGATCCCGAGGCGGGCGGAGGCCAGGGCGGTGATGCCGGGCTCGTTGACCGGGGTGAACCACCGGGGCTCGGGGTAACGGGCGAGGAAGGCATCGGCGTAGCGGCGGAACCCGTCGACCCAGGCCGGGTCGCAGAATCCGGGGTAGTGGTCGGGCAGCCCGAAGTGGCACAGGTCGACGACCGGGGTGAGGCCGTGACGTTCGCAGGCGGCGAGCGCGGCGTCCCACAGCGACCAGTCGTAGATGCCAGGCTCGACCTCGGTGCGCGCCCACGGCATGCCGTAGCGCCACACCGTCACGCCGAGCCCGGCCACGTCGGCCAGGTCGTCGTCGAGGCGGTCGAGGTGACCGCTCGCACCCAGCTGGTCGACGCGGACGACCCGGCCCTCGTGCAGCACGAGGGGATCGGACGCCTCCTCACCCGAGGCGACCGCGAAGTCGGGGAAGTCCATCGGCGCATCCTGGCGCGCCTGCCGACCGTTCGGCGAACGCCCTCAGCTCGGGTGGACGGTGCCGACGCGCAGCCGGTTGCCGTCGGGATCGGTCAGCGCCACCTCGCGGGCCCACGGCTGGTCGACGATCTCGACGCCGAGCTCCTCGGCGACCGCGTCGACGTCGTCGACGTAGAGGTACACGAGGGTGTCCGGCCGAGCGTCGCCCTCGTGCTCCGACAGGTGCAGCCACATGTCGCCGCGGCGCAGGTACAGGTACAGAGGCAGGTCGGGGGCGAAGCGGTGCTCGCCCTCGACGGTGAACCCCAGGCGGCGGTACCACTCGGCGGCGGCGTAGCCGTCAGCGACCCGGAAGATCGGCACGAGTTGCTCGGCCATCACAGGAACGTACCGCGCGGCCCCGACCGGGTCACCGGCCGGCACGGTGGTTGACTGTCCGACGTGAACGACGTGCCCGCCGTGGACATGCTGTGGGAGTCGGCGGATCCCGGCCAGGCGCTCACGAGCCGCTTCGGTTTCCGCGACGGTGCTTCCACCGCCGAGTGGGTCGCTGACGTGCTCGAGCGGTACTGGGGGCTCGACGTGGTCCGCTGCGACCGTCTCGTGATCAGCGACCGGAACGTGATGGCGTGGGTTCGTGCGGGCGGCCGTCGCTTGATCACGAAGTGGTCGTCGCTCCCACACCGGTTCGCGCGCCTCGCGGATGCCGCGCGCGTGGTGGCGTGGCTCGACACGCAGGCGGTCCCCGTCGCCGCGCCGATCGCGGCGACGGACGGTCGCCTGCTGGTCGAGGTCGGCAACGACGCCCGGGGGCGGCTGCGGTCTCGGCTGCCGCTGCCGGGCAGCCGATTCCTCGTCGGAGCGCTCCCCGTGGTCGAGGGTGACCTCCTCGATGTCGACGACGCCGGGCAGGTCGACGACGCGGGTCGGATGCTGGCGACGCTGCACCAGGCACTCGCCGCCTATCCGGGGAAGCACGGCCGTCGAAACCGAGGCGAGCGCGCGCAGCTCCTGCACAACGACTTCCGCTCGGCGAACATCCTGCACGACGGAACCAGCATCTCGGCCGTCCTGGACTTCGAAGAGATCACGTGCGACACGCGGGTCGCCGACATCGCCAAGTCAGCAGTTCTCCTGGCCACCCGCTACCGGGAGTGGGGCCCGACCAGCGAGACCGTCCGAACCGCCTATCTGGACGCGTACGACAGGCACGCTGCTGACCGGATGACGCCCTCGGAACGACAGGAGTTCGACGCCCGGGTGGCGGTTCTCCTGAAGCACTTCGGCTGGTCGTAGGCGAGCCTCGATGGTCGCGCGTCGATGATCGGTTCGTGACGGAAACGTAAGCGGCCACAGCCTCATGGGCGCGTGCAACGCAGGTTCGTGGTGAGGTCTGGCGGACGGCGTTCGGGGACGGCCCAGGCAGATCGCCGATTCGGATTCGCTCGGCGCTACGGCGCGAGGCGGTGGAGGTCGCCTGGGAACAAGGTCACCTCTCGCACGTCCGCTGCGCCGGCCAACCTCGCCACCCAGCGTTCCAGTCCGATCGCGAAGCCACCGTGTGCCGGCATGCCGTGGCGGAACGCTTCGAGGTAACCCTCGACGCCGACGAGGGCTTCGCCGGGGAGTGCATCGAGGTAGTCCTGGTAGCGGTGGAGGCGCTGTCCGCCGGTGACGAGCTCCAGGCCGCGAAACAGCAGATCGAAGCTGTTCGATGAGACCGGGTTGGTTGGGTCAGGGTGCGTGTAGAAGGGCCGCTTGGCCATCGGGTAGCCGGTGACGAAGTCGAAGTCCGAGCCGTGCTCGGCCTGGAGCCCATTCCCCGAGCCAGCGTTCGTCCGCGGGGGCGAGGCCCGGCTCGCCGACCGTCGACCGCCCGGTCGACGCGTCGATCATGTGCTGCGCGTCGTCGAAGCCAACCACGGGGATCTCGGTCGGAACCTCGGGAAGCTCGAGGTCGAGAACGCGCAGGGCGGGTTGTGCTTGATCGGTGATGCTGTCGACCATCGCGGCGAGAACGGCGCGCAGCACGCCCATCACGTCGTGGTGATCACGGATGAAGCCCATCTCGGCGTCGAGCGACCGGTACTCAGCCAGATGGCGGGCGGTGTCGTGGGGTTCGGGGCGGAAGACGGGCCCGACCTCGTACACGCGCTCGAACACGCCGATCCCGCGGGACCAACGTCCCGCCGTGGCAGACGTGTTGTTGGCGGCGAGCGAGCGTCCGGGAGGGGCTGAGCTGGGCGGAATCCGACTGATTCAGGCCGTAAGCAGGGAAATAGTCCCTTTGGCTGTCAAATCCGACGACGTTTCTTGAAAGGCGCTGATTCGCTGACTAGAGTCGAACATGTGTTCGAGACCGTGACGCTTGCCGAGATCGAGGAAGTCCGCAGGACGGTCGACGCGCTCACCCGGGGGTTGTTGCCTGGTGAGGTTGCGGCGGGTGAGGTGTCGGCGATGTGGGGGGCGTTCGCGGCGATCGAGAGGCAGGCATCGGCGGCCAAGACGTTGCTGGCGGCGCGGGTGGCCGAGCTGCACACGGGCGACGGTCCACCGGAGGAGGATCTGGCCCGCAAGGCGGGTACCTCTCGTACTGCGGCGCGGCGGGCGATCGCGACGTCGCGGCGGCTCTCCGGGTTGCCCGGTGTGGAGGCTGCCCTGCGGCGTGGGGAGCTGTCGGCTGATCAGGTCGACACGGTGGCCGACGCCGCGGCAGGGAACCCGGGGGCGGAGTCGTCGTTGCTCGACACCGCTCGCACCGCCAGCCTGAAGCAGTTGCGGGAGGCGGCGGTGCGGGCCAAGGCCGCCGGGGACCCGGACGCGGACGCGACCCACGCGCGGATCCACCGGGACCGGTACCTGCGCGGTTGGACCGACCCCGACGGTGCGTGGTGTCTGCGTGCTCGCGGTACTGCGGATCAGGGGGCGATGGTCAACGCGGTGTTGGAACCGTTCATCGACGAGATCTTCCGCGCCGCGCGGCGCGAGAACCGGCCTGAGTCCCGCGACGCGTACGCGTTCGACGCGCTCCTCGCCCTCGCCAACGCCGCCAACACCCCGACGGTCCCCGCAACCGCACCGACGCCCGCCGCCTCTGCGTCGGGCTCCAGCACCGCGCCGACCCAGCCGGCCGGCCACGGTGCCCCTGTTGAGCCGGCCGGCCAGTGCGGTGACACCGAGCCGGAGGATCAGGCCGATCTGGACGATCCGGCGGATCAGCCCGATCTGGCCGGTCAGACGGGCGGACCCGACGTCGATGATCCGGCGACAGGCCCGAACCCCGAGAACCTGGCCCCGCCGCCATCGGCTGGCTCAAAGTCTCGGGCGAAGGAGAACCCCCGGTTCCTCGCCCTGCTACGCGTCGACCTCGCCGCACTCACCCGCGGCCGCACCGAGAGCGACGAGCTGTGCGAGATCGCGGGCGTCGGGCCCGTCCCGGCCCGGGTGGCCCGCCGGCTGCTCGGCGACGCCATCGTCAAGCTGGTCGTCACCCGCGGGGTCGGAGTCGCCAACGTCACCAACGTGGGCCGCGGCCCGACCGCGGCGCAGCGCGTCGCTCTGCTCTGGACCACACCCGGCTGCACGAACTCCGAGTGCGACAACACGCTCTGCATCCAACACGACCACCGCATCCCGTGGGCCGACGACCAGGTGACCGAACTGCACAACCTCGACCGCCTCTGCCCCACGCCCTGCCACAGCCGCAAGACCTACGACGGCTGGAAACTCGTTACCGGCACCGGCCCACGACCACTCGTCCCACCCACCGACCCCCGCCACCCCGACAACACCACCAACACTGTCAGCGACAACACCGCCTGCGCCGCCAGCGCTAGCGCCACCGCCTGACACCAACACGTACGACCGCCACCGCCTGACACCGAACGCCGGCGCGACCCCAGCACCGGGCCCGACGCCCACACCGATGCTGCCGAGAGCGACGCTGGCAGCACCCGCGCAATCCTGACGGCAGCACCGGCGCCACCGACGGCTCGACCAGCGCATCGACACGAACTCGACCAGCCCTCCTCCGGTCACCGCATCGCGGACCGTGAGGGACGCCACGCTCCTTGACAACAGAACAGCCTGACGGCGGAGCGGCGTGACGACCGGCCCGCCCCACGGCCCAACGGCCCCACCGGCCCGTCGTCACGCCACAACCAGCGGATCACCCCGGGCGCCGCACAGCGGGCTCGCGGTCGGGGGAGGTGGCGTGTTGTGCGGTGACCTGCCGCCGCACGGCCGGGCTCGTCGAACGCGCTACTTGCCCCGCCGCTCGCGGGCCCC
The DNA here is from genome assembly GCA_964448525.1 of uncultured Acidimicrobiaceae bacterium. GTDB lineage: Bacteria > Actinomycetota > Acidimicrobiia > Acidimicrobiales > VFJN01 > ZC4RG19. Next base: position 17,656 of record CAYUXB010000033.1, read on the forward strand.
GTCGGTGGCGAGGGCGATGGCGCGGTCGACCTCGCCGCTGTCGACGAGGAGCCCGAGGAACAGCAGCCGCAGCGCCCCGCGCAGTGCATCGACGTCGTCGTCCTGCGGGCGTGCCAGGCGATGGAGCGAGAAGCCGTCGGCTAGGGCGTTGGTCACCGCCGGAACGTATCGCACGACGAGCCGACGTGCGGGCGTGCGGGCGTGCGGGCGTGCGGGCGTGGAACCGCCCGCCGGAGGCCCGACGCCATGGACCAGCGGCCGGGTACGGTTCGCCGTTCGGTGCCGCAGCGGAGCTCGGCGAACGGGAACATCTCCGGCCGCTCGGCGGTCAACCCTGGGTGTGATGGCTGATACGCGGGCCGGGCCCGACTCCGATGCCTTCGAGAGCGTCTACCGTTCCGAGCGCGACCGGCTGTGCCGTGTCGCCTACCTGATGACCAGGCGCGCCGAGGTGGCAGACGAACTGGTGCACGACGCCTTCATCCGCCTGCACGAGCGATGGGCGACGGTCGAGGTGCCGCCGGCCTTCCTGCGAACCACCCTCGTCCGGCTCTGTCTCACCTGGCTCGACCGCGCGGCCATGGGTGACGCGCGGGAGCCTCGGTCGACCGGCCGGGTCGAACCGCCCGAGATCGACGAGACATGGGGCCTGCTCGCCCGTCTGCCGAGGGAGCAGCAGGTCGCGCTGGTGCTCCGCTTCTACGAGGATCTCCCCGTCGACGAGATCGCCCGCGTGATGGGGTGCCGGCCGTCCACAGCGCGCACGCGCATCCATCGAGCCCTCACCCGGCTGCGCAAGGAGATGACACCGTGACCGACCGGCCGACACTCCCACTCGACGAGGTCGAGGACCGTGTGCGCCGCACGTTCGCGACCCGTGCCGACGACATGACGCTCGGTGATGATGCAGGTGAAGGGTTGCCGCCCGTCGCCGACCCGGTGGCTCTGCCGCTGCCGCCGCACCGCCGTTGGCGCCCGCTGGTGGCCGTCGCGGCCGCTGCGGCGCTCGTGGTCGTGCTGGCCGGAGGGGCCGTACTGGCCATCCGGGGTGGCGGCGGTGACGGCGGCGGCGACGTCGCGGCCGGCGATGCCCCGAACCCGGGCGCTTCGACCCGGGACCTCGTGCTGGCTGTGGGTGACCTGATCACGGCGCTCGAGGACGAGCGGATGGCGACGTTGACGTACGGTGCCGGACTCGAAGACGTCCTCGCGTCGACCGGCGTCGACACAGCGACAGCCCGCAGCAGCACCGACACCGCGGTCGCGGCGTTCGAGGTTGCCGCGGCCGCCTCAGAGGACGCCGGCATCCACCAGGAGTGGCTCGACTCCTCAGTCGACCTCGACCACCTGCGCAGCGATGCGGACGTCGGCCTCGCGTCCGACGACCGGAACCTGGCGGACATGGACGTCGCGGTCGGCGTGTCCGATCGCTACGGTGAGCTCGTCGGCATGCTGCTCGACGCCGAGCAGACTTTCGTCCTGGCGATGGACGATCCTGACGCGCGGGCGGCGGCCGAGATGTACAGGCTGGGCCTCGGGCTCCAGGTGGACAGCCGGCAGCTCGGCTGGTCGGTGCTGATCGCGGCGATCGCACCAGACCCGGATGCGATCGCTGCCGTGAGCCAGTGGCGCTCGTCGGTTCGACAGCAGCAGGCCGACCTGGAGGCCCTCGCCACCTCGACGCCCTACGAGGACGCCGTGGCGTCCGTCGTCGCCGACGTCTCGGATCTCCTGAGGAGCACCGATGAGTCGGTCGAGGGTGGGTGGGAGCTCGCTGCCGTCGCCGACGATTGGCAGGAGGCCCACGAGAGTTGGTCCGCCTTCCTCGACGAGGTCGAGGTGGTCCTGGCCGAGACCTGACTGCCACCCGGCCCGGCGAGCGGCCTACCTGCACGCGTACGACGGCCAGGTTGTCGACCGTCTGACCCGCTCGGAACGACAGGAGTTCGACGCCCGGGTCGCGGCTCTCCTGATGAGCTTCGGGTGGGTGTAGGCGAGGCCTCCTGTCGAGACGCCGTCGCTCATGTGCCCACCCCTGCCGAGCGTCTCGGCTGCGGGGCCCCGCCAGCGGCGACGGCGACGGCGCGGTCGACCTCGCCGCTGTCGACCAGCAGGCCGAGGAACAGCAACCGCAGTGCCCGGCGCAGAGCGTCGACGTCGTCGTTCTGCGGGCGGGCCAGGCGATGGAGCGAGAAGCCGTCGGCGAGCGCGTTGAACGCCGCCGCCGCGGCGGCCGCCGCGTCCGGCGGGGCGCCCGCGGCCCGCAGCGCCACCTCCGCCACGCGCTCGTAGACGGCGAGGGCGTCGGCCACCGGCTCGCGCCCCCCGGGGTCGCGGGCGGCCTGGAGGTAGGCCTCGAACTGCGCCAGTGCCCACGGCAGCGGGCCGTCAGGCATCGACGCCTCGGCGAGGGCGGCGGCGATGTCGTCGGGATGGTGCTCGCCCGCCGGCGCATCGAACGACGTGGTGAGGGATTCGAGGCGAGCGGCCTCGTCCGCGACGTGGGTGCGCAACGCCTCGGCCACCAGGTCGTCGATCGAGGAGAAGAAGTACGACGCCGTGGCGAGCGGCAGCCCCGCCCGCTCGGTGACGGCCCGGTGGGTGGTGCCGGCGGTACCGCGCTCGGCGGCGACCTCGACCGCCGCCCGCAGGAGCGCGTCCCGTCGGGCCTGGGCCTGCGGGCGGTGCCGGCGCGGTCCGTCGGGCGAACCGTCGGGACGGGGAGCGGCGGGGCGGTCGGCCATGGCGGGAGACCGTACCCGGACTCTGGAAGAACTTCCAGAGTCGTGCTACGTTCGCCGCACGACGCCACCGATGGGGGACGACACCGCATGGCCAGCTTTCCGTACGAGGACCGCTTCCCGGTCAATCGCACCCTTCCCGACCAGGGGCGGCCCCGCGACGAGGTGCTGGCCGAGATGCAGGCGATGGCCAACGAGGAGGACGCCTTCTGGGAGACGGGCAAGGTCTCCGGCACCATGTACTGCGGCGACCACGGGCACTACGACTTCATGAACGAGGCGTTCGGTCTGTTCGCCCACGTCAACGTGCTGCAGCGGGACATGTGCCCGAGCGCCACCAAGTTCGAGGCCGAGATCCTCTCGATGGCGCTCGACCTGTTCCACGCGGACGCGGTCGCCGACACCGAGCCTGCCGGCCTCGTCACCACGGGCGGCACGGGCAGCATCCTCCACGCCGTGCTGGCGTACCGCGAGCAGGCGACCTCCCGGGGGGTCACCCGGCCCAACTTCGTGAAGCCGGAGACCGGGCACCCGGCCTTCGACAAGGCGTGCCACCTGTTCGGCATCGAGCTGCGGGTGGCGCCGATCGACCCGGTCACCACGACGGTCGACGTCGCGGCGATGGCCGACCTCGTGGACGACCAGACCATCGCCATCATGGGTTCGGCCTGCAACTACCCCTACGGCACGATCGACCCGATCCCCGCCCTCGGCGAGCTGGCCCAGCAGCGCGGCGTCGGCCTGCACGTCGACGGCTGCCTCGGCGGGTTCATCCTGCCGTTCGGGCAGGAGCTGGGCATCGACGACATCCCGCTG
>CAYUXB010000034.1:0-20889 GCA_964448525.1 uncultured Acidimicrobiaceae bacterium
CGGCACCAAGGGCATGTGCTGCGGCGCCGGCGGCGCCCGCATGTGGATGGAGGAGACCACGGGCAAGAAGGTCAACGACGAGCGCAGCGAGGAGCTCATCGCCACCGGTGCCTCGCGCATCGCCGTCGCCTGCCCGTTCTGCTACATCATGATCGACGACGGGGCCAAGGCCGCCGGCAAGGAAGACGACGAGGTCAAGGTCGCCGACATCTCGATGCACCTGCTGGAGGCCCTCGAGAACCGCGACGCCGAGCGGCTCGAGACGGCGCGCGACTGAACAGCGGAGCTTCGGCCCGCACCAGCAACGCGACGGAAGGGCGGCCCTCGCGGCCGCCCTTCCGTCGTCCGGTGGTCGTCCGCTAGGACGCCACCGTGGTTCCCGCCAGGGACTCGTATGTGGCGTCCGCCCGCTCGGCGAAGGCCACGCGGTCGACCGTGATGCCCACCCCGTCACGCACGGCGAGCGTGGCGAGGTCGGAGCGCACAGCGCGGATCGCCCGGTCGATGCCGTAGGCCGGCATGACCGCCACCTGCCGGCCGGGCCTCGGCGCCGCCAGCGTCTCGCCGGCGCGGAACCGGTCGGCGAGGATCCGGCCGACATCGACCCGCGTGGCGATGCGATTGGTGGCGGACGCGGTGGCGAGGTGGAGCTGCACGACCAGGGCGCCGAAGGTCACCGGGGGAGAGATGGCCAGCGCGCCGCACTGGTCGTGCAGCTCACGAACGCGTTCCTTGAGGTATTGGCCCGTCGCGAGGCCACTGACGGGATCGATGCACCCGCGCCCGGCCGACGCCGCGGTGTGCTCCACGGCCCAGGCGCCCAACGCACGGGCAAGCAGGCCGACCGGGTCGATGACCTCGCCCCACGAGGCCCGGCGGGACGGCCAGGCGACCCGCACGAGAGCGACGAGGTCGACAGCGACCTCGTCGACGTCGTGCCCGGCTCCGGCGCGCGCCTGGGCGAAGGACACGATCGCCTGCTCGACGACATCGGGGCTCGCGTCTCGGTCGAAGACGTCGGCGAGGTGCTGGGCCGCGGGGTCGGCCCACTCGTCGAAGAGCAGGTCCGTACCCGACGCGGCGTACCAGCGGTGGATTAGCCCGCCGACCGGCCGGTGAGGCGGCGCCGACCGGTCGACGAGCGAGAGGAGACGCAACACGCCATCCGCACCCGATCGGGGTGGGTGGTGCGGCGCCTGCATCTCCTTCATGCCCGATGAGAGGGGGGTGCCAACCATCTATGACGCAGATCGCCGGAGAAATCTTGGTGACGAGGCCACGCATTCGTTCCACAGGCGGTCGGATGAACGCATAGGGTGGTCGATACGGGTGGTGGTGGGCGGTCCGATGGGCCACACTTGCCGGCAGGAACCCATGACATGCCCCCCATGACATGACCATCACCGCCCTCACCGACACCGAGCTGCTCGACCAGGCGCGCAACGGCGACGAGGCTGCGTTCACCGAGCTGTACGTGCGCCACCAGCCGGCCGCGATCCGCTTGGCGCGCAGCTATCGCCGCATGGGCGACCCCGACGACATGGTCAACGGTGCCTTCGAACGGGTGCTGGGCGCTCTGCGACGGGGTGCGGGGCCGACCGAGTCGTTTCGGGCCTACCTGTTCGTGACCCTGCGCCGGCTGGCCGCCGAACAGGGCGAACACCTGGCGGACGAGTCCATCGACGAGGTCCCCGAGCCGATCAACGAGGCCGCCGCTGCCGGCGAGCTGGAGATGGCCGACCGGGCGATCATCACCCGGGCCTTCGAGAGCCTGCCCGACCGGTGGCAGGCCGTCCTGTGGCACACCGCCGTCGAAGGTCGCGAACCCCGCGAGCTCTCCGACGTGCTGGGCGTGAGCGCCAACGCCGCAGCGGCCATGTCCTACCGGGCACGAGAGAAGCTGCGACAGGCCTACCTGCAGGCGCACCTCCTCGCTGACCCGGCCCCCGATCACGAGCCGTGGCGCTCGCAGCTCGGCGCCTACGTGCGAGACGGGTTGTCGAACCGCGATCGCACCGCTGTCGACGCCCACCTCGAGGGCTGCGAGCCGTGTCGTGCGCTGCTGGCCGAGCTGCAGGACGTCAACCGGAGCCTCGCCCGCGCCGTGCTGCCACTGTTCCTGCTGGTCGGCGGCGGCACGCTCGCCGCGGGCGCCGCCGCAGGCGGGGCGGCCGCGGGTGCGGCGGCCGCTGACAAGGGCCTGGTCGCGAAGCTCAAGAACCTCGCTCCCACCGTGGGCAGCACCGCCGCCATCGCTGCGGTGGTCGGCGGGCTCGTCGGCATGGGCACGGCCGTGTCCCGCGAGGACGACCGGCCGGTGAACTCCGCCGCCGACGCGGCCGACATCGGCGGCGACGCCGAGACCGCGGACGGATGGGGCGGGAGCGACGACGGGGACGCGGGCGAGCGGAACAGCAACTCGGTGTTCGGGGACGATGACTTCGCCCTCAGCCCGTTCGACGAGGGGGACGACTTCGACCTCGGCGACAGGTTCGGCCCCGGCGACAGCTTCAGCGACTTCGACGACGATTTCGGCGACGACTTCGACTTCGACGACGACGACTTCGACGACGAGATCGCCGGCCCGCTGCCCCGCAGCGGGCCGCGCAGCAGCCCGGAGTCCGGGTCCAGGCGGCCGAGCCGGCCGTCGGCGCCGGCACCCGCACCGTCGCCATCACCGTCGCCGTCGCCGTCGCCGGCACCGTCGCCGCGGCCATCGGCTCCCACGCCCCCGCCCCGGCCGACGAACCCACCCCCGCCGCGGCCGACAGACCCACCGGCGCCGCCGGTCACGCCGCCCCCGACCAACCCGCCGGCTCCAGCCGAGCTGGCGTTCACCGATGCGTCGTCGTGGAGGCCCACCGGCCCCGGCACCGGCACGCTGTCGCTCACGGTCGGCGAGGCCGCGGCCGACGGGGCCGCGGCGATCTCCCCGCTGTCATCGTCCGACGACGGCGAGGCGAGCGAGCTCGTGCTCGACGTCCACATCAGCGGCGGGGCGCTGTTCGAGGCGGTGGGCCAGCCTGAGGGGTGCACGGTGGCCGGCGCCAACATCAAGTGCACGTTCGAGCAGCCGGTCACCGGCGAGAACCAGACGTTCGACCTCCTGGTGAGCCAGGCGTCGGAAGGCACCCAGAACGCCACGGCGACCATCCTGCGCGATGGCGCGCCGGAGGGTGCGCCCGTGAACGTCGAGCTCACCCCGTACGCACCGGAGCTGTCGCTCGTCGACCTCGCCTACACCGGCATCGCCGGGCCGAAGGTGGTCCTCGCCCGCGTCGGAGTCACGAATGCATCCTCCTATGACGCGGTGGAGGTCACGATCACGCTGACGCTCACCGGCGACGGTGCTTTCGTGCCCTCGGGAGTCGACGTCGAGGCGGCGATGGCGGCGCTCGCGAACCGGGAGGGGGCGCCCAGCGGCGAGGCGCTGCGGGCCGCGCTCGCCGCACCGGTGCCGGCCGGCTGCTGGACCGATGCGTCCGCCCCCACGGACTGGGTCGCCGCGCTCGCCCGCGGGGGGTTGCCGACGACGGTCACCTGCACCGTGGACACCATCGCACCGGGTGAGACCTTCAGCATCGACGACGTGTTGGTGCTCGCCCACCCGGTGGCGTGGGACGGCGACGGTCAGACCGAGAACACGACGGTGACCGCCACGATCGTGGCAGGCGGCACCGCCGTGGGCGAGCCGCCGTCGTTCACGATCCCCCACGGGTAGCCGAGCCGGGGATCTGTCGTCTCTCAGCAGCACATGGCCACCTGAGAGACGACGGAAACGACTCAGTCGCGGTCGACGGCGGTCGTGTCGTCGGGGAAGTTCTCCCAGTAGCGGCTGGCGGTGGGGCCGCGCTGACCCTGGTACTTCGACCCGACCTTGGACGACCCGTACGGCACGTCGGCCGGGGTGGTCATCTGCAGGAAGCTCACCTGGCCGATCTTCATGCCGGGGTACAGGGTGATCGGCAGGTTGGCGACGTTCGACAGCTCGAGGGTGACGTGGCCGGAGAACCCGGCGTCGATGAAGCCCGCGGTGCTGTGGATCAGCAGGCCGAGGCGACCGAGGCTGGACTTGCCCTCGATGCGGGCGACGATGTCGTCGGGCAGCGAGATCTTCTCGAACGTCGAGCCGAGCACGAACTCGCCCGGGTGCAGGATGAACGCGTCGCCGTCGGAGATCTCGACCTCCTGCGTGAGCTCCGACAGGTCCTTGCGCACGTCGATGACCGACATCGTGTGGTTGAGGAAGACTCGGAAGAGCCGGTCGAGCCGCAGGTCGACCGACGACGGTTGGACGCACGAGTCGTCCAGCGGCTCGATGGCGATGCGCCCGGCGGCGAGCTGCTCACGGATGGTGCGGTCCGACAGGATCATCGCCGCACGACCCTAGTGCCCGGTCCGGGGACGGACGCCGAAGGGGTCGAGAAGAACCACCACCCCCGTCCACGTCCTCCCTGGCCGGGGTCAGGCGACGGGCGTGCCGGTGACGGGGGTGCCGGTGACGGCAGCCGCGCCCTCGGGGCGGGAGCGCAGCGCACGCCACAGGGCGCGGTAGTTGGGGTACTCGAGGCCCTCGGTCACCCAGCCGGCGGCCACCAGCTCGGCGTGCAGGCGGGGCAGGTTGCGCCACGGCACGCCCATGTCGACGTGGTGGGCCAGGTGCCAGCCCGTGTGGAAGGGCACCAACACGAACCGAGCCGGCAGGCTCTGGCGCACGTGGTGGGTGGTGAGCCGGCGGTCCTTCGACGCCGTCATGCCGCCGTGCTCGGCGATGGCGCGGAGGCGGTTGATCACGCGCCACGACGTCATCCACGGCGCCAACCACAGCAACACGTACAGCTCCGGCCGGCCGATCAGCGCGAGCGGCACCAGCACGAGGAGCTGCCCGGCGAGGATGCGCAAGGCCACCGCGCGCGAGCTCGGCTTCCGCAGGGCGTACAGCAGGCCGCGCAGGTTCTTCCACCCGCTGGAGCCGAACGCGTCGCGGCGCAGCTTGCGTGCGAAGGAGCTGCGGGTGACCGGGTAGCCGACGTACAGGTTCAGGTCGGGCTCGGCGGGGCCGAACTCCTCGCGGTGGTGGGCGAAGTGCGAGCGCCGGTACGCCTCGAACGGCACGAACGCCGGGTACGCCAGCAGCCACCGGCCCACGAAGTCGTTGATGCTCTTGTTGGTGAAGAGCAGCTTGTGGGCGGCCTCGTGGGCGATGATGGCAAACCGTGCGTGCACCGGCCCCATCAGCAGGAACGCCGCCACCCAGGCGAACGGGTTGGCGAGCCAGATCGCGACGCCGATCGTCGCGATTGCCTGCCCCCACGTCAGGATCACGCTGCCGACGTTGCGCAGGTCCTCGATGCGGCGCAGGTCGGCACGCAGGTCAGGCACCGGCTTGCCGCCGGCGGTCAGGCGATCGGTCGGCAGGACGTCGGGGAGGGCGTCGGCCGGGGGGAGCATCGTGGGCTGCGCCGTCGGTTGCGGGCTCGCCGTGGCGATCATGGGGACATGTTACACACCTGGGGACAGATGTCGACGGAACGTAATCCCCTCACCGCCCGGTCGGTCGTGGCGTCGACGCTCCTCGGCACCGACCCGCCGTGGCTCCCCACCCGCACGCTCGTGCGGGCCGGCGACCTGTTCGGCATCCCGGAGGGCACCATCCGGGTCGCCCTGTCACGCATGTCCGGCACCGGCGAGATCGAGCCCTCGGGCCAGGGGTACCAGCTCGCCGGTCATCTGCTCGACCGCCAGGCGCGGCAGACCGCCAGCCGGCACGCCACCACCGAGCGGTGGGACGGCGCCTGGGAGATCGCCCTCGTCGGCTCCGGCGCGGCGCGTGCCGCCACCGATCGGGCGCTCGTGCGCCAGGCGCTGTCGGACCTGCGCCTCGGCGAACTGCGGGAGGGCATCTGGATGCGCCCGGCCAACCTGCCCCCCGACCGCGCCCCCGAGGCTCGTGCGGTCACGATCACCCAGTGCCTGTGGGTGCGCCGGGCGGACGTCGAGCCGACGCCGGACCTCGCGGAGCTGTGGGACCTTGCGTCGTGGACAGCCGACGCCCGCGCACTGCGGTCGGAGCTGGCCGCGCTGCTGCCGGGTGTCGAGGCCGGCGACACGGCCACGCTGCGGGCCGGCTTCGTGGCGTCGGCGGCGGTGCTGCGGCTGCTCCAGCGCGACCCACTGCTGCCCCCGGAGCTCACCCCGGACGACTGGCCCGGCGACGACCTCCGCCGCGACTACGACCGCTACGACGAGGTGTGGCGGGCGTCGTTCCTCCGCCACCTCGAGGCCTGACGACGACCGGGTGTCTTCCCGCTCGCGTCCACTCGATCGTCACCGGATCGTTCGGCTAGCCTCAATCGTCCACTCGCGGGTGTAGTTCAATGGCAGAACATCAGCTTCCCAAGCTGAGTACGGGAGTTCGATTCTCCTCACCCGCTCCAGTCCGCTGCAGTCTTGCCGATGGCGACAGACGCCAACGACGCCGGTTGAACGTCCACGTCGAGATCAGCCGCTGGTGATGACCGGGGCGGCCAGGTCACCGGCCCGACGGCTCGCCCTCGGCCGTGGGGCCACCTGGCCGCTGAGGTACACGGTGCGCGTGCCGGTGGCGACCGACATCTGGCGGTACACCTCGGGTTTGGGCAGCCCGTCCGGGTTCAGCATCTCGATCGGCACCGCAGGTCTCCTCGGCACAGGCAGCGTCAGGCGCAGTGCGTCCCGACATGGGTGGCCGATCAGTTGACGGACGACCCGACGGTCGGCCAACGACCTGTCGAGCGTTGTAGCCTGCGGGCGTGACGACGACCGACGGCACCGCGACCGACGGCACCACTGTTCCACAGGACTCGGCGCCTCGCCCGGCACGTGTGCGGGGCCATCGGGACCGCGCCGCCGGGCCGCAGCCGGCGTCGGCCGGGCAGCTGCTGGTGACCGTGCTCGGCGACTACTGGTACGGCACGACCGAGCACATCGCCTCGGCCGCACTGGTGGCGATCATGGCCGAGTTCGGCGTGAGCGAGGACGCCGTGCGGGCCGCGCTCAGCCGCCTGTGCCGCGACGGTCGCCTCGAGCGGGTGAAGGACGGGCGCCGCACCGCCTACCGCCTGTCCCCCGACGCCCGGGCCACCGCCGAGCAGCGCGGCCGCCGCCTCGTGCGCTACGGCACCGAGCCCGTCACCTGGGACGGGGTGTGGACCTGCGTCGCGTTCTCGGTGCCGGAGGCCGACCGGCACCTGCGCTCGTCGTTCCGCAACCGGCTGCGGTCGCTCGGCATGGGTCCGTTGTTCGACGGGTTCTGGATCTCACCCCACCCCATCCTCGACGCGGTTGGCACCGCCCTCGACGACCTCGGCATCAGCAGCGCCACGGTGCTGCGCGCCACCGAGATCCCCCGCGACGGGGGCGTCGCGGCGGTCGACGCGTGGGACCTGCAGGAGCTGCGGGCCGGCTTCGACGACCTCACCGCCACCCTCGACGCGCTGCAGGGTCAGGTCGACCGCGGTGCGCTGGGAGTGGCCGAAGCGCTGATCGTGCGCACCGATCTCATGGCCCGCTGGCGGATGCTGGCCCGCTCCGACCCGCGCCTGCCCGACGCCCTCCTGCCGGACGACTGGCCGCTCGCCGCTGCCCGTGGCCGATTCGTCGCCGTGTACGACGCGCTGGGTCCGCTCAGCGAGCTGCGTGTCCGCCACCTCGTGGGCGCCGCGCCGGACGACCCGGGCGGACCGCGGCACCACCACCTCGCCGAACGGGCGTGACCACGGTCGACGCCGGGCGGGCGTCCACGTTCGCGTCGATGGCGGTGCCGAACTTCCGGCGTTACTTCCTCGGCCAGAGCCTGTCGAGCATCGGGACGTGGTTCCACACCCTCGCCCTGGCGCTGGTGGTCGTCGACCTGACCGAGAGCGGGGCGGCGCTCGGCGGCGTGGTCGCCCTCCAATGGCTGCCTTTGCTGGTGTTCGGCAGCTACGCGGGGGCGATCCTCGACCGGTACGAGCCGCGCGCCGTGCTGGTCGTCACGAACTCGGTGTCGGCGGTGCTCGGTCTCGCCCTGGTCGGTGTGACCGCCGCGGGTCACCTCGATGTGTGGTCGCTCGGGGTGTTCTCGTTGGCGTACGGGCTGGTGCTGCCGTTCGACCGTCCGGCGGTGCAGGTCATGCCGGTCGAGCTCGTGCCAGCGGCGCTGGTGTCGAACGCGCTGGGGATCAGCTCGATGATCCAGTCGCTGGCCCGGCTGGTCGGCCCGGCGCTGGCGGGGGTGGCGTTCGCCGCGCTCGGCCCGTCGTGGTGCTTCGCCGTCAACGCCCTCTCGTACCTGCTCGCCACCGCGGTGCTGCTGCGGCTCGACCGGGCCGCGCTCCATCCCCGCCCCCGGGCGAGGGCCGAACGCGGTCAGGTGCGGGAGGGCTTCGCCTACCTGCGGGGCAACCCCGGCCTGCGGGCGGTTCTGGCCGTCAACGCGCTGGTGGGGCTGCTGGCGATCAACTTCCTCGTGGTGATCACGGCGACGGTAGAGATCACCTTCGACGGTGGCGGGTTCGCGGTGGGCGTGGCGCACTCCGCCAACGCGCTCGGCGCGCTGGCCGGCGGCGCGATCGTGGGGGCGACCCTGGCCCGGCTCAGCCGGCGCATCGACCTGGTGTGCCTGGCGCTCGGCGCGGCGCTGGCGGTCAACGCCCTGGCGCCCAGCCTGGTGCTGTTCGTGCTGGCCGGGCCGTTGCTGGGCATCACGTTCGTCGCGTACCAGTCGTCGGTGCTCGACGCCTGCCACCGACTTGCTCGGCCCGACATGTTCGGGCGCATGGCCAGTCTCGTGACCCTCGGCGCCATGGGCACGACCCCGGCCGGGTCGATGATCGTCGGCGTCGTCATCGACGTCTGGTCGCCGCGGGCGGCACTGGCGATGGGCGCAGCGTCGTGCGCGGTGGGGGCGGTGCTGCTGGGCGCGACCCTGCTGGCGCAGCGACGGGATGCAGGCGACGCCGAGGCCGTCTCCCCGGCCGACACACCGACCGCCGCCATCCCGATCGACGCAGCGCCGACCGCGGCCGACGCCGTCAGCTGAGGATGCGCGCCCAGGGGCGGGTGCGCGGGCCGGTGGGGACATCGACCCAGGCCCGACGATGCTCGCCCAGCGGATCGTCCTCGACCGTCCAGCCCCGGTCGATGAGCATCGTCGCCCGGCGGTCGAGCGAGTAGGTCGGCCAGGGTTCGAGGCCCTCGACGTCGGGACGGCCGGTGCGGGCGAACGCCGCCCAGCGGGTGCTCATCTGCGCGGCCAGCTCGGTGGAGCCCTCGTCGCCCAGCAGGTACGGCATGGCGTGCAGGTTGTCGAACACGAACGGCATCTCCATGCCGTGGAACGACCCGGCGTCGGCCACCGCGGCCGACGTACGGCGGAACAGGTACGAGTAGACGGGGGCACGCCCGCCCGTCACCTTGGGCTCGGCCAGGCGCAGCGAGCGGATGCGGAACTGCTCGGATTCGACGAGCAGCAGCAGGTCGACGTTGCTCAGCTCGGGGAAGGCGCGCCGGTAGTGGGCGACGAGGCCCTCGACGCCGTGATCGCATCCGCCAGCCAGCCGCTCGATCAGCTCGGCGTCGTCGATCGGCGGTCCGCCGCCGGCCAGCTCGGGCGCCATGAACGTCATGAAGCGGGCCTCGTGCTCGTTGGTGCCGATGATCAGCGGCACGTCGGCCGAGGCGCCGCGCGCCACCGCCTCCTCCGGCCGGAGCGGCAGCGCGACGGTGCCCGACACGGGCGCGAACGACATGCCGCCCGGGCCGGGACCGCCGCCCGCGCCGAGCGCCACCTGCACGGCGAACAGCCGGTCGGGCGGCAGATCGAGCAACCGCCTCGCCTCGCCCGGGCCGAGGCCGAGCTCGGCGAGCACCTCGTCCAGCACGGCCTCGGCCGAGGTCGGGTCGCCGAACTGGAAGGGCGGACCGCTCTCGATGATCGCCCGGTGGAACAAGCCCGCGGCCTCCGGCATGGCGAGCAGGGCGGACACCTTGCCCCCGCCCCCGGACTCGCCGAACAGCGTCACGCAGCCGGGGTCGCCGCCGAACCGCTCGGCGTTGGCGGCGATCCAGCGGAGGGCGAGGACGACGTCGAGCAGACCCGCGTTGTCGGACCCCTCGTAGCCGGGGCCGAGCCGCCCCTCCAGGTGCAGGAACCCGAGCAGCCCGAGCCGGTGGTTGAGGCCGACGACCACGACGTCGCCGCGCCGGGCGAGGTTGGTGCCGTCGTAGAGCGGACCGGACGCGTCGCCCTGAGTGAACCCGCCCCCGTGCAGCCACACCATCACGGGTCGGCGACCGTCGAGGCCCGGCGTCCACACGTTGGCGACCAGGCAGTCCTCGCTCATCGGGGTGGCGGCGAGCGACAAGGGCCCTGGGCGGCCCGGCGCCTGGATCGACGGCGGCCCGTGCTCGACGGCCGGGCGCACGCCGTCCCAGGGCTCGACCGGCCGGGCCCGTCGGAACCGCTGGTCGCCGACCGGCGGGGCTCCGTAGGGAACGCCGAGGAAGCGGTGGATGCCCGCGTCGGTCACACCGCGGATCCGCCCGGCGGACGTCTCGACCTCGATCGGCTTGCCGTCGTTCACCTGCTGCTCTCCTCGGCCGGCGGTACCGTCGCAGGCCCCCGGCCTCACGTGCGTCACGTGCGTCACGTTCGACATCGGCGACGTTGATCGGGCCCGATCCTGTCATACTTCGGGGGTCGCGCAGCAGCGCGTGCTGTCGATCAGCGAGCAAGGGAGAGCCGTGGGGAACTTCGCCAGCGTCACGGGGCCGCGTCCGGGCCCGACGCACATCGGTCGCGTGATCGCGGAGAACGACTACATCGAGGAGGAGTACGTCGTGTCCGGCGGCGCCGACCTCTTCACCTACGACGAGGCCTGGCAGCCGACGCTCCACCGTGCCGACGTGCCGTTCACGACTCGCGTGCTGGTGCGCCGGCCCAGCAACGCCACCGACGCCAACGGCGCCGTGGTGATCGAGCCGCTCCACCCCGCGGGCGACATGGCGTCGGCCTGGCCCCGGCTCGGCCGCATGCTCACGCGCGAGGGCTGGTCGTGGGTCGGCGTCACGCAGGACCAGATGGGCCTCGCCGCCACCCGCGCCGGCGACCCGGAGCGCTACGAGGCGCTCGACATCCCCGAGGTCGGCCTCGGCTACGACATCGTCGCCCAGGTGGCGACCTGGTTGCGGACGGGCGCGGTCGACGGGCTGGCCCTCGACCACCTGTTCATGACCGGCGCCTCCTACACGGGCACGTTTCAGCGGGTGTTCCTCGGCGAGGGCTTCCATGAGCGGGCTCGCCGCCCCGACGGCGGGCCGGCGGTCGAGGGGTACCTCATCCAGATCTCGTCCGGCGCGTTCATGCTCGGCGGGTACAACCCGCTGAGCACGGTCGCCGGGCAGCCTCCGGCGAGCCATCCGCACCGCGTCATCCAGCCACGGGACGTGCCGGTGATCGAACTGCTGAGCGAGGGCGAGGCCGAGACCAACCTCGCCAGTCGCCGCCCCGACAGCGACGAGCCCGGCGACCGCTACCGGCTCTACGAAGTGGCGGGCGCCTGCCACATGAGCGCAGGGGAGGCCACGTCGTCGCTGCTCCCGGCCACGGTCGAGGCACCCTCGACGTTCCCGATGTACGCGCTGGCGGGAGGTGCCCTGCACAACCTGCGGCGATGGGCGGTCGACGGCATCGCGCCACCACGTGCGGAACGCATCGAGCTGCTGGAGGACCCCGACGCCGGGCCCCACGGCATCGCGGCCGAGGCGCTGCCCGTCGCCCGCGACGAGCACGGCAACGCCTGCGGCGGCGTGCGCACCCCGGACCTCGACACGCCGATCGCGGCCTACTACCCGCACAGCACGCTGACCCACCCCGTCGAGGCCGGGCCGAGCGGGCGTCCGACCATCTCGCTCGGCGAGATCATGGGGTCGATGACCCCGTTCCCGGATGAGGAGCTGCGCCGGATGTACGGCACCCCGGAGGGCTACCTCGCCGCCTACCGCAAGGGCGTGGCCGAGCTGGTGACAGACGGCTGGATCCTCGAGGCGGACGGCGAGCGGATGCTCGACCGGGCGACGTCCGTCACGTTCTGAGCGCGCCCCCTGACCTCCCCCCGGGCATGACGGCCGCTCCTGCGACGGCGACAATGGCCCCATGCCCGCCATCGCCACCACCACCCGGGTCGACCGCGCCGGCCTGCTCGACTTCGTGCGGCCCCGGCACCGGATCGTCCTGCTGACGCAGCGGGCCGACGGGTCACCCCAGCTCTCCCCGGTCACGGCCGGCGTCGACGCCGATGGCCGCATCGTCGTGTCCACCTACCCGGAACGGGCGAAGGTCGCGAACCTCCGCCGTACACCGGCCGCGAGCGCGATCGTGCTGTCCGACGAGTGGAACGGCCCGTGGGTGCAGGTCGACGGCACGGCCGAGGTCCTCGACCTTCCGGACGCCCTCGAACCGCTCGTCGACTACTACCGCAGCATCGCCGGCGAGCACCCCGACTGGGACGAGTACCGGTCGGCCATGGAGCGCCAGGGCAAGTCCCTGATCCGGCTGACACCGGAGCGGTGGGGTCCGGTCGCCACCGGTGGGTTCCCGCCCCGCCTCGCGTAGAGGTGAGAAGAGGCGAGCACCCTCTGGTCGCCCGGCCGCGTTAATTCGTTGGCGACTCGGACGACCCGTCCGGCAAGCTGACCTTCGTACCCCGGCCCACCACAGCCGGCCCCCACGTCCGAGGAGGTGCCCCGACGATGATCACGATCCGAAAGCCCGGTTCTGCGGCTCGTCGTGCGGCTCTCCTCGCGTGCGGCGAGACCGCGGAGCGCCCCGCTGCCGTGTCCGCCACTGCGTTCCGCGCAGGCTGACCTCGCACCCGTGACGACCCGGCCACCGGGTTCCCTCGGATGCCCGGCGACCCTGCGTCGTTGATCGCCGACGGCTGACCGCGTCGTTGATCGCCGACGGCTGACCGCACTCTCGCCGTCTGCTCGGCGCCTTCCCACACCGGACCGTCTCGTGTCGTCAGAGCGCTGGCGGCGACGAGGCGTCCGGCGGTGCAGAAGTCGTCAAGCGGCGGGGATCCCGGTGCGACCCCGGCAGCGACCCTGGATGCCCCTGACCTCCCGCACCCGTGCCCCGCGCCCACCGGCGCGGCCCGACCAGGCGTGGCGACCCGCCTCGCCTGTCGCCTCACCTCTCACGAAAAGGACACGCTCATGTTGCACAACGACTTCACCGCCAAGGCCCTCGTCGAGGACCGGCACCGTGAACTGCGCTACCGGGCCGCCCCCCGGTCGCGCCCGAAGGCTCCACCGCGACGGTGGACCCGTCCGGGCCGGCGCTGAACCCCGCTACCAGGGCCCGAGGGGTGGTCGAGTGTCACGCTCGACCACCCCTCGTTCGCGTGCAGCCCCAGGTCAGCGGCCCACAGCACCCGTGGCGGGCGCAGTTCTGCCCACCGAGGTGAGTGGCCGGGGTCTCCGGCCGCTGTACTCTCCTCCCGATGGACGAGCCCGTGGCCGAGGCCTGGCACATCCGCCCCAACGGCCCGCTCGTCGGCGAAGTCGGTGTGAGCGGGTCGAAGAACGCAGTGACCAAGCACATGGTCGCGGCCATGCTGGGCACCGAGCCGAGCACCATCACCAACGCGCCCGATGTCGGCGACGTCGGCATCACCGCGGACATCCTGAGCTCGCTCGGTGTCGGTGTCGAGATCGAGGGCGACCGCATCACGATCGACCCGGTCGAGACCCCCGACCCCAACGTGCCGCTCGAGTTCACGGGGCTCAACCGCATCCCCATCCTGCTGCTCGGCCCGCTCCTCGCCCGCAACCACGAGGCGTTCGTCCCCCTCGTCGGTGGCGACCGCATCGGGCAGCGTCCGGTCGATTTCCACATCGACGCCCTGGAGTCGATGGGCGCCGAGATCTCGGTGTCCGCCGAGGGCATCAACGCCCGGGCCGACCGCCTTCGAGGCGCCCAGATCACCCTCCCCTACCCCAGCGTCGGCGCCACGGAGAGCGTGCTGCTCACCGCCGTGCTCGCCGAGGGCCGCACCGTGTTGCGCAACGCCGCGCTCGAGCCCGAGGTCACCGAGCTGGCGCTGTTCCTGCAGCGGATGGGCGCCCGCATCGGGTTCAAGCCCGACCGCCGCATCGTCATCGAGGGCGTCGACCACCTGCGCGGGGCCGAGACGCGGCTGCAGGGTGACCGGCTCGAGGCCTTCTCCTACCTGGTGGCCGGGCTGATGACCGGCGGGCAGGTGCGGGTTGGCGGCTGCGCGCAGGATCGGCTGGTCACCGCCATCGACACCCTGCAGAAGATGGGTGCCCGGTTCGAGATCACCGACGACTACATCTCGGCCAGCGCCGGCGACGGCTTGCGGCCGGTGGCCGTGCAGACCTCGACCCACCCGGGGTTCATGACGGACTGGCAGCCGCCCCTCATCGTGCTGATGACCCAGGCCGAGGGCATGTCGGTCATCCACGAGACCGTCTACGAGGATCGGCTCGGCTACGTCCGCGAGCTCACCGACATGGGTGCCGAGGTCGAGCTGTTCGACACCTGCCTCGGCGGGCCGGCGTGCCGTTTCCACGACACCAACGCTATGCATTCGGCCGTGGTGCGGGGCGTCTCCAAGCTCCGGGGCGCCGAGGTGACCATCCCGGACGTCCGGGCCGGGTTCTCGTCCGTCATCGCCGCCGCGGTCGCCGACGGTCCGTCGACGCTGCACGGCATCCACCACCTCGAGCGCGGCTACAACCGGCCGTTCGAGACGCTGGAGTCGCTGGGGCTCAAGCTCGAGCGGGTCGCGGCAGACGACGTCGGCTGACGGTGAGGGCCTGAGGCCGAGGCCATCCGGCGCCTGGTCAGCCCGACAGCAGACTGGCGAGGGCCCAGATGGCGGCCACGGTGCCCACGACGATCATCACCACGCTGCGGCTGACCGGCGCCCGGGCGAGCTCGCCCTCCTTGGGCGCCTCGGGCGGCCGCAAAAGGGCGGCGATGCTACCGACGGCCATGGCCGCCCCCAGCGCCAGCACCAGGTAGGCGAGCAGGTCTTCTCCGAGGAACATCGCCGCACAGCGTACGGGGCCGTCCGCCCGGTCACCCAGCCTCGGCGTCGGAGCGCGGCTCGGCCTCCAGGCTCCCGATCGGTCGGTCGGCCGACGAGATCCGGCGACGGTGTTCGCCCAGGCCGCGGAGGAGGTTGGCCCCGTCCGTGCCGCCCACCGGCAGCAGATTGCCGACCAGGCCGATCACGTTGAGGAGGAGAGCCAGCTCGACCACCGCCATGGCCGTCGTGGCCGGGGTCATCGAGGCACGCGCCCCGACGAGGGCCAGCACGAGCACCGCGCTGGCCGCGGGGCCGGCCAGCGCCACCGCGGCACGCTCGAGCGGTCGGTCGTCGCGACCGAAGTAGGCGGTCAGCCCCACCATCCCGCCGAACACCACCCACTCGACGCGGTAGCCCAGCGAGTGGGCGGCCCACGCGTGGGCGCCCTCGTGGACCAGCGTCGAGACCACCACCGTGACCACCGCGAGGAGCGGCGTCCAGGCCACGACCTGCTCCGGCTTCCACAACACCACGAGGACCGCGACCACCACCCAGACGAGCATCCCGACACTCACGCGGACCCGGGCCGACCCGAGCGGAAAGGTCCACCGCGGCGGGTGGGCCCCCGAAGCGACTCGATCGCGTCGTACCGGGATGCACACCGGCTCGGCCATGACCCAAGGATGCCAGACAGGCCGGAGTTCGCCTCCGAGGCCCTCTGGGGGTCCCCCAGGGCGGATTTGGGGGGCGGCCCCGATCCCCGCGGAGGTGTTCGCTCCCCAGGCTGTCCCCATGCCCGCCGCCCCGACCCCGACCCGTCAGCCGACGCCCGAGTCCACCCGACCCGCCATCGTCCCGGCCGAGGAACCCCTCGGCCTCGACGCGCTCGTCGACGCCACGCCGGCGTCCCGCGACCGGGTCGTCGATCTGCTGCGGGCCGCCAGCATCTGCGTCGTCGTCCTGTGGCACTGGAGCCTGTCGATCACCCACTGGCGGGCCGACGGCTCCCTCACGATGCCCAACCCGATCGGGGACGTCCCGGGGCTGTGGGCCGCGACCTGGGTGCTGCAGGTCATGCCCGTGTTCTTCGTCGTCGGCGGCTACGCCAACCTGGCCGGCTGGCAGGCCGTCACCCGCGAGGGCGGCGGCGCGGGACGCTTCCTCCAGGGGCGGATGCGCCGGCTGCTCGCTCCCCTCGTCCCGTGGCTCGGCTGCTGGGCGGTCGTCGACCTCGCGTGGCGCGCGGCCGGCGGTCGCAGCGTCGCCGACTGGGGGATGGTCGTGTTCGTGCCGTTGTGGTTCCTCGGCGTCTACGCGGCGGTGGTCCTGGCGGTGCCGGTCACGGCCCGGCTGCACCGCGCCTGGCGGTGGCGGGTTCCCGCGGCGCTCGCCGCAGCGGCGCTGCTGGCTGACGTGCTGCGCCTCGGTGCCGAGTGGGGCGGAGCGGTGCCCGGCCTGGTGGGCTCGGCCTGCGTGTGGCTGTTCTGCCACCAGCTCGGCTACTTCTGGCGGGACGGCACGCTCGTCGCCGGCGGGCGGCGGCGGGCGAACGCCGTCATCGCCGGCGGCCTCGCCGGGCTCGTGGTGCTCACCACCGTCGGGCCCTACTCGCGGTCGATGGTGGCCGTGCAGGGCAGTGACGTGAGCAACATGTTCCCGACCACGGCCTGCATCGCGGCGCTGGCCACGTTCCAGTTGGGTCTCGTGCTCCGGTTCCGTCCCCGGCTCGCGTCGTGGTTGCAGGGCCGGCGTCCGTGGCGGGCTGTCGTGGCCGCCAACGGGCTGGCGATGCCGGTCTTCTGCTGGCACATGACCGCCCTGGTCGCGTTCCTCGGCCTGTACGAGTGGGCCGGGTTCACGCTGGCGGAAGACCCCACGGTGGGCTGGTGGCTCACCCGTCCCGTGTGGATCATCGGCCCCGGTCTGCTGCTCGCCGGCCTGTTGGGGGCCGTCACCCGGGCAGGACGCCGCCGATCCGCTCCGACGGCCGCCAGGTAGTGTCCCGTCCGATGTCGAGCCGAAACCGCCTCGTGGCGCTCGTCGGCGTCGTCCTGCTGGGGGCAGCGATCTACGCGACGTTCGCTCTCATGCGAGACGACACGCCGTCGCCGTCAGACTCCGTCCAGACATACCTCGACCTCTGGGCCGAGGGCGACTTCGCCGCCATGGAGGACCTGGTGGTCGACGCCCCCGCCACCTTCGTCGACGACCACCAGGCCTTCGTCGACGACCTGCAGGTGGCCGGGGCCGCCTACGAGCTCGACTCCGTCGACACCGGGGGCAGCACGGGCGTCGCCCGCTACACGGCCACGCTGGAGCTGACAGGTGCCGGGGAGTGGACCTACGAGGGCAGGCTCGCCATCGCCGAGGACGACGCGGGCGACGGCTGGCTGGTCGACTGGGCTCCCGGCAACCTGCATCCATCGCTGACCGACAACGGCGAGCACCTCACCCGCACCCGCGAGGTGCCCGAGCGGGCGGCCATCCTCGATGCTGCGGGTGAGCCGCTGTCGGTGGGACGCCCCGCCCGCATCATCGGCCTCGAACCCCAGGCGGTCACCGACCTGGACGCCGTGAAGCTCGCGTTCCAGGCCGAGCTCGGCATCGACCCCGCCACGATCGACGAGAAGCTCAACGCCCCCGGCGTGCAGCCCGATCACTTCGTCACCATCACCACGGTCGACGAGCCGACCTACAACTCGGTCGAGGCGGCGATCTACCCGCTGCCGGGCACGCGGTTCCGCGAGACGTTCCTGCGCGGTGGGCCGACGCCGGAGTTCGCGGCACACGTGCTCGGCCGGTTCGGTGAGATCACCGCCGAGCGCCTCGAGGAGCTGGGCGAGCCCTACCAGGTCGGCGACATGGTCGGTCTCAGCGGGCTCGAGGGCATGTTCGAGGAGCAGCTCGCCGGCACGCCGAGCGTCGCCATCCAGCTCGTCGGCGCCGACGACGAGGTGGTCGAGGAGGTGCACCGCGACGAGGGCCGCGCCCCCGAGCCGGTGCAGACCACGCTCGACCCCGCCGTGCAGGCCGCGGTCGAGGCCGCCCTCGGCGACACGACCACGCCCACCGCGATCGTCGTTGTCGACAGCACGAGCAACGTGCGGGCCGTCGCGTCGCGACCCCTCGGCGAGTTCAACCGGGCGCTCGGCGGCGAGTACCCGCCGGGTTCGACGTTCAAGATCGTGACGACGGCCGCGTTGCTCGGCCAGGGCGTCACGCCCGACACGCCGGTCGAGTGCGCGCAGACGATCAACGCCGGCGGGCGGGAGTTCCAGAACTTCGAGGCGTCCAGCCTGGGTACGGTGCCGTTCGGGACGGCGTTCGCCCAGTCGTGCAACACGGCCTTCATCTCCACCTCCGCCGAGCTGTCCGACGACGCCTTCGTCGCCGCCGCGGAGAGCTTCGGCTTCAACGCCGAGTACTCCCTCGGCATCGACACCGCGGGTGGCAGCTTCCCGGTGCCCGCCGACGTCACCGAGCACGCCGCGGCCACCATCGGGCAGGGCCGGGTGACGGCGAGCCCGCTGCACATGGCGACCGTCGGTGCCACGGTGATCGACGGCACGTGGGAGCCCCCGGTGCTGCTCCCCGACCGGGATGCCGGCGACGCGCCCGAGCCGACGACGCTGACCGTGGGCACGGCCGACACGCTGATGGGCCTGATGCGCCGAGTCGTGTCCGAGGGCAGCGGCACCGCCGCCGCGGTCCCCGGCGTCGACATCGCCGGCAAGACGGGCACCGCCGAGTACGGCCAGGGCGACCCGCCCCCCACCCACGCCTGGTTCGTCGGGCTGCGGGGTGACCTGGCGGTGGCGGTGCTGGTCGAGGGTGGTGTCGCCGGCGGCGAGGTGGCCGCGCCGGTCGCCGGTCGGGTGCTCGCCGCCCTCCCGGGCTGAGCGCAGGCCGTCGAGCTCGTCGCCGCATGCTCGGCGGGGCTGCCGGGCTGACACCAGCCAGCTCGTCGCCGCATGCTCGCCGGGCTGCCGGGCTGCCGGGCTGCCGGGCTGCCGGGCTGCCGGGCTGCCGGGCTGCCGCCAGCCATGTCGTCGCCGCTCGCTCGCGGGGCTGCCGAGTCGAGCGACGGCACCAGCAGGCTCGCCTCCGGTGGGGTGGCGGCTTTCGCGGGGCGGTGCCGAGGGGGTTCTGGTAGGTTCCGCGCGCGTTGGGGACCAGCACAGTCAAAGAGGACGGCGCCGACACCGGCGCGCGAGAGCAACCGCCATCACGCGTGCGGCCCCATCTGCCCGCGCTCGTCGCAGCCGCCATCGCGGCGGCCCTCGCCCTCCCCCGGCTCGGCAGCCGGACGATGTGGCTCGACGAGGCCTACACGGTCGGTGCCACCGCCGAGTTGCTGGACACCTGGCGCGCCACCGGCGGGACCCAGGCCCTCTACTACCTGCTCGTCTGGCCGGTGACCCAGTTCTCGACCGAGCCGGCGGTGCTGCGCCTGCCGTCGGCCCTCTGTGCGCTGGCGGCGCTCTTCGTGGTCCACGAGATCGGCCGGCGCATCGGCGGCGCACGGATGGCGGCGCTGGCGACGGTGGGCATGGCCCTGTCGTGGGGCCTCGCCCGGTACTCGATGGAGACACGGTCCTACACGCTCGCGCTGCTCCTCGTGTCGCTGAGCTGGCTGGCCCTGATCACGCTCGTCACGCGGGGCGACCCGTCGGATCGAAGCGGCTGGTGGTGGCTGTTCTTCGCCGCCACCCTGCTCGCGCCGCTGGCGCACGGGCTCTCGGTGCTGCACCTCGGGGCGCAGTTCGGTGCTCTCCTCGTCGCGCCGCAGGGCCGCCGCTGGCTACGGCGCATGGTGCCCGTGGTCGTGGCGCTCGGCGTGGAGATGCTGGCGTTGGCGAGCCTGGGCGCCGGGGAGGTCGGCGACTGGGTGGGACCACTGAGCTTCGGTCAGATCCTCGGGCTCGGACAGCTCATGCTCGGCTTCGGGGTGACCGGTGTCGTGCTCGCCGTGCTGACGGCAGTGGCGGCGACCGACACGGTGCGGCGCTTCCGGCAGGAGCAGACCGCGGCCGCGTGGGCTCGGCTCGTCCCGGTGTTCTGGGCGTTCGGGCCGCTGATCCTGCTCGTCACGATGTCGCTGATCCGGCCGTACGCAGCGCCCCGCTACGTGTTCTCGGCGCTTCCGGGCTTCTTCCTGCTGATCGCCGGCCTGCTGGTGCGGCTGCGGTCCCGGCGCGTCCTGGCCGTGATCGCCCTGCTGGTCGCTGTGCTCCTGCTGCGCGACCAGGGGCGGGCGACCACGATGGACCTCGAGAACTGGGAAGGGATGACCGCCTGCATCGCAGCCAACGCAGTGGACGGCGACCAGATCCTGGCCACCTCCGTGCACCGCACACCGGTCGACTACTACTGGTCGCGCGTCGCCGGCGACGACACGCCGGAGGTCACCTCCATGTCCCCCGACCCGCTCGGCGAGGTCAAGCGGATCTACGAACCGTGGGACCATCCCCGAGAGCTCCTGCTCGCCCATTCCGACCCGGGCTCCGTCTGGTACATCGAGCGGGGTCAGCCGGGCAGGATGATCATGGCGGGGCTGGCGTTCAGCGACGAGATCACCGCTCGCTACGACATGACCCCGGCGTGGCGCTTCGAAGGCGACCTCACGCTGGTGCGCCTCGACCCGACGGACGCCCCAGGTCGACCGCGTCCCACGGTCCCGTGCGACACCGTCCCCCGTGCCGACCCCTGACGGACGACCCGACGGCGCCGTGGTGCCGACCATTCGCTGATTCCGTGCTCAGGAATGGTTGTTGAGCAACCGGTCCTGAGCACGAACCCGGACGGCTGCTTC
>CAYUXB010000035.1:0-18527 GCA_964448525.1 uncultured Acidimicrobiaceae bacterium
ACTGCGAGGGCCGCGGCGTCCTGGTCGACAAGGAGCTCCTGCCGGACTGACGAGAGTGGCGAGTGGCGGGGACGACTGGGTAGGCTGACCCGTCCCCCTTCGAGGAAGCGCGCGCCCTCGGGCGCGCCTGACGAGGCAGCAGATCGCATGTACGCAGTCATCAAGTCCGGCGGCAAGCAGTACCGGGTCGAGAACGGCCAGCAGCTCGAGGTCGAGCTTCTGGGCGTCGACGGCGACGACGACAAGGTCGAGCTCCGGCCCGTCCTCCTCGTCGACGGCGACACGGTGCTCGCCGGCCCCAAGGCGCTCAACAAGGCCAAGGTCACGGCCAAGGTCGTGGGCGAGGCCAAGGGGCCCAAGATCACCGGGTTCACCTACAAGAACAAGAGCAACCAGCGGAAGCGTTGGGGGCACCGCCAGCGGTACTCGACCATCGAGATCACCGGCATCAGCAAGGGCTGACGGAGGCCGACATGTCAAAGACCAAGGGCGCCGGCTCAACCAAGAACGGCCGCGATTCACAGTCCAAGCGCCTCGGCGTGAAGGTGTTCGACGGCACCGACGTGCTCGCCGGGGCCATCATCGTGCGGCAGCGGGGCACCCGCTTCCATCCGGGCGAGAACGTGGGCCGCGGCAACGACGACACCCTGTTCGCGCTGGCCGACGGCAAGGTGAAGTTCGGCGAGCGCCGCGGGCGCAAGCTGGTCGACATCCTCCCCGGAGACTGACCAGGCGCGGCGATCCACGCCGCGACAGCACCAACGATCTGACGACGGAGCCCCCGCCCGTGACGGGGGCCCCGTCGCGTCACGGGCTCGCCCCGGCGGCGGGGAGCGGAAGGTCAGCCGTCCAGGTGGGCGAGGACGGGAGCGTGGAGGTCGCGCTTGAGCGCCACGGAGATGGTGCGGGCTTTGCCGGTGAGGGGCTCGACGAGGGTCGACGCGGTGTCGATCAGGTCGTCGAGCGCCGCGGTGCCGTGCACGATGCCCGCGTCCTGCGCGGTGGGTCCGTCGTAGCGCCGGCCGGACAGGATCGCCTCCTCGACGACCGCGGCGGGCAGGCGATGGCGGATCAACGCCAGCATGAACGGGTGGAACTGCATGCCGAGGTCGATCTCCGGCAGGCAGAACCAGCCGCGGTCGGGACGCATCACGCGGCGGTCGTGGGCGAGTGCCAGCATGGCGCCGATGCCGAACGCGTGCCCGTTGAGGGCGGCCGCCGTCGGCACGGGGAACGTCAGCAGCCGACCCAGCACCCCGAGTGTGCGGCCCATGAACGCCGCCAGCCCCGGGCCGTCGAGCGACCCGAGGAAGTCGATGTCGAACCCGTTGGAGTAGTGCTTGTCGGCGCCGACGGTCACGAGGGCCCGGGCTGACTCGCTGGCCTCCACGACGTCGAGCGCGGCGTGCAGTTCGTCGACGAACACCGTCTCGAACGCGTTCACCCCGTGGTCGAGGCGCACCACCCCGACCTCGCCGATCCAGTCGATGTCCATGGTCCCTCTCGTGGCCGCGTGCTGTGCCGGCATCCCCCCGGGTGGGGGATGGCATCACGACGACCGTAGCGGCTGCTCCGCGCCAGCCCGATGCGAGGCCCGGGTTCGCACGCGGCCCGCCGCACCGTCATACTCCCTGGCGGTGGCCCAGTTCGTCGATGAATGCAACCTGCACGCCAAGGCCGGGGACGGAGGGGCCGGCTCGGTGGCGTTCCGTCGTGAGGCACACGTCGCCAAGGGCGGACCGGACGGCGGTGACGGCGGCTCGGGCGGCGATGTGTGGCTGGTCGCCGACCACAACGTGGCGTCGCTCCTGTCGTTCAAGGACCACCCGTTCCGGCGCGGTGGCGACGGCACGCACGGCATGGGCAAAGGCCGTCACGGCAAGGCCGGAGAGGACACCGTGGCGCTGGTGCCCGAGGGCACGGTGGTGCGCGACCGCGACGGCACCGTGCTCGCCGACCTGGTGCACGCCGGCGACCGCTACATGGCCGCCGAGGGCGGCCGGGGAGGTCGCGGCAACGCGAAGTTCCTGTCCAACCGCCGGCGGGCCCCCGCCTTCGCCGAGCAGGGCGAGGAGGGCGAGGAACGCTGGCTGCGCCTCGAGCTCAAGCTGCTGGCCGACGTGGCGCTCGTCGGGTTCCCCAACGTGGGCAAGTCCACGCTGATCAGCCGCATCTCCGCCGCCAAGCCCAAGGTGGCCGACTACCCGTTCACCACGCTCGAACCGCACCTCGGGGTCGTCCGGCTCGACGACGGGTACGAGTACGTCGTGGCCGACATCCCGGGATTGATCGAGGGCGCGAGCGAGGGTCGCGGCCTCGGTCACCAGTTCCTGCGCCACATCGAGCGGGCGCGGGTGCTCTGCGTGCTGCTCGACCTGTCGCCGATGGCCGAGCGGCCGCCGGGGGCCCAGCTCGAGGTGCTGCTCGCGGAGCTGGGCGCCTACCAGCCCGATCTGCTCACCCGCGAGCGCGTCGTCGTCGGCAGCCGGTCCGACCTCGCCGCAGCCTTGGACGGCGACGACGGGGCGGGCAGCGGTGTCGAGGACGCGCCCATCGACCTGCGCATCTCCGTGGTGACGGGGGAGGGCATCCCGCAGCTCCGGGGGCGTCTGGCCGACGCGGTGCGGTCGGCCCGCGCCGAGCTGGCGGAGCCGAGCCAGTTCGTCGTCCACCGGCCGGTGCGCGAGGGCTACACGGTGCAGCGGGAGGGTGGCGGCTGGGTCGTCGAGGGGCGCGAGGCCACCCGTGCGGTGGCCTTGTCCGACCTCACCCGGCCCGATGCCCTCGACGAGGCCCACCGCCGGCTCAAGAGCCTCGGGATCAACCGTGCCCTGGCCCGCGCCGGCGCCAGGCCCGGTGACGCGGTGCGCATCGGCGGCCTGGTCTTCGACTACGAGGACGACGAGGGCCTGCCGCGATGATCGTCGTCGCCAAGGTCGGCACCTCGTCGATCACCGACGAGGCCGGCGAGATCGACGAGACGGCGATCGCCAAGTTCTGCGCAGAGGTCGTCTCTCTGCGCCGGAGCGGCCACCGCGTCGTGATGGTGACCAGCGGGGCCATCGCCGCCGGGTTGCCCGCCCTCGGGCTCGCCGCCGCCCGGCCCCGTGACGCCGTCACCCTGCAGGCGGCCTCCGCGGTGGGCCAGAGCCGCCTGATGCGGGTGTACGACTCGGCGCTGGCCGACGGCGGCCTGATCGGCGGCCAGGTCCTGCTCGCGCCGCTCGACTTCATGGTGCGACAGCAGTACCTGCACGCTCGGTCGACGCTGACGCGCCTGCTCGAGCTGGGCGTGGTGCCGGTCGTCAACGAGAACGACGCCATCGCGGACGACGAGATCCGCTTCGGCGACAACGACCGCATGGCGGCGCTGGTCGCCCACCTCATCGGTGCCGACCTGCTGGTGCTGCTCACCGATCAGCCGGGGCTGTTGACCGGCGACCCGCGCTTCGACGCCGAGGCCTCGCTCATCGAGGAGATCATCGAGGTCGACCAGACGCTCGAGTCGATGGCCGGCGGCGTGGGCAGCGAGCGGGGGAGCGGAGGCATGGCGTCCAAGCTGGCCGCGGCGAAGATCGCGGCCTGGTCCGGCGTGCGCGCCGTCATCGCCCAGGCCGGCCGAGCCGAGGTCCTCGCCGACGCGGTGGCGGGGCGCCCGGGCGTCGGCACCGTGGTGGTGCCTCGCACCCGCCGGTTGCCGGCCCGCAAGCTGTGGATCGCGTTCGCCGTCGGGTCCTCCGGCACGATCCTGGTCGACGCCGGAGCACGGCGGGCGCTGCTCGACCGGGGTGTATCGCTGCTGCCGGCGGGCGTGACCGGGGTGAAGGGCGGCTTCGAGGCGGACGAGGCGGTCGAGATCGCCGGCCCGGACGGCTCGGTGTTCGCGAAGGGCCTCTGCCGCCTCGACGCCGCCGGGCTGCGCGAGGTGGCGGGCATGCGCACCTACGACCTGCCCGATGGCATCACCCACGAGGTCGTCCACCGCGACGATCTCGTGGTCCTTCCCTGACCTGCGGGCGCTGTGACGGCGCGCAGACGGTTGCGCCTCTGCCGTGGCGCCGCGTGCGCTCGTGGACCCAGGCGACTGCCCGCCAGCCCTCCACGGGTACGGTGCGGACCATGGCCGATGCCACCCCGTTGACCGTCCACCGCCCCCAACGGCCTCCCGTGGGCGGCATCGTCGTGGTGCAGGAGGCGTTCGGCGTCACCCCCCACATCGACGACGTCTGCCGGAGGCTGGCCGAGGTCGGCTGGCTCGCCGTCGCCCCGCACCTCTTCCACCGCACGGGCGACCCGGTGCTGCCTCACGACGACTTCAGCAAGGTGCGGCCCCACTTCGCGGCGCTGACAGCCGAGGGCATCATCGAAGATGTCGACGTCGCCCTCGCCTTCGTCGAGGAGGCGGGCTTCCCGATCGACATGGCCGGCATCGTCGGCTTCTGCATGGGCGGGACGGTGGCGCTGGCGGTGGCCACCGAGCGGCAGGTCGGCGCCGCGGTGACCTTCTACGGCGGCGGGGTGGTGCAGGGGCGGTTCGGCTTCCCGCCGCTCGTCGAGCTCGCCCCGAGGCTGCGGGCGCCGTGGCTGGGCCTCTACGGCGACCGCGACAGGAACATCACCGTCGACCAGACCGAGCGGCTGGCGGTCGCCGCCGCCGAGGCCGACGTGCCCACCGAACTGGTGCGCTACCCGGACGCGGGGCACGGCTTTCACCGCGACGGCAGCCCCGACCACGTGCCGGACGCCTCCGCCGACGCCTGGATGCGCACGCTCGACTGGTTCGCCGACCGCCTGACGACGGGTGCCACCGACGTCACGGAGTGACGTCAGATCACAGGTCGGCGAAGCCGAGGTCGAGGTTCGGCTGGTCGAGACCGCCGTCGGCGCCGACCACTTGACCGGTGACGTACGCCCCGGCGTCGGACGCGAGGAAGAGCACCGTGGCGGCGATGTCGTCGGGATCGCCGATGCGCTGGAGGGGCGTGACCTGCTCCATGGTCGACCGCAGGTCGTCGTCGGTCAGCACGACCTCGAGCGCCGAGGTGGCCACCGAGCCGACTCCGATGGCGTTGACCCGGATGCGGGGGGCCAGGTCGCGGGCGGCCAGCCGGGTGTAGTGCGACAGGGCCGCCTTGGCGGTGCCGTAGGCGAGGTAGCCGCGACCGCTGACGCGGCCCACGAGCGACGAGATGTTGACCACGGCGCCGGTGGGATCGCCGGGCGCCCGGCCCTCCAGCAGGAGCGGCGCTGCGGCGGCCGTCAGCGCATGGGCAGTCGAGACGTTGAAGTGGAACGCCTGCTCCAGGTGGCGGGGCTTCGTGGCCGGGAACGGCCGCGGCATGCTGCCACCGACGTTGTTGACGACGATGTCGAGGCGGCCGAGCTCGTCCCGCGCCGCGTCCACCAGGACGGCGGCGTTGTCGAGATCGGCCAGGTCGGCCGGGGCGACGACCGCTCGCTGGCCAGCCTGCTCGATCCTGCCCGCGACGTCGCGGAGCTGGTCCTCGGTGCGGGCCGAGATGACGACGTCGGCTCCCGCTTCGGCCAGCGCCACCGCGGTGGCGGCCCCGATGCCCCGCCCGGCCCCCGTGACGATGGCGACGCGGTCGGTCAGCCGATACCGGTCCAGGATCATCTCGCCCCCCGCTCGTGATGTCGGCCCCCACGGCCGCCCGCCTGACTGTAGGCCGTGCGGACAGACAGAGGCTCCGGCGTTGGTGCGTTGCGGAGCCCGCAACAGGCTCACGCGGGAACGCGCGCGAGACGAGCTGGGCCCGGACGGCTCACCTGGCGGGCTCGTCTGCGGCTCAAGGCAGGGCGTGCTGGCGGACCCAGGTGTGCATGGCGATGCCCGAGGCGACGCCGGCATTGATCGAGCGCGTGGAGCCGAACATGGCGATGGAACACACGTGCGTGCAGGCGACGCGGGCGGGGTCGGACAACCCGGGTCCCTCCTGGCCGAACAGCAGGACGCAGCGGCGGGGGAGCGTCACCGTCTCGAGCGGGACCGAGCCCGCCAGGTTGTCGATGCCCACGAGGGGCAGGTCGGACGCCGTGGCCCAGGCCAGCAGGTCGTCGATCGTCGGGTGGTGCTCGACGTGCTGGTAGCGCTCGGTCACCATCGCGCCGCGCCGGTTCCAGCGGCGGTGCCCCACGATGTGCACGGCGGCCGCGCCGAAGGCGTTGGCGTTGCGCACGACGGTGCCGATGTTCATGTCGTGGCGCCAGTTCTCGATCGCCACGTGGAACGGGTGCCGACGGGTGTCGAGGTCGGCCACGATGGCGTCGACCCGCCAGTAGCGGTAGCGATCGACGACGTTGCGCCGGTCGCCCCTGGCGAGCAGGTCGGGGTCGAGCCGGGGATCGACCGGCCACGGCTCGGGGTGGGGTCCGACGCCCACCACCCCGTCGCCGGGTCGATCGGGTTCGGGGATCAGGCCCCCGGGGCCGAGGTGCCGCCTGCTGTACCCGGCGTGCCGTCGGTGGGGGCATCGGCCGGAGCGGCCTCGCCGGCACCGATGCCGAGCTGGGAACGGATCTGCGCGAGGCGGGCCTGGGCCTCGCTGTTCATCGACGCTTGCTCGACCTCGAGCATGCGGCTCTCGACCGATGTCTCGGTGAGCTCGGCCATGCCCTTGGCCTTGGAGTAGCGGGCCTCGATCTTGTCGCGCACCTCGTTGAGGGTCGGCACGTCCTGGCCGACCGCCTCGGAGAGCGACGACATGGCCGAGTTCATCTGCTCCTGCATCTTGGCCTGGTCGAGCTGGCTGAGCAGCTTCTGGCGCTCGGCCAGCTTCTGCTGGAGCGCGGACGAGTTCTGCTGGACGGCGGCCTTGGCCTGGTTGGCGGCCTCGGTCGACTGCAGGTGCAGCGCCTTCAGGTCCTCGACCTCGCGCTCGAGGCCGATGAGCCGGTTGGCGAAGCTCTCCGCCGTGGCGGTGTACTGCGTCATCTTGGCCTGGTCGCCGGACTTGGCGGACTCGTCGGCCATCAGCAGCGCCTGGCGGGCGTTGCCGTTGATCTTCTCCAGGTCGGCCATCGCACGGTTCAGCCGCAGTTCGGTCTGCTTCTGATGCGCGATGACGTTCGCGGCCTGCTCCTTGAGGCGCCGCTGCTGGTCCTGCGCCTCGGCGATGGCCTGTTCGAGCTGCACCTTGGGATCGGCGCGCTCCTCGAGGTTCATACCGAGCTTTGCCGTGACGTACGCCCACCACCGTCGGAACACTTTGAACATGGGTCGCACCTTAGAACGGTCCGGGGCCTGAGCGTGACGCAGCCGCCCCTTTCACCTCACCACCCGCGGCCCGTTCCCCGGGCCACCAGACGTCCCGATGCGCCGGCGGGACGGCCGTCAGCGGGCGACGCGACGCCGCATGCCGGCGAGCCGACCGGTTGTCGCCCGGGCCTCGGGCACCCCGAGACGGTGGGTCAAGGCGAGGTACGCGAGGCCTGCCGGACCGACGACCAGCATCGCCTCGACGATGTCCGGAAGGCCGGAGAACGCCATCTCGGCGACGTACGCGACGCCGGCGGCGACCGCGCAACCGACGGCGATCTGACTCAGCCACCGCCCTGCCAGCTTGGTGCGTCCGACCCGCCAGGCCAGCGCGTTGCTGAGCAGGCGATATTCGATCCAGCGGGAGATGGCCGAGCCGATGGCCAAGCCCACGATGCCGAGGTGGGGGATCTCGTTCACGTTCTGGCGCACAGCGGAGGGGAGAGGGCCCACGGCGAAGATGTCGCCCCAGCCTTCGATGCCCGTCGGGCCGACGGTGAGCCGGTCGAGCGGGAACATGAACGCCAGCCCGATGATCGCGGAGAGCACCACGCTGAGCACACCGAGACGGGCCGGAGTACGGGGGTCGTCGAGGGCGTACAAGCCGTTCTGCAGCAGGCGGCTGGCTGTCACCGGCAGCAGCCCGACCGCGAGGACCGCCAGGGCCATCCAGACCACCACCGTGTCACCGGGGGTGAAGCTGCCACGCTCGAAGATGGCGGCGACGATGACGTCGCCGACCACGATGAACATCGTGGCGGTGAAGGCGACGTACCAGGCGATGCGCCCCATGCTGGCCTCGAGCCGCAGCCGGAACCGCCGGCGCGTGTCGGGGTCGTGCACCTCGACCTCCGACATGGTCGGCAGCTCCGCGGCGGCCACGCTGACACCGAACAGGCTGATCGGCAGCAGGTAGAGCACCATCGTGTACGACAGCGTGGCGATGGCCCCCGACACGAGCAGGCTGGCCAGCATCAGGTCGATCCAGCCCATGATCTGGATGGCGCCCCGCCCGAGCACCACCGGCACGAACCGGCTGATGACGCTGCGCACCCACACGTTGCCGGTGTCGAGGCTGAAGCGGAAGCTGCCCAGCAGGCGGTGCACCGGACGGATCTGGACGCCGAACTGCAGGATGCCGCCGACCAGCACCCCCCACGACAGCGCAACCACCAGGTCCCGCTGCTCGGCCGGAGTCTCGTGGCCACCGACGACGACGACGGCGAGGACGAGGGCCGCGATCTGGGCGACGTTCCAGAGCACGGGCGCCACGTAGGACAGGAAGAACTGCCTGTGGCTGTTGAGTACCCCGAGGCACCAGGCCGAGAGCACGAGGAACCCGATGCCAGGGAACATGATGCGGGTCAGGGTGACGGTCAGCTCGTGCTTGTCGCCGGTGAAGCCCGGCGCCAGCACGCTGGTGAGCGGGCCGGCGAGCACCACGCCGACCAGGCTGATCACCCCGGTGAGCGCGGCGAGCAGCCCGGCGATCGCTCCCGCCACCCGCCCCGCTTCCTCGTGGCGGCCCTCGGCCCGCAGCCGGGCGTAGACGGGGATGAACGAGGCGGAGAGCACGCCCTCGCCGAGCAGGTTCTGCATCAGGTTGGGGATGCGGAGGGCGGCCTTGAATGCGTCGGCAGCCGGGGCGCTGCCCAGGAACGCCGCCGTCACCACCTCGCGCAGCAGCCCGGCGCAGCGCGACAGGAGGATGCCGGCAGCCACCAGCATCGAGCCGCGGGAGCTCGACGGCGGCTGCTTCGCCTCGACGGACGGCGGGGCGACCGGTGGCTCGGCCCCCGCGTCGACGGGAGCGCCCCGGACGTCGTCGGTGTCGCGGTCCCAGCTTCCCGTATCCGAGGGCGGGTAGACCCCGTCGTCGACGTCGGGGACCTCGGAGGGCTCGGGCGGCGCCGGGGTGCCCGGGGGGAAGACGGACCGGCCGGGCGCGGGGGGGCGCGGCGGCGCGCCCGTGGCCGACTTGTCGGCCCAGGGCGGAGCGTCGAGGGAGACCGCCTGGTGCTCGCCGGTCATCCAGGGGGCCAGCGGCTGCTGGGCGACGCCCGGCGACTCGGGCGCCACACCGAACGCATCCGCGGCGATCGGCAGCTCGCCCGTCATGTCCTCGGGCGCGAAGCGGCTGTGGTCGGGGTCCGTGGCCGCCCGGGCCCAGCGCCGACCCGGTCGGTCGCCCCCGGCGTTCTCGCTCAGGCCGAGGAACTCGCTGGCCCGGCGGCGGTTGCTCTCGCCGTAGTGCAACTCGGCGTCATAGGCATTCGGCGTCGCCCGCATGCGACGTCGGGCCTCGGTGGCGCGCATCCGGCCACGGCCCCGCCGGGGCCCGCCACGGTCCCGGCCGCCGTCGCTGCCGGTGGCGTCGCGGTCGTGGGGTGGATCCTCCCAGCGGTCGCGGTCGCCGCCCCAGGGGTCGTCGGGTGCATCGTCCCAGCGGTCGCGGTCGCCGCCCCAGGGGTCGTCGTCGGCCGTCCGTCGGCGGCCACGCCCCGATGCGCGCCGGCCGCGGTCGTCGCCTCCCGGACCGTCGCTCACGGAGTGGTGCCCGTCTCTTCCAGAGCGAGCCGCAGGGATTCCATCTCGCTGACCAGGTTGTCGACGTCGTCGCCCAGCCCGGTGGCGGCCCCCGCCTCGCTGCCGGCGTGGGCGGACAGCTCGAGCGTGCGCGCCACGGTCTCGTCCAGCCGGGCCCCGAGGAGTCGGAGCTGCGCCTCGGCGCCGTCGATGACCTCGTCGAGGCGGTCAGCCGTCTTCTTCTGGACCTGCAGGGACTCGACGACGGCCGAGTGCCCGGTCTCGGCCTGCGCCAGCCGACGCTCGACGTCGGCGAGGTCGATGCCGCGCCGGGCACGTGCCAGAGCCTGCCCTCGGCGGGCGATCTGCCAGCACTCTTCGACGCCCGTCTGCATGCGCCCGCCGATCTCGTCGAGGCGGTCCCGCAACGGCCCCGCCGGCACCCGGGTGACCGCCTCGGCGTACCGGGTGCGGGCCTGGAGCGCGTTCTGGACGAAGCGCCGCCACGGCTCCTGCAGCGTGAACGGATCGATCCGTTCACGGCGGGGTGCCCGCGGCAGGAGTCGCCACCCGTTCACCGCCCACACCGCCAGGCCGAGAGGCACGGCCGCCACGAGCGGGAGCCCGATCACCGCCGTGCCGGCGGCGACGGCGACCCCACCCACGATGCCGACGGGCGACGTGATCGCCCGCGCCCCACGTCGGGTCAGCAGGCGGTCGCGGAAGGAGAGCGCGGCCATAGGTGTCGCTCACGTTACGCGTGGGCGCGCCTCGACCGTGGCATCACGGCCAACGGGCAGCCGGCGTGCGCCGACGCCGACCGGTTCTCCGACGACTTGCGGTGCCCCTGCGACCACGAGTCTTCGGGGTTCGGGTGATCCGCGGTCACGCGGCGGGTCAGCCGCCGTAGCGTTCCAGTGACGTGGTGAGGCTGTCTTGTGCTTCCTGCAGGGCCGTCGCCGGGTCCTGGCCGTCGAGGAGGATGCCCTCCATGGCGCCCTGCATCGCGTCGGAGGCGTCGGGGTACGGGCCGATCAGCGGTCCTGTCTGGTCCGGATCGGCGTCGCCCAGCTGCTCGACGGCCGGCTGGAGCAGGACCCCCGCCAGGTCGTCGGTCCAGTAGGCCTCGATCTCGGGCTGGTCCTGCACGGCCTTGACCACCGGCAGGTAGCCGCCGCTGAGGTGCCAGAGCTGGGCGTTGGACGGCTGGAGCATGAACTCGAGGAAGCTCCACGAACCCGCCTGCTGCTCGGGCTCGGAGGTGTTGAGGATGTAGAACGCCCCACCGCTCGGGAACACCCGGCCTGGCGCCTCGATGCCGGGGAACTGTCCGGTGCCGGGGACGAGCAGGCTCAGGTCCATGCTCGACGCGTCGAAGGCGGTGCCCGCCTGCTCGGCGGTGATCGTGCCCGCCAGCGCGTCGCGGATGGTGGTGGAGGCGGTCGACGTCTCGAGCAGCATCGAGGACTCCTGGGTGATGAGCGCCAGGTACTGGTCGATGCCCCCTTCGACGTTGGCGAAGACGTTGAGCAGGCCCTCGTCGTTCAGCTTCACGAGGAACTCCATGAGCTCCTCGGCCTCGGCGGTGGCGAACGTCGCCTCGGTGGCGAGCCCGTCGCGGCCGTCGTTCTCGTTGACGATCTCGACGCCGACGCCGGTCAGCCACGTCTCGAAGAACCACCGGGTGGCCTTGAAGGAGAACGGCTTCGACGACACGCCCGCGTCGCGCAGGGCGACCGCCTGCTCGTAGAGCTCGTCGAGCGTCTCGGGCGGTGCTTCGGGGTCGAGGCCGGCCTGCTGCCAGTGCGACTTGTTGTAGTAGAGGACCGGGGTCGAGACGTTCATGTAGCCGGGGTAGAGCACGCCGTTCACGGAGTACTTCGACCGGACCGCGGGCTCGAGGTCGGTGAGGTCGTAGTCGGCCGCCTCCATGCACGCCTCGGCCGGCAGCACCTGGCCGCTGTCGGCCATCGCCTGGAGCTGCGTGTCCTCCAGGTAGATCAGGTCGGGGAGCTGGTCGGCGTCGGCGGCGGCCGCGCTGGTGTACTTGCGGTACACCTCCTCGTACGAGGAGCCCTGGTCGCTGGCGTTGAGCACCACCGCGTCCTGTGCGGCGTTGAAGGCGGCCGCCATGTCGACCATGGCGATCTTGGCCGAGCCGTTCAGGCCGCCGTACCAGAGGGTGACCTCGACCGGGCCGTCCGCGGACTCGAGCGCGTCGAGCGGGCACTCCGGCAGATCGCCGCCGCCCTCGTCGCCACCGGTGGCGACGTCGCCGCTTCCCGAGGTCGGGGGATCGCTGCACGCCCCGGCGATCAGGGCCGCGGCGGCGATCAGAGCGACGGGGAAGCGTCGCATCCTCATGTGCTGTCCTCCTGGACGGGTGGGGGTGGGGGCGACACCGGGGGCGTCATCCCTTCACCGCACCGGCGGTGAGTCCCCGGATGATCTGCTTCTGGAACGCCACGAGCAAGGCGACGACCGGCAGCGCCACGATGAGTGCGGCCGCCACGCCCACGTTCGCGTTGGCGACCTCGGTCGCCGTGATGCTCTTGAGCGCGATCTGCGCGGTCTCGAAGCGGCTGTCGTCGATCACCGCCTGGGGCCACAGGTACTGGTTCCAGGCGCCGAGCGCGGAGATGACCGTGAACGAGGCGATCACCGGCCGGGTGAGCGGCACGGCGAAGCGCCACAGGAACGCCATGTGCCCGTAGCCGTCGAGGCGGGTGGCGTCCTGGATCTCGGGCGGCACCCCCTTGAACCCCTGCCGGATGAGGAAGGTGCCGAACGCCGTCGCCGCGAACGGGAGCACGAGGGCGGCGTTGCTGTTGATCCACCCGAGCTGGCGGATGGTGTGCACGTTGGCGAGCAGGGTGACCTCGAGCGGCAGGAGCAGGGTGCCCATGAAGAGGGCGAAGATCAGCGGTTTGGCCGGGAAGCGCAGGAAGGCGAAGGCGTACGCGGCCAGGATCGAGGTGACCACCTGGGCGACCGTGATGAGCACGGTGATGACGAGGCTGCGGATCATGGCGTCGCCGAGGTCGGCCTGGTCCCACCCGCGGTTCCACACCGCGGCGCCGAACGCCACGACCACGAACGCCGAGACCGCCACACCCACGAGCGCCGCGAGCAGCAGGGGGCGCCAGAGCGGGCGCAGGTCGCCGAAGCCGATGAACTGGGTCGCTGCCACCGCCACGATCGTGGCCACCCACCACAGCGGAGTCGACGACGACCGGTCGACGGACGCCGTCCACACCTGACCGGCGAGCGCGCCGACGGCCACGACGCCCGCCGCGACGGCGACGAGGCGGCGCGGCGCGGCGAGCGGCGCCAGGTCGCGCAGGCTGCCGCCGCCCGCCCGGAGCTGCACCCATGCCAGCGCGGCCGCCACCACCAGCGTGCGGACCACGACGGAGAAGGTGCCGCCGGACAGCCAGGTGCGGTCCTTCCAGTCGACCGACACCGGGTGCAAGGGCTTGCCCTCGTTGACGTAGCGGAACGGGGGCGAGAGGGCCTGCAACGAGGTGAAGACCAGGGGCAGCAGCACGATGGCGGCGAGGACGATCAGCATGGCGTACTGGCCCACCAGGCCGAGCGTGCGCCGTGACGTCGAACGGCCGACGGTGGCGGCCGTGAGCCCGCGCTCCGGTGCGCCGAGCAGGTCGTCGCCCGCCATCGTCACGACGCCCTCGTCCGGGGCCTGGGGGGCCTCAACGGGCATAGTGCACCCGCCGTTCGAGGATCGAGAACTGCAGCGCGGTGACGACCAGGGTGATGAAGAACAGGCCGACCGAGTACACGGCGCCGATGCCGATGTTGTCGGGACGGTTCAGCCGGTTGATCTTGAACACGAGCGTCTCGGTGGCGCCGACCGGGCCGCCCTTCGTGATGATGTCGACCTGGGCGAAGGCCTGCAGGCCGAAGATGACGAGCACCACCAGCAGGAAGAGCAGCACCGGCGAGATGAGCGGCAGCGTGATGCGCACCAGCCGGCGCACCGCCCCGTAGCCGTCGAGCGTGGCTGCCTCGACGACCTCGTCCGGCACCGTTTGGAGCCCGGCGAGGACGATCACGAACGACAGGCCCATGTTCTGCCAGATCGACGACAGCGACACTGCGAACATCGCCATGTCCGGGTCGGTCAGCCAGTTGGTGGCGAACAGCCCGACGACGGGGTTGAAGAGGTAGAAGAAGATGACCGAGGTGACCGCGGTCGAGCTCGCCAGCGTCGAGCTGAAGATCGCCTGGAACACCTTGATGCCCTTCAGACGGCGGTGCGCGGACACGGCCAGCAGCACGCCGAGCACCAGCCCGGCGGGCACCGTGTAGAGCACGAACTGCACGCTGTGCCAGAGGCCCTCGAGGAAGTCGTCGCTGGTGAGCTGCTCGCGGTACTGGTCGAGGCCGACGTCTTCGAAGTAGGCGCCGTTGCGGCGGCTCTCGAAGGTGCCCCAGTTCAACAGGTTGAGGAACGGGCGGTAGAAGAACGCCACGAACACGGCGATCGACGGCGCGAGCAGCAGCAGCGCCAGCCCGACCTCCTTCGCCGAGTACCGCCGTCGGGTCATGCGATGCGGAGCGTCGTGTCGGGGTCGAACGCGTGCACGGCGGCGGGGTCGACGGCGAGGCGGGTGCCGTCGCCGGCCTGGACGGTCGCCATGCCGGTCTGGCGGACAACCACCGGCGTGTCGCCGATCGTGCCGAACACCAGGCACTCGTGGCCGAGCCACTCGACGGCCCGGACGTCGAGGTCGAGCTGGCCGGCGGGATCGAGCACCAGGTGCTCCGGCCGGATGCCGACCACGACCGGCCCTCCCGAGGCCGGCGCGGCGGCCACCCCGGCGGGGAACGGCACCCGGCCGCCCCCGACGTCGACGGCCGCGGCGACCCCGTCGTCGGCGACGACGATCGTGCCCGGGATCGTGTTCATCGCCGGCGTGCCGACGAACCCGGCCA
Organism: uncultured Acidimicrobiaceae bacterium; assembly: GCA_964448525.1. Taxonomy (GTDB): domain Bacteria; phylum Actinomycetota; class Acidimicrobiia; order Acidimicrobiales; family VFJN01; genus ZC4RG19. The sequence continues at coordinate 14,759 of CAYUXB010000035.1, forward strand.
CGAACAGGTTGGCCGGGGCGTCGTACACCTCCTGCGGGGTGCCGACCTGCTGGAGGCGCCCCTCCGACATGATGGCGATGCGGTCCGCCATCGTCATGGCCTCGACCTGGTCGTGGGTGACGTACACGACCGTCGTCTCGACCCGCCGGTGGAGGTCGACCAGCTCGAGCCGGGTGGCGGCCCGCAGCTTCGCGTCGAGGTTGGACAGGGGCTCGTCCATGAGGAAGGCCTGGGGGCGCCCCACGAAGGCCCGGGCGAGGGCGACCCGCTGGCGCTGGCCGCCCGAGAGCGCACCGGGCTTGCGGTCGAGCAGATCGTCGAGACCGAGCACGCGGGCGGCCTCGGTCACGCGCTCGTCGCGCTCGGCCCGGCTCAGCTTGCGGGGCGGCGCGTCGGGGCCCTCGACCGGGTACCTGCGCACGAGGAGCGGCGATTCGATGTTCCGGCGCACGGTCATGTGCGGATAGAGGGCATAGCTCTGGAAGACCATCGACACGTCCCGCTTCGCCGGGCCGACGTCGTTCACGACCTCGTCGCCGATGGAGAGCTTGCCGGAGGTGATGTCCTCGAGGCCCGCGATCATCCGCAGCGCTGTGGTCTTGCCGCAGCCCGACGGGCCGAGCAGCACCATGAACTCGCCGTCGGTGATCGTGAGGTCGAGGGAGTCGACGGCGACCACGTCGTCGAACCGCTTGGTCACGTCCTCGAACGTCAGACTCGCCACGTATGCCCTCCTGACCGGCCTCGCTGCCGGCGATCCGAAAGCTAGGCACGATCGACGTCGCGAACCTAGCCCCGGGGTGAACGGCACGTGAGGATCAGCTGGCCGGTCGCCCTCGCACGGGGGCGAGATCCCCGGTCTGCCTCGCACAGCGTCTGAGGCCGTACCCTGAGCGCGCGATCCCGGTAACTCCCCCTAGCACCGAGGAATGGCGATGACTGAGGCGATCGGCGAGTTCGAGTGGCCGGAGGAACGCACCGGACTCGAGCGGGAGTCGGCCAAGTGGTGGGTGTTCCTCGCTCTCGGGGCGGTGTCGGCGGTGCTGGGCGTCGTCTTGATGTTCGACCTGTTCGCCGCCGTCTCGACGCTGGCGCTGTTCGTGGCCCTGGGCCTGGTCGTGACCGGCGTCGGCGAGCTGATCACCGCCGGCCGCTACCGCAGCACCCTCGGTCTCGTCGCCGGCGGGGTGCTCGTCGTGGGCGGGGTCATCGCCGCCGTGTGGCCCGACATCACGCTCTGGGTGCTCGCCGTGATCGTCGGCGTCGACTTCCTCGTCTCCGGCGTCGCCCGCATCCTCGGAGCCCTGTCGCTGCGGGTGGAGGGCTGGGGCTGGCTGCTGTTCGGCGGCGTGCTCAGCGTGGCGGTGGGGGTCCTGGCGCTCGCGTGGCCCGGGGCGACGATCCTGGTGCTCGCCCTGCTGCTCGGCATCCGGATGCTGCTGTTCGGCGTCTCCGAGATCATGTTCGGGCTGTCGCTGCACCACGTGCACGCCAACCTCTGAGGTGCGTCGGGGCGGCGAGGCACTCGTCGCCCCGCGGACCTCAGCCCTGCGCCGGCGCGTCGACGATCGGGGGGATGTCGGACGCCTCGAGCGTGGTGAGCTGCTCGTCGGTCGGCGCGTCGACCGCCACGAGGCGCGTCGCCTGGTTGGCGACCGCGGCCTCGAACAGGTTGCGGGCGAGGCGACCGTTGCCGAACCCGTGCCCTCGGGGCTGGGCGGCGAACCACACGAGCACCGTCTCCCTCGCCTCGTCGTCGAGCACGTAGTGGGAGCGGGCACCCAGCGACTCGACGATGGCGAGCAGGTCGTCGTCGCCGTAGTCGGGGAAGTGGATCGTCTTCGGGAACCGGGACCGCATCCCCGGATTGGCGGCGACGAGCGCGTCCATCTCGTCGGGGTAGCCGGCGAGGATGACGACCAGGCGGTCGCGCCGGTCCTCCACCAGCTTGACCACGGCGTCGATCGCCTCGCGCCCGAAGTCGTTCTCGCCGCCCCGAGCGAGGCTGTACGCCTCGTCGACGAGCAGCACGCCGCCGTCCGCGCGGTCGAAGGCGGCGACCACCCGGCCGGCGGTCTGACCGACGAAACCGGCGACCAGGCCGGCGCGGTCGGTCTCGACCAGGTGGCCCCGCTCGACGACGCCGAGGGTGCGGTAGATCTGGGCCAGCAGCCGGGCGACCGTCGTCTTCCCCGTGCCGGGATTGCCGGTGAAGATCAGGTGGCGGCTCTGGTCGAGCACCGGAAGGCCGCGGTCGTGGCGCAACTGCTGCACCCGCAGCAGGTTGCTGACCAGGTGCACCTCGCGCTTGACCGCGTCGAGGCCGACGAGGGCGTCGAGCTCGGCCAGGAGCTCGTCGAGCGGTCGGGGCGGCCCCAGCTCCTCGATCGGCTCCGCAGGGGCCTCGGCGCCCACCGCGCCGGTGGCCGGGGTCGGCGGCGGGCCGCCGTCCCCGTTCGCGGGTCGACGGGGGGTCGGCGTCGAGCCGGCCGCGGCCCGCGCCTCGGTGGCCGCACGGTGCACGACGCCGCGGAACGCCTCGATGGCCGCGAGCTCGGTGCGGGCCGGCAACAGGTCGAGGGCGGCGACGGCGTGGCCGATCTCGGCACCGGCGCGGGCGAGGCGCTCGGTGCGATCGCCACCGTCGCGGGCATCCGCCGCGGCGAGCACCTCGGTGAGGGCCGAGGGGCGGTCGAGCTGCGTCCGTCGGCCCACCGCGAGGCCGGCCTCGCGGACCTGCACCGGTGTGGCGCGGCCGAGGTCGGACGGCAGGCGGTGGCCGAACACCGCGATCAGCGCCCACAGCTCCTCGTCGGTGTGGAGTCCGTCGGCGTCGATGAAGGCGCAGGTCAGGTTGTAGGCCTCGACCTCCACGTCGGCCCGGAGGCGGTCGGGGTCGACCGTTCCGGCCGCCGCTCCCAGCGCCTCGACGTCGGGCGCGAGGTCGTCGACGAACGCCCGCACGGCGTCCTCCAGCAGCGCCGCGGCCGGGGAGCCGTCGCGGTGCCTGTTCCCGGGGGCGGTCATGGCCGTCGAGCCTGCCACGCGGGCGACGGGCCGAGGACACCGGGACAGCGACCGACCTGCGCAACGACGGGCACGTCGTGTCAACCGCACCGGGGAGGCGGGCGTCGGTAGGTCATGATGACGGTGATGAGCTTCCCGCCGGGCGGGAGAGGAGAGCGCACGGCTCGAGGACTCGTCGAGGACGCGGTCGGCAGTCGTGACGGTGGAGCCTCGGCGACGCTCCCCGAGGCGGACGCGCTCGCGATGCTGCACCGTGAGCACTACGCATCACTCGTGCGCCTGGCCACCCTCGTGCTGGACGACGTGGGCGTCGCCGAGCAGGTCACCCAGGACGCCTTCGTGAGGCTGCACCTCCGCTGGGGCGGCCTCCGACGGCTCGAGGCGGCGCCCGCCTACCTGCGCAGCGCGGTGCTCAACGGCGCACGGTCGCACCTCCGGCGCCGCAAGGTGAGCGATCGCCACGACGCCCGCCGCACCGTCGCGCCCGCCGTCGCCACACCCGAGGCCGCGGCTCTCGGGCGCGACGACCACGACCGCCTCGTCGCCGCCCTGCGCCGCCTCCCCGCCCGCCAGCGGGAGGCGGTGGCGCTCCGCTACTACCTCGACCTGTCCGAGGCCGACATCGCCGCAACCATGGGTGTCTCTGCCGGTTCGGTGAAGTCGCACCTGCACCGGGGGCTGGCCTCGCTCGCCCGCCACCTGGGCGAGGAGGACCGATGACGGACACCCCGGACACCCCGGA
>CAYUXB010000035.1:18627-20764 GCA_964448525.1 uncultured Acidimicrobiaceae bacterium
TGCGGGGCTCGAGGGGCACCTGCGGTCCGCCCTGCACGCCGAGGTCGACGGACTGCGGCTCGATGGCGGCAGCCTCGAGGTGATCCGCCGGCGCGGGCGCGCGGCGCGGCGACGGCGCGCGGCGGTGCTGGCCGGGGTCGGTGCGGTCGCCGTCGTCGTGGCCGCGCTGGTCGTACCGGGGAGCGACGGCTCCCGCGACGACGTGGCCACCCACCCCGCCCCGACGCCCACGACCGCGGCGCCCGGGCCGACGGTCCCGTCGCCGGCCGTCGCGGGTGCGCCCGACGAGGCGTTGTGGCCCGATCCTGCCGGCGAGCTGTTCACCGACCCGGTCGACGCCGCCCGATCCTTCGTCGAGACCGTGATCGGGGTCGACGACCCGCCCCTGTCGACCTTCCTCGAGGGGGAGCCCGGCGCGGGTGAGGTCCAGGTCTTCCGGCGAGGGGTGGACGGCCGCCCGCTCGACCGCGCGGCCAGCACCGTCGTCGTGCGCCAGCTCGATGGCGAGCACTGGTTCGTCACCGCTGCCGGTTCCGACGACGTGCAGGTCGACTCGCCCGAGCCGCTGGCCGAGGCCGACTCGCAGGTGACCGTCTCCGGGCAGGGCCGTGGCTTCGAGGGCACGATCGTGGCCGCACTGCGGTCCCGCTCGGTCGACGCGCCTGTACTGGTGGAGACGCTCACCATCGCGGGCGCCGGCCAGGAGCTCGAGCCCTTCACGGTCGACCTGCCGTTCTCCGGCCGCGTCGGAGCCACCCCCGCGGGTGCGCCCGCCGTGTTGGTCGTCCGCGACGATCCTGGCATCGATCGGGGGGTGCCGAGCTTCTCCGCCCAGCTCGTCCGGCTGCGCGTCGAGAGCTCGCCGGACGAGACGGACACCCCGCCCGCCCCGGACACGACCGTCGTCGACGCACCCGCCTACGAGTTCAGATCCCAGCCGTTGTGGCCGTTCCGCACCCAGGCCGAGGCCGACGCCTGGCTCGCCACCGCGGACGAGGGCCACTCGCCCTGGCACTCGAGCGCGGAGATGACGGCCCAGTTCTTCACGATGAACCACCTGGGCTTCTCCGAGATCGACCACGTCGTCGACGCCGACGTCCGCGACCGGGAGGCCTGGGTGCACGTGGGCTACGAGGCCGAGCCCGGTCGCCTGTCGACCGCCGCAGTCGTCCACCTCGTGCGCTTCGGGCCGAGCGCCGACGCACCGTGGGAGGTGATCGGCACCACCGACGACACCCTCACCCTCGACACCCCCCGGTACGGCAGCGAGCTGCCCTCGTCCCTCGTGGTCGGCGGGACGATGACCGGCGTCGACGAGAGCATCGAGGTGGCGGTCCGGCAGATCTCGTCGCCCGAGCCGCTCGGCACCTACTGCTGCGTGCCGAGCGGCGGTGAACGTGCGTGGTGGGAGACGCCCCCGGTGCCGGTCACCGGGGCGACGGATCCGGCCGTCACCGTGGTGGCCTGGTCGGGCGGGCACGTCCAGGACGTCGAGGTCTTCGCCGTCACCGGCCTCCGCCGCTGACGCCGGGCCCCCGGCTGACCACGGGGAACGGGGTGGGGGAGGGCCTGCGACGGGCCCTAGCATGGCCACATGTCTGCCCTCGCCTCCACCGTCGCCGACCTGGGTGCCCGGGCCAAGGCCGCCAGCCGCGCCGTCGCCACCGCGTCGACCGAGGCCAAGGACGCCGCGCTCGCCGCCGGCGCCGACCTGCTGGTCGAGCGCACCGACGACCTGCTGGCCGCCAACGCCGCGGATGTCGAACGCGAGCTCGCCGCCGGCGCCTCGCCCACCGTCGTCGACCGGCTGCGCCTGTCGGCCGCCCGGGTCGAGGCCATGGCGGGCGGACTTCACCAGGTCGCGGCGCTGGCCGACCCGGTCGGCGAGGTCTCCGAGGGCTGGGTGCGGCCCAACGGCCTGCGCATCTCCAAGGTGCGGGTGCCGCTCGGGGTCGTCGCCATCATCTACGAGAACCGGCCCAACGTGACGAGCGACGCCTTCGGGCTCTGCCTCAAGGCGGGCAACGCCGCCTTCCTGCGGGGGTCGTCGGGCGCGATCCGCTCGAACCTCGCCATCGCCGGCGTGCTGCGCGAGGGGCTGGCCAAGGCCGGGCTTCCCGAGGACGCCCTCGTCCTC
>CAYUXB010000036.1:0-19258 GCA_964448525.1 uncultured Acidimicrobiaceae bacterium
ATGGTCGGGGCGCCCCACTTCTTGTCGAGCACCACGTTGCGGCCCTTGGGGCCGATCGTGACCTTCACCGCATCGGCGAGCTTGTTGACGCCGGCCTCGAGGGCGCGGCGGGCTTCGTCGTCGAACTTGAGGATCTTGGGCATCAGCGCCTCACTTCACGATCGCGAGCACGTCGCGGGCCGACAGGACGAGGACGTCGTCGCCGTCCACGGTCACCTCGGTGCCGCCGTACTTGCTGTACAGGACGGTGTCGCCGACGCTGACGCCGACGGGGATGATCTCGCCGCTCTGCTCGGAGCGCTTGCCCGGGCCGACGGCGATGACCTCGCCCTGCTGCGGCTTCTCCTTGGCGGTGTCGGGGATGACCAGGCCGCTTGCCGTGGTCTCCTCGCTCTCGCCGGGCTTCACGACGATGCGATCGTCGAGGGGCTGCAAAGCCATGTGTGTCGCCTCCGTTGGCGCTGTTGCGTAACCCCGGGTGGGTTAGCAGTCTCCCGATACGAGTGCTAACCCTACGCACCCACGTTTGGCAGTCGCAACCCCCGAGTGCCAAGGAATCGCCCGGGTGGCGTCACGCGGGCGAGGCCGAGATCGAGTGAACAGCGTTTACCCACGCGCTAGCGTCGCACCATGGCGACCGGCACCGATCCCGAGACCGCGCGATCCGCCCTCCAGCCCTGGTTGACCGGGCTGTACGAGCCGGTCGACGACGAGCTCGACCGCGCCGACCTGAAGGTCACCGGCGAGGTGCCCGCCGCCCTGCACGGCACCTACCTCCGCAACGGGCCGAACCCCGCGTTCCCGCCGCTCGGGCGCTACCACATCTTCGACGGCGACGGCATGCTCCACGGCGTCACGCTCGACGAGAGCGGCGCCCGCTACCGCAACCGGTGGGTGCGCTCCCGGGGCCTCGCGGCCGAGCGCCGCGCCGGCCGGGCCCTGTACTCCGGACTGTCCGACTACCGCATCCCCGAGCCGGAGGTCGTGGCCGAGGCCGGCATCATGAAGAACACGGCCAACACCCACGTGGTCCGCCACGCCGGCCGCATCCTCGCCCTGATGGAGGGCGTGCCGCCGACGGAGATCACCCCGGACCTCGACACGGTCGGCGAGTACGACTTCGGCGGCGCGCTCGCCGGCGCCATGACCGCCCACCCCAAGCTCGACCCGGTCACGGGCGAGATGGTGTTCTTCGGCTACAGCCCCTTCCCACCCCACCTCCACGTCTACTCGGCGGCCCCGGACGGCACGATCACGTGGTCCACGCCGGTCGACCTGCCGGGGCCGGTGATGATGCACGACTTCGTCGTCACCGCCACCAAGGTCGTGATCTTCGACCTGCCGGCCGTGTTCGACATCCAGTCGATGCTCGCCGGCGCGGACGGCCCGGGGGGTGGTGGCTTCATTCGCTGGGCACCCGACCACGGCGCCCGCATCGGCGTGCTCGACCGCGGGGCGTCGGGCACGTCCACCCGGTGGGTCGATGTCGACCCGTTCTGGGTCTTCCACTTCCTCAACGGCTACGACGAGGGGGACGCGGTCGTGGTCGAGGGCTGCCGCGCCGACGCGCTCAACGTGTCGTTCGGGGACAGCGAGCCCGAAGGGGCCGGTACCGCCCTGCACCGCTGGCGCATCGACGCAGGAGCCGGCACCGTGGCGGTCGAACAGATCGACGACCGGCCCGCCGACTTCCCCCGCGTGGCCGACGGTGCCGCCGGGCTGCACGCCCGCTACGGCTACCTGGCCGAAGCCCGGGCGTGGGAGGGCGACGAGGTGACTTTCGGCGGCGTGGCCAAGCACGACCTGCACGCCGGCACGAAGACGACCGTGTCGTGGCGGCCCGGCGAGGCCGGCGGCGAGCCGGTGTTCGCCGCCGACCCCGACCGACCGGCGGCCACCCACGGCGAGGACGCCGGGTGGCTGCTGTGCTTCGTCAACGACAGGGCCACCCGCGCGACCGACCTGGTCGTGGTCGACGCCCCGTCGATGACCGAGGTGGCCCGGGTGCACATGCCGCGCCGGGTGCCGTTCGGCTTCCACGGCTCCTGGCTGCCGACGCCGACCGGCTGAGCGCCGGCCCAGCCGGCGCACGCCCGTCAGCGGCGGAGCATGCCCGTGACCGACGAGTCGATGGCGGCGTCCACGAGCGCGTCGGCCATCTCGTCGGGGAAGTCGAACCCCATCAGCAGCACCTCCGCCACCCCGTGAGCCGCCGACCACAGCGCCAGCGCGGCGACGAACGGGTCGTCGACCGCGAGCAGGTCGGCGGCGATCGCCTGCTCGACCGGCGCCAGCGCAGCCGCGAACACGTCGGTGGCCGGGCCGAAGCTGAGCGGGAGGCCGGCGGCGGGCAGCCGGGGCGGGTAGCGGAACATCAGCCGGTGCAGCTGGGGCTCGTCGCGGGCGTGGCCGACGTAGGCTCGCCCGAGGCTCCGGATGCGCTCGACCGGGTCGACCTCGTCGATCGCGTCGAACCGCTCGTGCAGCCGGTGGAACTCGTCCTCGGCCACCGCGGCGAGCAGGTCGTCGTAGTCGGTGATGTAGGCGTAGAGCGCCGGGGCCGTCACGCCAAGCGCCCGCGCGACGCTGCGCAGGCTCACCTGAGCGGCGCCCTCGGCCCGCACGAGGGCGCGGGCGCGAGCGACCACGACGTCGCGTGTCAGACCGGGGCGGGCCACCCGGGAAGGATGCCACCTCGCGAGGGATGCCCTGACCATCCAGGTCGGATGCGTGTCCGGCCGACCCGGGGCCCACTGCGTCGCTCTCGCTGCCGGAGGCGGTCGTGATCACCTCGCGTGAAGGCGCTTGACAGGTCACACCCCTCCACCCAGACTCCGCTAAACACCGTTCACCGACAGCCGCCGCCCGCAGGCGCCGTCGGTCGTCTGTGGCCGGGAGGTCGCACCACATGCCGATCCCCCGCACGCTTCTCGACTCGCCGCTCACCGACCTGGACCTCGAGCTGCGCTCCGGCACGTGGCCGCAGGGGCTCGGCGGCGAGGTGTTCATCTCGACCTCCGAGCGCGCCACGGCCCCGGTGCACGGCTTCTTCGGCGACGGCGTGATGATCCGCCTGTCGCTCGCCCCCGGCACCCACGACGCCGCCCCCGGGCGGTTCGCCTGGCGGTACCGCGTGCTCGACACGCCCACCCGCCGGCTGCGGGAGGCCCGCCCCGACGTGTGGCAGGCGAACGGACTCGGCTGGTCGTCCCCCTTCGGCTACGCCAACAGCGCCAACACCGCACCCGTGCCCTGGGACGGCCGCCTGTTCGCCACCTGGGACGCCGGCCGCCCGGTCGAGGTCGACCCCGTCTCGCTGCGGTTCCTCGGCGAGGTCGGCCAGCGCGACTCGTGGGGCGACGACCTGTTCGGCCATCCCGTGCTGCCGATGGTCAACTCGACCGCCCATCCCGTCGTCGATCCCGAGCGCAACTGCCTGTGGAGCGTGCGCGCCGATCCCGCCACCGGCGGCGTCCACGCCATCCGCTGGGATGGCGAGGCCACGACCGTCCGGCGCTGGCCGCTCGACGACGTGGTCCTGCCGCAGTCGATGCACACGGTCGCCCAGACCCGCGACTGGCTGGTGCTCATCGACACGGCGTTCCGGGTCGACCTGGACGAGGCATTGGGCGGAGCGGAGCGGTCGGTCACCACGTTCCCCGACGAACCGGTCTGGCTCGTGCGCAAGGACGACCTCGAGGCGACTCCCGACGGGCGGCCCGTGACGCCGCGCGCGACGCTGCGCCTCGCGCCCGAGCTGAACCACTACTACGCCACCTGGGACGACGCCGACGGCATTCGCCTGCTGATCGAGCACACCGTCGACACCGACCTCGCGATGGCGCTGCGCGCGGATGACACCGACGCGCTCGGCCGACCGGTGGACCCCCGGCTGCGCGGCCTGTACACCCACGCCATGGCCGCGGGCCACGTGGACGAGCTCGTGATCGATCCGGCGACCGGCAGGATCGGCGAACGGGCCCGCTTCGGCGGGGGCGAGGCGTTCTGGGCCACCCAGCTCTCCGCCATGGACTGGAGCCTCGACGGGCTGACCAAGCCGACCGTCCACCACATGCTCCACACCGGCTTCCGGCCCGATGCGGTCACCCAGCGCGCGCTCTCCCTCTACGCTGGGCGCGTCGACCCCACCACCCTGCCTGCCGCCGAGGTCCCGGCCCGGCTCGTCACCCTCGAGCGACCCGGGCTGGCCGCCCTCGCCGAGTGGGGCTACGCACCGGACGACTACCCGACCTCGCCCGCCTTCGCGCCCCGGCCGGGCGGGACCGCGGGCGGCCACGACGGGTGGGTGGTGGTCCCCGTCCTGTCCGACGACGGCTTCCGGGTCGAGGTGTTCGACGCCGGGGGCATCGGCGCCGGGCCGCTTGCCGTGCTCGCCGCACCGGGCGGTGCGACGGTGCCCTTCCTCATCCACTCTGCCTGGGCGCCGGGCGCGACCCCGGCGCCCGTTGGCGAGCGCCTGCGCTTCGCCGACGATCTCGACCCGGCCCGCCTCACCGCGCTGCCGGACGACCTGGCCGCCACGGTGCGGTCCGTCGCCGACGACCTGGACGCCGAGCTGGACGACGCGTCCTGACCACGACCCGGGGGGATGTTGTGGCCCACGACCAGACACGCAGGGCGAGCGCACGACGACGAGTGCGCGGGGCGCGCCCGCTCGTCGTGCTGGTGACCCTCGGCGCGCTCGCCGCGGGGCTCGCCTGCTCCGAGCCGATCGAGGACGCGGACGCCACCGGCGGCAGCGAGTCGACCGCGTCGGGGAACCCGTTCGAGATCAGCGACGCCCCCAGCGCGGTCGAGGCGATGGCCGGCGAGGACACCACCCTCGGCGAGCTGCCCGAGAGCCCGGTCGAGGCCACCGGCGACCCGATCAGGATCGGCATGATCAACCAGGACACCGGGGCCGTCGGCGCCTTCCCCGAACTGACCGAGGCCGCCGAGGCCGCCGTGGCGTTCGTCAACGCCGAACTCGGCGGCATCGAAGGGCGGCCGCTGGAGCTCATCACCTGCGACACCGGCTTCTCGCCCGAGGGTTCGACGTCGTGCGCCCAACGCCTGGTGAGCGAGGGCGTCGTCGCGGTGACCGGCGGCATCGACGTCTGGGGCACGTCGATCAGCGTGCTGGAGAGCAACGACGTGCCCTACATCGGCGGCATCCCGGTGAGCGACCCCGAGATGAGCAGCCCCATATCGTTCCTGTTCAGCGGTGGTGTGCCCGGTGCGTTCGCCGCCTTCGCCAGCTTCGCGATCGACGATCTGGGCGCCGACTCCCTCGCCATCATGTACGGGGACTTCGGGTCGATAAAGCTGGCGGCCGAGCACTACGCCGCGGGGGTGGCGGAGAGCCTCGGGCTGGCGCCGGAGGACATCACGCTCGTGCCGTTCCCGGTGACCGAGGACGACCTGGTGCCCCACCTCACCGCGGCCGCCGCCGGGGAGCCCGACGCCATCATCGCCGGCGCCGCCGACGCCGCCTGCGTGCCCCTGATGAGTGCCGCCGACAGCCTCGACATCGAGGCCGACATGTTCCTGGTGGGCGCGTGCGCCGCGCCGCAGATCCTCGACGCGGTCGGCGAGGGTGCGGCCGACCGGTGGTTCAACGTCGAGGGTCCCGTCACCCGCGAGGCCCGGGGCGTCACCGAGCAGCGGCTGCTCAACGACAACCGGCTCTACGCCGAGGCGCTCGCCCGTCACAGCGACGGGCTCGATCCCGCCGGCGCCGGCACGATCTCCTTCCGCGACATCATGAACATCACCGTGCTCATGCGGGAGATCGGCGCCGACCAGGTGTCGCCGGCGACGCTCATCGCGGCGCTGCGCGCCACCGACGAGCACCCGAGCTTCGCCGGGCACCCTTACACGTGCGACGGCACGCCGATCCCCGAGCTGCCGTCGCTGTGCGCGCCGCAGCAGATCATCGCCCACTACGACGGCGAGGCGTTCACACAGGCGAGCGAGACCTGGATCGACGTTCCCGCCCTCGTCGCGGGCATGGACTGAGCGACGGCGCCCCCGTTGGACGATTACCTGCGGTTCCTGCTCCTCGGCCTCGGCAGCGGCGGTGTCATCGCCGCCCTCGGCCTCGGGCTGGTGCTCACCCAGCGGGCGTCGGGGGTGGTCAACCTCGGGCACGCGGCGATGGGCATGTTCGGGGCAGCGACGTTCTTCCACCTGCGGGAGACCGGTGAGCTGATCCTGCCGTTCCCCGGCCTGCCCGACCACATCCGGCTGTCCCCCGCGGGCATGCGACCGACGTTCCTCACCGCTCTGGTCGTCACGCTCGCGCTGTCCGCCCTCGTCGGGGCGCTGCTCGACGTGGCGGTGTTCGCGCGCCTTCGACGGGCGCACGCCCTCGCCCGGGTCGTCGCCTCCCTCGGCCTGATGCTGTTCCTGCTGGCGATGGCGGGCCAGCGCTTCCAGCAGGGTGCGGCGCTGCTCTCGATCGACGGCGTGCTGCCCACCGCCCCGGTCGACGTGCTGGGGGTGGCCATCCCGCGCGACCGCCTCCTGCTCGCCGCGCTGGCCGTCGCGGCCGCGGGAGCGTTGGCCGCGACCTACCGGTTCACCCGCTTCGGCCTCGCCACCCAGGCCGCCGCGGAGAGCGAGAAGGGTGCCCTGCTCACCGGGCTGTCGCCCGACCGCCTGAGCGCCGCCAACTGGGCCATCGCCTCGATGCTCGCCACCGGGGCCACCATCCTCATCGCGCCGATCACCGGGCTCGCCCCGACGACGGCCGCGCTGCTCATCGTGCCGGCACTGGCCGCCGCGCTGCTGGGTCGTCTCGACTCCTTCGCGGTGACGGTCGCGGCCGGGCTCGGGATCGGGATGGTGCAGTCGGCGACGCTGCACGTCACGGGCACGCAGGACTGGATCCCGGACTGGGTCCCCGACGGCGGCCTGCAGCAGGCCCTGCCGTTCCTGGTCATCCTCGTCTCGGTGAGCTGGGCGGGGCACCGGCTGCCCACCCGCGGCGACCGCGTCGAGCGAGGCCTGCCGCCCTCGCCCGTCCCCCGCCGGCCGGTCGTGTGGACGCTGGTTCTCGGTGGTCTCACCCTCGCCGCCCTGCTGAGCGCGAGCAGCGAGTGGCGCCTCGGGATCATCGTCAGCATGACGGGAGCCCTGCTGGCCCTGTCGGTGGTCGTGCTCACCGGGTACGTGGGCCAGATCTCCCTCGCTCCGCTGGCCTTCGCGGGCGTGGCCGGGTTCGTGATGGCGCGCCTGTCCTCGGGCGGGTGGCCACCGGCCCTGGCCCTCGTCGCCGGTGTCGTCGCCAGCCTGGCGGTCGGCATCGTCACCGGTCTTCCGGCGGTGCGGGTGCGCGGCATGACCCTCGCGATCGCCACGTTGGCCGCGGCCGTCGCCATCGAGGAGCTGGTGCTGCGCAGTTCGGCTCTCACCGGCTCCTCCGGCGCGGCCCGCGTCCCGCCGCTGCGCATCGGGCCGCTCGACCTCGACGTCGCCGCCCGCGGCGACGCCTTCCCGCGGGTGGCGTTCGCCGTCGCCGTGCTCGTGGTGCTCGCCCTCGCCGCGCTCGTGGTCGCCAACCTGCGCCGCAGCCCGACGGGCCTGCGCTGGCTGGCCGTGCGCGCCAACGAACGGGCGGCGGCGGCGGTCGGCATCGACGTGGCGCGCACCAAGCTGAGCGCCTTCGCCTTGTCGTCCGCGCTGGCGGGCCTCGGTGGCACGCTGCTCGCCCTGCAGCGCGCTCAGCTCTCCGCCGAGTCGTACCTGGTGCTGCTGTCGCTGTCGCTGCTGGCGCTCACCTACCTCGGCGGCATCGCCAGCCTGACCGGCGCGCTGGTGGCGGGTGCCCTCACCACCGGCGGTGTCGTCACGGTGGCCGGCGGGAGCGCCGATGCGTCACAGGTGCAGTTCGCGCTGACCGGGCTGGCGCTCATGGCCGCCACCGTCGTGGCTCCCGACGGCGCCCGAGGGGTCGCCTCGGCGGCCGCGCGGCGGCTGCGCCTCGGGCGACGACCCGCGGACCCGGGGGGTGGCGCCCGAGGGGGCGGCCCGGTCGGAGGGAGCGACGGCGCCCGCCCGGCGAGGCGGCCGGCCGCGACCGACGAGGCCCCGGCGGCCGCGACCGCAGGCGCCACGGCCGGGCCGCAGGCCGTCCCCTCTCCGCCGAGCTCGACCGCGACAGGGGGACCCGGGGCATGACCGACGCGACGCCGCTCCTCGACGTGCGGGACCTGACCGTCACCTACGGGGGCGTGGCCGCCGTGGACGGGGTCGACCTCACGGTCGGCGCCGGCGAGGTCGTCGGGCTGATCGGACCGAACGGCGCGGGCAAGACATCGTGCATCGACGCCGTCTGCGGCTTCGTCCGGCCCCGGCGCGGCCAGGTGGTTCTGGACGGGCGGACGATCAGCGGCCTGCCACCTCACGAACGCGTGGCGGCCGGTCTCGCCCGCACCTTCCAGTCCTGCGAGCTGTTCCCCGACCTGTCGGTGCGCGACAACCTCGCCGTGGCCGCTCACCGGCCGTCCCGTTGGGCGATGCTGCTCGACGCCGTGGCCCCGCGCCGCTCGCCGGCCGCGAGCCGCGCTGCGGAGCTGCTCGACCTGTTCGAGCTCGGCGACGTCGCCGATGCGCTGCCCCGTCACCTGCCGCACGGACACCAGCGGGTGATCGACCTGGCCCGGGCCCTCGCCACCGATCCCCGGGTCGTGCTGTTGGACGAGCCCGCGGCGGGCCTCGACACCGACGAGACCGCTGCCCTCGGCGCGCAGATCCGCCGGTTGCCCGAGCTCGGCGTCGCCGCGCTCCTGGTCGATCACGACATGGGGTTGGTGATGGGATCGTGCAGCCGGGTGCTCGTGCTCGACCTGGGACGGGTCATCGCCTCGGGGCCCCCGGCCGAGATCCAGGCCGATCCCGCGGTCGTGCGCGCCTACCTCGGCGATCCGGCGGCGCACGGATGACGGGGGTGGCCGAGGATGCAGCCCCGACCGTGGCCCGGGGCGACGTCGCCATCTCCGTGCGCGGGCTGGTGGCCGGGTACGACGGCGTGCCCGCCGTGCACGGCATCGACCTGACCGTGCACGCCGGCGAGGTGGTGGCGCTGCTCGGCGCGAACGGCGCCGGGAAGTCGACGACGCTGCTGGCGGTGGCCGGTCTGGTCGACCTCCAGGCCGGCGAGATCGAGGTGGTCGGCACGTCGGTCGCGCGGTCGTCGGGCCGGGGCACCACCTCCGCTCGGCGGACCCGCCGGCTCGCCCGGTCGGGCCTCGCCCTCGTACCCGAGGACCGCTCGCTCTTCCCGACGCTCACCGCCCGCCAGACCCTGCGCGTCGCCGCCCGGCGGGGTCGTGCCGCCGAGGCGGTCGACGAAGCCGTGGGCTGGTTCCCACCGCTGGCGCGGGTCCTCGATCGCCAAGCCCAGCTCCTGTCGGGCGGGGAGCAGCAGATGCTGGCGTTGGCCCGCGCTCTCGTCCGCCGCCCGCGAGTGCTGATGATCGACGAGATGAGCCTCGGCCTCGCCCCGCTCGTGGTCGACGCCATCCTGCCGGTCGTGCGCGCGGCAGCGACCGAGCACGGAACCGGCGTGCTGCTGGTCGAACAGCACGTGCCCGCGGCGCTCGCTGTGGCCGATCGCGGCTACGTGCTGCGGGCCGGTCGCGTGGCGCTGACGGGCGATTCGGCCACGCTCCGCGCGGACCCTGCCCTGATCGCCGCGAGCTACCTCGGCAGCACCTAGCGCGCGGCGTCGGGCACGCTGGGGATGCCGTGCGAACAAATTCCCTGTTCAGCCGTTGTTTCGGCGGCCTCGGCATGGGAGGCTCACAGACAACTCACACGAGGCGGTCAATACACCACAAACAGTCACAATCCAGGGAGAGTTAGCTCCATGGCATCAGCTCGCCAGATGGCGGAGGACGCGCACCGGGCGACCGGCGACGAGATCCTCATCGCCGGTCTGTTCACCCCCCGCCACCCCCTCGGCGCCTCCGTTGGACACCGCCTCGTGGTCGCCGTGAGCCCCACGCGCGTGTACCTGCTCCGCCGACGCGACCACGACGGTCAGCCGTCCGACGCGCTGGCGCTGGCACACACCTTCGACCGGCGGCGCCTGGCCGCGACGATCCACACCCGTCTCGACGGACGCACGCTCACCCTCGAGGACACCTGGACCGGCGAGCGGTTCGAGATGGCCGGGGCGCGCGCCCCCGAGTCGCACGTCACCGCGACGATGCACGCCCTGTCCGACCTCCACGAGCTGGCCAGCTGACGCCCTGACAGGTCGGGCGCCCCAACGGGTGCGGGCGGGGTGGGCCGACGGCCTCAGACGGCGCGTGGGCGCGGGTCGCCCGCCGTGATGACCCACCTGGCACCGGTCTCCACCGCCGCCTGCGGCGTCGCCGTCGTGGCGACGTAGCGGAACGACGCCTCCAGAGCCTCCGGCGTGACCTCGCACAGCACGTAGCCGCGCCGCCGGGGCTCGACGTAGCTGATCGTCTGCGACAGGCTCGCAGCCGCCTCGATGAGACCCATGAAGCCCGATGGGAAGATCGACGAGATCGAGGTGCCCACGAGCTCCGGCACCAGGGCGGGCGACGAGGGGTCGTCGGGGTCGTCGGTCACCACCCCGACGCCGCTGGCGTGGATGTCGCCCGTGATCACGACCGGGTTGTCGACCTCGCGCAACTGGTCGACGAGGCGGCGCCGGGCCGCAGGGTAGCCGTCCCACTGGTCGAGGTTCACCCCCTCGGCCGCGCCGAGAGGCACCGCGATCTTCGTCATGATCGTCTGCTGGGCCAGGACGTTCCACGTGGTCTCGCTGTCCGCGAGCTCCTCGCCCAGCCAGGCCTCCTGATCCTCGCCGAGCATGGTGCGCTCGTCGTCGCGCACCTCCGCGCACGCCACGCCCACGTCGTTCGGCACGGCACACGCCTGGTCGCTGCGGTACTGGCGACCGTCGAGCACGTAGAAGCGCAGGAGGTCCCCCCACTGCACCGACCGGTACAGGGTCACCTGCGCGCCGTCGGGCTGCTCGATGCGCACCGGCATGTGCTCGTAGTAAGCCTGGTAGGCCGCGGCCCGCCGCTCGTCGAAGGCAGCCGACGGGCTCGACTCGTCCTGGGGGACCGAGCCGGCGTAGTTGTTCTCGACCTCGTGGTCGTCCCACGTCGTCACCCAGGGCACGTGTGCGTGCGACGCCTGGAGGGCCGCGTCGGCCTTGTACTCGCCGTAGCGCCGCCGATAGCCGTTCAGGTCAACGGGTGCCGCCCCCTGCAGCGAGCGGACCCCGCCGTCGGACGGAGGGCCCTCGTAGATGTAGTCGCCGAGGAACACGACGAGGTCGATGTCCTCGGCGGCGATGTGCTCGTGCGCCGGCCAGTACCCCGACTGGTACTCCTGGCACGAGGCGAACGCGAACCGCAGGCGGTCGACCTCGTCGCCGGGCTCGGGTGCGGTGCGGGTGCGGCCGACCGGGCTGGTCGCCTCGCCGACCGAGAAGCGGTACCAGTACCACGAATCGGGCTGCAGGCCCGCCGCGTCGACGTGCACCGAATGGGCGAGCGCAGGCTCGGCCACCGCATCGCCCGAGGCGACGATGTCGTCGAAGCGCTCGTCGGCCGCGAGTTCCCACCGCACCGGCAACGGCTGATCGGGCAGGCCGCCGCCGTCCGCGAGCGGGTCGTTGACCAGGCGGGTCCACAGGATGACCGAATCCGGCAACGGGTCGCCCGACGCGACGCCGAGCGCGAAAAGCCCGAGAGGCAGGCTCGGCGGCAGGGGAGGCAGGTCCACCACCGTCTCGGGCAACGGGTCGCTGCCCGAGGCGACGGGGTCGTCTTGGTCGTCGCCGCCGCGGCTGCACCCGGCGGCCAGCGCCGTGGCCACCACCCCGGCGAGGAAGGTGCGCCGGGCGATCACGGGACGCTGCGGGCCGATCGGTTCGCTCATGGGCAACCCGGTCAGCCTCCCCGCTCGTCCGTCACCGCCCCGACCGGTCCGACCCTAGTGTCCCTGCCGGCCGCTCCCGGCCGGCTATCCGGCAAGGGGGAGGCGGAGGTTCGGGGTGGCGCCGGTGTCGAGCGGGGACGGGCCGTCCGCCTGCAGGCGCCACCAGCCGGCGGCAGCGATCATCGCCGCGTTGTCGGTGCACATCGCCCGGCTGGGCACGAACGCCCGGATGCCGTCCTCCTCGCACGCCGCCGCGAACCGGACCCGGAGCGCGCTGTTGGCCGCCACGCCGCCGCCGAGGCACAGGCCCTTCGCCCCCACCTCGCGGGCGGCGCGACGGGCCTTGGTCACCAGCACGTCGACCACGGCGTCCTGGAAGCTGGCCGCGACGTCCGCGGTGGACACGTCCGGGTGGCGGCGGACGTGGTTCACGACCGCGGTCTTCAACCCGCTGAAGCTGAACGAGTGGCGGTCGTCGCCCGTGCGGTCGAGCATGCCGCGGGGGAACCGGATGGCGGAGGGGTCGCCGGTCGCCGCCAGCTGGTCGATCACCGGGCCGCCCGGGTAGCCGAGCCCGAGGAACCGGGCCACCTTGTCGAACGCCTCGCCCGCCGCATCGTCGATCGTCGAGCCCAGCAGGTGGTAGCGACCGTGGTCGACCATGTGGACGAGCAGCGTGTGGCCGCCCGACACCAACAGCACGACCAGGGGCATCTCGAGGTCGGGATCCTCGAGGAACGACGCGTACAGGTGCCCCTCCAGGTGGTTGACCGCCACGAAGGGCACCCCCCACACGAGCGCCAGGGCCTTGGCCGCGCTGACGCCCACCAGCAGCGAGCCGACGAGCCCTGGCCCGGTGGTGGCGGCGACGGCGTCGATCTCGTCGTCGGCCACCCCGGCCTCGACCAGCGCCTGGGCGACCACCGGGGTGATCATCTCGACGTGCGCCCGGCTGGCGATCTCCGGCACGACGCCGCCGTAGCGGGCGTGCTGGTCGATCTGGCTGGCCACGACGGAGGAGCGCACCCGCGAGGCGCTCTCGACCACCGCGGCGGCGGTCTCGTCACACGAGGTCTCGATGCCCAGGATGCGATCAGCCATCGGTCACAAGCCTCCCGCGAACCGACCGTCCCGCACCAGCCGCCCCGGACATCGTCGCCGTTCGCCGGCGGACCGGCCCGGTCCGCCCGCCCGACCCCGGGACCGGTGGACGACGACGCAGACACGTCGTGGCCGACCTCAGAGCCAGTCGCCGTCGACGATCGTGTGGCCGGGGACGCCCTGCTCGATGTCGGCGAGCCGGGCGGCGTAGTCGGGCGTGTCGACGTCGTGGGCCCACATCACGAGGGCGTCCTCGCGAGTCTCGGGGTAGTAGCCCTTGCGCACCCCGGCGGGCACGAACCCGAACCTCTGGTACAAGGCCTGGGCGCCCGAGTTGCTCATGCGCACCTCGAGCGTGAGGTTCGTGCAGCCCCGCTCGATCGCCCCCCGGGCCAGCGCCAGCAGCATGCGGGTGGCGATGCCGTGTCGGTGCCAGGCGGGATCGACCGCCACCGTCGTGATGTGTCCGTCGTCGACCGCCCGGAACAGCCCGGCGTAGCCGACGACCTCCGGACCGACCCGCGCCACGACGTAGAGCCGGGTCGCCCGTTGGCCGATCTCGGACAGGAACAGCCCGAACGTCCACGGGCGGGGATAGACCTGCTGCTCGATGCGGATGACCCCGCGGAGGTGCCGCCGGCGCATGGGGGTGAGGCGCACCTCCAGACGGCCGGGGTCGTCGGCCGGCGTGGGCAGCGGGCGGGCCATCAGCGGCGGCCGCTCACCCGGCGGCCTCCCCCGGGCCTGGTCCCGCCCCCGGCGCGTCGCCCACCGCACCGCCCTCGGCGACGGTGCCCTCGTGCACCCGCCCGTCGCGGGTGATCCAGTTGATCTCCGCGTCGGGCCGGCGCATGTACACGGGTTCCAGATCCCACGGCTGCACGAAGTCCTCGCGCACGGCCCGGGCGTGTGCCAGCTGCACGAGCGACGCGGCCGAGGGGTGTGCGAGCCCCTGGTCGCCCAGCTCGACCTGACCGAGGTCGGCGAACGCGTCGGCGTAGCGCAGCGCACCGTCACCGACGAGCAGCACGTCCTCGCCGGTGGCCTCGAGGTCGACCGCCAGATCCTCCGGTGTCGAGACGCGACGGTCGGACAGGCGCTGGATGCCGCCCGGCACCTGCCGATAGGCGGCGGTGAACAGCTCGCCCCGCCGTGCGTCGATGGCGGCCACGACGAGGCGGGGGGTCCAGCGCACCGGGAACGCCACCAGGTCGAGGCTGCTCACCCCCACCATCGGCACCCGCAGCGCGTGGGCCATGGCCTTGGCCGCGGCGATGCCGACGCGCAGCCCGGTGAACAGGCCCGGCCCCACGTCGACCGCCACGCAGCCGATCTCGTCGAGGTCGATGCGCGCCTGACGGCGCAGGAAGTCGATGGACGGGGTCAGCGTCTCGGCGTGGCGCTTGCCGCGGCTCGAGTGGATCGACCCCAGCACGCCCTCGTGCCCGCCGATGGCGCACCCGACCTGCATCGTCGACGTGGTGATGCCGAGGATCAGCATGGCGCGCCACCTCCCTCGGTGGGACGGTCGGGCAGTTGGCGGGCGGGCGTGCCGTTGGGCGCCTCGGCCCACGGGGCGATGGCGTGGAGCAGCGACACCTGGCGCCGACCCCAGGCGGACCCGGTGGCCCGCAGCACGATGCGACGTTCGTCGTCGCCGGGGACGCCGCTCGCCCCGGCCGCATCGCCCCCGCCGCCGCTGTCGGGGCCTGCGTCCGCTGCGGCGACCGGGGGATACAGCAACCGCACCTCGAGGTAGTCGTTGGGGAGCACGGGCAGGATCGCGTCTCCCCACTCGATGAGCACCACACCGCCGTCGTCGAGCAGCTCGCCCAGCCCGAGCTCGGCCACCTCGCCGAGTTGGTCGAGGCGATAGACGTCCAGGTGGTGGACGAGCAGGCGGCCCTCGTACTGCTGCGCGAGGGTGAAGGTGGGACTGGTGATCGGCTCGGTCACGCCGAGACCGCGGCCGAAGCCCTGCACGAACGCCGTCTTGCCCGCCCCGAGGTCGCCCGCGAGCACGATGAGGTCGCCCGGCTCGGCGAGCGACGCGAGCTCCGCCGCGAGGGCCTGGGTCTCGCCGACCGCGGCGGTGCGGGCCACGAGGGTGACAGCCCGGGCGGTCATGGCCCCGGTGGGATCGTCGCGAACACGCCCCGAGACTACCGAGGCGCCAGGGCGACGATCGCCTGCGTGACGGCGTGCACGGCCAGGCCGCGGACCACGTCGACGTCGGCCTGCACCCCGCCGACCGCGGCGGCGACGAACGCGTCGCCGTCCGCACGTGTATGAGCGGGGAACACCGCGCGCGCCAGCCCGTCGTGTGCGCCCTGGGCGACGAGGTTGCAGCCGACCTTGTCGAGATCCGCGTTCGTGGCCACGAGGCCGACCGTGGTGTTGCCCAACCCGACCATGCCCTCACCTCCGGCCGGCCCGCCTCCGGGCACCTCCGGGGTCCCGCCGGCGCCGCTCGGTCCCGCCTGCTCGGACGCGTCGCCCGCATCCGAGCGGTCGGTGGCGCTCGGCGCGAGCGCGGCGATGTCGACGGCCAGAGCGTCGTCGGCCCCGGGGACCCCGGCGGCGTTCACCGCCACCAGCACGCCCACCACCAGGTCGCCCACCCGGACGCTCCCCGTCACCAGGCCGCCCGGCCGACGGGGAACGGGGACGTCCTCGTCCGCGCCGGCCCCGCTGGCGGCGACCGTCGCACCCGTACCCGCCCCGACGAGCCCTGACGGCACCGGGCCGTCGGTGGCGGCGACGCAGGCCGCATAGCCCTGCTCGGGCCCCGGACGCACGCTCGGGTCGCCCACCATCAGGTCGAACAGGCCGAGCGCGACGACGATCGGCACCGGCCCTGCCGGGGTGGCGAAGCCCATGCCCCGCTCCTCGCAGAACCGCATCACGCCGTCGGCCGAGGCCAGGCCGAACGCCGAACCGCCCGTGAGCACCAGCCCGTCGAGGCGGGCCACCGTGCGGAGCGGGTCGAGCACCTCCATCTCGCGGGTGGCGGGCGCACCGCCCCGCACCTCGCCGGAGGCCACGGTCCCCTCGGGGAACAGGACCACGCTGCACCCGGTGCCCGCCGCCGCGTCGGTCCAGTGGCCGACCCGCAGCCCGGGCACGTCGGTGAGGCTGCCGCCGGAGACGGGGCCGACACCGGTCATCGGTACCGCCGGGCGACCCGGGCGCCGATGGCGCACACGACCTCGTAGGAGATGGTGCCGAGCCGGCCCGCCCACTCGTCGGGAGCGATGGTCTCGTCGCCCTGTGAGCCGAGGAGCACGACCGGGTCCCCGGGCAGCACGTCCGCGTCGGGCCCGCAGTCGACCATCAGCTGGTCCATCGTCACGACGCCGACCATCGGGCGGCGTCGGCCCCCGATGAGGACCTCCTGGCCCGCCAGCGGCAGCGAACGGGTCACCCCGTCGGCGTAGCCGATCGGCACCGTGGCCACGATCGTGTCGCGCTCGACGTGGTGGCGCAGCCCGTAGGAGATGCCCTCGCCCGCTGCCACGGGCTTCACGTACGACACCTCGGAGCTGAGCGTGAGCGCCGACCGCAGGTCGACGAGCCCGGCGAGCGTCGGCGCCGGCGGGATGCCGTAGATCGAGATGCCGCACCGCACCATGTCCCGCCGCGTGGCCGGATGCATGAGCGTCGCAGCCGAGTTGGCCGCGTGCACGATCTCGGGCTCCACCCCCGCCGCCCGCAGCTCGGCGAGCACCGCGTCGAACCGACCCATCTGCTGGGCCGTGAACGGGTTGTCGGGTTCGTCCGCCACCGGGCAGTGGGTGCAGACACCCTCCAGCCGCACCTCGGCGAGCTCGCCGATCGCACGCGCCAGCGCCAGCACGTCGCCCGGGGCCGCACCGACGCGGTGCATGCCGGTGTCGACCTTCAGGTGCAGCGGCACCGCCGGCACGCGGGCAGCGAGGACCGACTTGGCGATCGCCGCGATGCACGCCGAGCTGTAGACGGTGAGCCGCGCCCCGGTGGCGACGGCGTCGTCGACCTCGTCGAGGCGGGGCTCGGCCAGCACGAGCAGCGGCGCCTCGATGCCCGCGTCACGCAGCACCACGGCCTCGTCGACCTGCGCGACCGCCAACCAGTCGGCGCCCGCATCCAACGCGGCGCGGCCGACGGCGGCAGCACCGTGGCCGTAGCCGTTGGCCTTGACGACAGCGCAGAAGCGCGCCGGCCCGGCGATGGACCGCAGGGCACGCACGTTGTGGCGAATGGCATCGAGGTCGATCTCGGCCCAGGCACGCGCCATCAGCCCGCTCCCTCGTGGTCGTCGTGGTGGTGGGGGCGGTGGAGGGAGACGACGTCGGAGGCGGCGAGCGAGGCCAGGGCAAGGGGCAGACCATCGATCACGTCCGAGGCGATCAGGCCGCGCGGCGGACCCTCCCTGGCCGCGCGACCGTGCAGCCAGGCGCCGGCGGCCGCGGCGTCGAGGGCGTCGACGCCCTGGGCCAGCAGCGCACCGATGATGCCGGACAGCACGTCGCCCGTGCCCGCCGTGGCCAGGCGAGCATCGCCGCTGGTCGACAGGCGCACCCGGCCGTCGGGATGGGCGACCACCGTGGTCGAGCCCTTGAGGAGCACCACCGCCCCGCTCGCCTCCGCCAGCGCCCGGGCGGCGGAGATGCGGTCGACCCCGGGCTCGCGACCGGCGAGACGGGCGAACTCGCCGTCGTGAGGGGTGAGCACGGTGGCGGCCTCCCGACCGGACAGCACCTCCGCGACGCGCTCCCCGAGAGCGGACAGCCCGTCGCCGTCGACCACGACCGGCGCCGACGTCCGGGTCACCACCTGGTGGACCGCCGTCGTCGCCGGCGCGCCTCGCCCGAGACCCGGGCCGATCACCAGCGCACCCGCCCGGTCGAGCTGATCGAGCACGGTCGACTCCCAGCCGGCGACGGGCACCGCGATGCCGACGGCCTCGGTCGGCATCCCGGGATCGCCGTCGACCCCCGGCGTGGCCACCCGGACCATGCCCGCGCCGGCCCGCTGGGCGGCACGGGCCGCGAGGTGGGCGGCGCCGGACATGCCGGGCGAACCGGCGGCGATCACGACCGCGGCCCGCCACTTGTGCGTGTCGGGGGACCGCGGCGGCAGCCAGCGGGCGACGTCGGCGGCGACGACGAGGCCGGTCGCCCGCCCGCCGTGCCCGGCCGCGGTCACCGCATCGGGGGCGGTCTCGCCGTCGCCCGCATCGAGCCCGATGTCCGCGAGGTGGACCTCGCCGGCCAGCGCGCGACCGGGGTGGAACACGAGGCCCGGCTTCAGAGCCGCGAACGTCACCGTGCGGACGGCGCCGACCGCGCCGCCCTCGCCGGCCCCGCCGGTGAGGCCGTCGACCCCGCTCGGGATGTCGACCGCGAGCACGGGCGCACCCGCCGGGTCGGGCGGCCGGTAGGTGCCCTGGAACCCCGTGCCGTACGCCGCGTCGATCACCAGGTCTGCGACGGGCAGGGTCTCCGGGGCATCCGCGGCGTCGACCACGTGCACCCGCACGCCTCGGCGCCGCAGCCGAACGGCCGCATCGCGGCCGTCGTTGCCGTTGTTGCCCTTGCCGGCCACGACGACGACCCGGCGGCCGTAGGCGCCGCCGAGCAGGGCGAGCGCGTGGCGGGTCACCGCGGCGCCCGCACGACCGATGAGCACGTCGACGCTTTCGGGCGCGGCCGCATCGACCGCACCCATCTCGGCGGGAGTCAGAACGGGCAGCATGACGTCGCGAAGGCTAACGGCGCCCGCGACCCCGGGGGGACGGTCAGATGCCGAGGGCGATCACGACGGCCTCGGCCATCGTCTTCGTGTGGGTGAGGCTGATCTGCCAGCCTCTCACCCCTCGCTCGGCCGCCAGGGCCGCGGCCGCCCCGTGCAGGCGCAACGACGGCGCGCCCGAGTCCGCTCGCTCCACCTCGATGTCGGTGAATCGGCACGCTCCCAGTCCCGCGCCGAGCGCCTTCAGCACGGCCTCCTTGGCCGCGAACCGGGCGGCGAACCGCTCGGCCGGGTCGCGGGCTCGGCGGCAGTACTGCTGCTCGGCCGCGGTGAAGGTGCGGTCGGCGAACCCGGGGGTACGGTCGAGGACGGCGCGCATGCGGTCGACGTCGCACAGGTCGACGCCGAGCCCGACCACGCCGCCCGACCCGGCCCCGCGGTCCGGCGTGCCCCCGGTCTCCGACCCGGCCTCGGCCTCGGGATCCGGCGTGCC
>CAYUXB010000036.1:19358-20746 GCA_964448525.1 uncultured Acidimicrobiaceae bacterium
TCCGGCGTGCCCCCGGTCTCCGACCCGGCCTCGGCCTCGGGATCCGGCGTGCCGGCGTCACTCGAGCCGGGCTCGGCGCTCACCCCGCGCGCCAGCGGTCCGCGAGCTGGTTGATGGGCTCGGTGAGCAGCTCGACGACCGGTATGTGGGCGAGCACGTCCTCGCGGAACGTCGGCTCGGTCTCCTGCACGGCGTCGCGCAGCACCGCGTACCGGTTGCGGTAGCCCTGCAGCACGCCGCGGGCGGTGCCCTCGGGCAGCAGGTCGGCGAAGCGCACGTGCAACAGCGTGATGCCGGTGGACTGGCCGTCCTTGACCTCGGGCACGATCACGATCGGCCGCCCGTCACGCCGCCCCCGGGCCACCAGCACCTCGCGCTCGCTCGCCACGCGGTGCTTGGTTCCCCGCAGCTCGGGGGAGCGGTCGGTCCGGCTCGGCAGCTCGAGGGCGATGCCACCGCGATCGACGACCGTGACGGTCGCCGCACCCTCGACGCCCACGCGGCCGTCGATGCGGTAGCGGGTGTAGCCCACGACTTCGGCCACCGCGGGGCTGACGTCGGCCAGGGTGCGCAGGGTGCGGTAGGTGAGCTGGTCGCGGTGGGCGCCCGTGAGCACCACCTGGTGCACGAGCGGCACCTCGAGGAGGGTCTCGTCACTGCGCGAGATGCCGACCGTCACCGTCTTCGCCTGGTGCTTGATGGCGTCGACCGGCCGGGTCAGTTCCTCGATGGCCTGGGTGAGCGACGCGGTCAGGTCGTCGATCAGCACCGCCGGCGTGCCCACCTTGCCCTGATCGATCTGGTAGGCGTCGAGCGGCAGGACGCCGAGCACGTAGCGCAGCAGGGCGGCCAATCGCACCGCGGTCGAGGCCTCGAGCTGGCCGTCGTAGCCGCCGACCCGGAGGCCGTCGAAGTACTGCCGGGCCACCGGCTCGAGGTCGGGCGCGAGGCGCGCCAGCATCGACTCCCCGTCGTGACGCAGGACGAGGGTGTCGTTCGATCCGCCCACGGTGCCGGCGACGAGGGCGGTGGCCCCGCCCTCGGCGATCAGCGCCTCGATCGCGGCGCGACCGGCACGCAGCGGGTGGGCCAGCGCGTCGATGGCGAGAGCTGCCTCGTAGCCGAACAGGTGCCCGGCCATCGACGACAGCACGAACGCGAGGGCCGGGTGCGTGGGCGGGACGGGCAGCACGTGCAACGCCGACGCGAACCGGGACTGGCCGTCGGTGGCGATCACGACCGGCGACGCCTTGTGCGCCCGGTAGATCGCCACCTCTTTGGCCACATCGTCGGCGGTGGAGCCCTCGAGCCCGGCCGCGCACACCAGGATGAGCGGCTCGGAGGACAGGTCGATGTGCTTCTTGTCCTCGGTGGCGTCGCAGGCGATC
>CAYUXB010000037.1:0-20579 GCA_964448525.1 uncultured Acidimicrobiaceae bacterium
GACACCCTGAAGGTGCTGGCGGTGCGCGACCCCAAGGAGCTCCCCTGGGGTGACCTGGGCGTCGACGTGGTCGTCGAGTCCACCGGCATCTTCACGGCCCGCGACAAGGCCGCCCTCCACCTCGACGGTGGCGCCCCGTTCGTGGTCGTGTCGGCGCCGTCGTCGGGCGCGGACGGCACGTTCGTGGTGGGCGTCAACGACGACACGTTCGACGGCGCCACCCAGAAGGTCGTCTCCAACGCCTCGTGCACGACCAACTGCTTCGTGCCGATGGTCAAGGTCCTCGACGACGCGTTCGGTGTCGAGCGAGGCCTGATGACGACGATCCACGCCTACACCGGCGACCAGAGCCTGGTCGACGGCCCCCACAGCGACCTGCGCCGGGCCCGCGCCGCCGCCGTCAACATCATCCCGAGCAGCACGGGCGCCGCCCGGGCGACCGGCCTCGTGCTCGAGTCGATGCAGGGCCTGCTCGACGGTCAGTCGCTGCGCGTGCCGGTGCCCACCGGCTCGATCACCGACTTCACCGGCGTGCTGTCGCGCGACGTGTCGGTCGACGAGGTCAACGAAGCGTTCCAGACGGCCGGCGCCGAGGGTCCTCTGGCCAAGGTGCTCGAGTATTCCGAGGCGCCCCTCGTGTCGAGCGACATCGTCGGCTCGCCCGCGTCGTGCACCTTCGACAGCCAGCTCACCCAGACCGTCGGCAACCTGGTCAAGGTGTTCGGCTGGTACGACAACGAGTGGGGCTACTCCAACCGCCTGATCGATCTCGTCGAGATCGTCGGCCGCGCCAACAAGTAGCACCGCGTGAGCCACAGCGTTCCGACGCTGGAGGACCTGCCGCCCCTGTCGGGGAAGCGGGTCCTCCTGCGCGCCGACTTCAACGTGCCGATCCGCGACGGCGAGATCGTCGACGATCTGCGCATCCGCGCCGCCCTGCCCACGATCGAGTGGCTGGTGGGCCAGGGCGCCCACGTCGTGGCGTGCACGCACCTCGGGAGGCCGAAGGGCAAGGTCGATCCGACGTACTCGGTCGAGCCGGTGCGCGCCCGCCTCGCCGAGCTCGCCCCGGGCGTCGAGCTGCTCGACAACCTGCGCTACGACCCGGGGGAGGAGGGCAACGACCCGGCGTTCGTGGCGAAGCTGGTCGAGGGGTTCGACGCCTACGTCAACGACGCCTTCGGGGCAACGCACCGCGCCCACGCCTCGATCGTGGGGCCGCCGCAGTCGCTGCCGTCGGCGGCGGGCCGGCTGCTCCAGCGCGAGGTCGAGGTGCTCGGGGGCCTGCGCGCGGACCCGAAGCGTCCCTTCGTCGCCATCCTCGGCGGGTCGAAGGTGAGCGACAAGCTCAAGGTGATCGAGGCACTGCTCGACGTGGCCGACGAGCTGTTGATCGGCGGGGGCATGTGCTTCACGTTCCTGGCCGCCAAGGGCAACGGCACGGGGTCGAGCCTGCGCGAGGACGACATGGTCGACACCTGCCGGGCCCTGCTCGACCAGCACGGTGACCGGCTGGTGCTGCCGTCCGACATCACCGCACTCGGGCCCGGCGGCAAGTTGATGGATCCCGACGCGGGCGGCGACGTCCGCCAGGTGGGCACCACGGTGCCGGACGGCTGGACGGGCGTGGACATCGGCCCCGGCTCGGCCGCCGACTTCGGCGATCGCATCGCCGAGGCCCGCACCGTGTTCTGGAACGGGCCGATGGGCGTGTTCGAGGACCCGCGGTTCGAGTCGGGCACGCGGGCGGTCGCCCAGGCGGTGGCCGATACGCGGGGCTTCACCGTCGTCGGCGGCGGCGACAGTGCCGCGGCGCTCGCCCAGTTCGGCCTCGACGACGAGGTGGACCACGTGTCGACCGGTGGGGGTGCCTCGCTGGAGCTGCTGGAGCAGGGCGACCTGCCGGGTCTCGCCGCGCTGCGCGGCGACTGGAAGGGATGACATGGCCGAGGCCGCACGCAAGCCGCTGATCAGCGGCAACTGGAAGATGAACCTGAACCACTTCGAGGCGACGGCGCTCGTCCAGAAGCTGGTCTACGAGCTCACGCCGGAGGATTTCGACGCGGTCGACGTGTCGATCCATCCGCCGTTCACGGACATCCGCACCATCCAGACCTACTTCCTGGCCGAGAAGGAGCCGCCGCCGATCGCCATCGGTGCGCAGAACTGCCACTGGGAGGAGAGCGGGGCCTTCACCGGCGAGGTGTCGCCGGCGATGCTGGCCAAGCTCGACGTCGCCTACGTGATCGCCGGGCACTCCGAGCGGCGCGAGCTGTTCGGCGAGTCCGACGAGACGGTCAACCGCAAGGTCCAGGCCATCTACCAGCACGGGATGACGCCGATCCTCTGCGTGGGCGAGACGCTGGACGAGCGCGAGGGCGGCACCACCGAGGCCAAGGTGACGGGCCAGGTGCGGGCCGGGCTGGGTGGTCTGTCCACCGAACAGGTCGAAAAGCTGGTCATCGCGTACGAGCCGATCTGGGCGATCGGCACCGGGCGCACGGCGACCCCCGACGACGCGCAGTCGGTCTGCGCGACGATTCGCGACACCGTCGCGGACGTGAAGGGGGCGACGGTCGCACAGGCGGTCCGCATCCAGTACGGCGGCTCGGTGAAGGCCACCAACGCCGCCGAGCTCATGGCCTGTCCGGACATCGACGGCGCGCTCGTCGGTGGAGCGAGCCTGGAATCCGAGTCGTTCGCGGGCATCGTGCGGTACCGCGACCGGGCCTGACGACGACGCCAGCAGAGATCCGAGGGGCCCGCCGTGCGACGGCGGGCCCCTTTCGTCGTTTTCGAGGTCAGTTTCATGCGGCTTTCGGTGGCAGTTTCATCGGACGGCCGGACGGGTAGCCGTGACGTAGGCCACACGACCGCCGCAGGGCGGGGTCGGGGGCGCGCCAATGGTGCTCACCAGGTGAAATGCATGTTGCGCGCCGATCAGGTTGAATCCTGCGTCATGTGCTCAGTCCTCGCGCGGCAGGCTGAACATGATGACGCGAAAACCGCGCGGCGCAGGACGATCCTGCTAAGTTCCGGCCGCGCCACCAACGTGTCGCAGCGTTGCCTGGTGCAAACACCGCATCCGGGGGAGCCACCGTGACGACAGCCATGGCTCGCTCCTCGTGTTGGCCGTCGCCACGCCATGGCGACGTCCGGCACGGGTCGACCAGCGCCAAGCCGGGCTTCTCCCGCGGTCCCACGACCATCATCAGGAGGTCCTCAAGTGAGACGACAGCGCAGGGGCGTGAAGCTCCTTGCTCTCATCGCGGGGCTCTCTCTCGTCGCCGGTGCCTGCGGCTCCGACGACGACGAGGGCAGCGACAGCGGGAGTGACGAGGCCGGACAGGCGGAAGGGACGCAGGGCGGCGACTTCATCGACCTCGGCACCTTCGCCCAGGGTCCGCCCGAGCACATCGATCCGCGCATCAACACCACCAGCAACGGCTGGCAGGTCGGCGGTTCGCTGTACGACGGGCTGGCCGAGACCGACTTCAGCGATCCGGAGAACCCGGAGACCGTGCCTGTCGTGGCCGAGTCCTGGGAGGTCAACGACGACGCCACCGAGTTCGTCTTCACCATCCGCGACGGCCTGACGTTCTCCGATGGTGAAGAGGTGCTGCCGAGCTCGTTCGTCCGTGGTTGGGAGAGCGCCAGCGACCCTGACTTCGCCGGTGACTACTCCTACCTGTTCACCTTCATCGAAGGTGGCGAGGAGAAGCTCGACGGCGAGGCCGACACCATCTCCGGGGTCGAGGCGGACGACGACGCGATGACCCTGACGGTCACCCTGTCGGCCCCCTACGCGAACTTCCCGGCGGTCGCCGGCTTCCAGACGTTCATGCCGATGCCCTCGGCGATCGAGGATCTCGACGACCAGGCCGACTGGGAGCGCGGGCTCATGATCGGCAACGGGCCGTTCATGATGGAGGAGCCGGCCAACGACCAGCGGATTGTGCTCGTCCCCAACCCCGAGTGGGACGGCACGCAGTACGACGACTCGCTGGGCTTGCCCTCCCAACCGTTCCTCGACAGCCTGACCTTCACGGTCGGCACCGACCTCGACACCGCGTACAACGCGTTCGAGGCGGGTGAGGGCCACGCCACGGTGTTCGCCTCGGGTCGGTACCAGGAGGCCCAGGACAACTGGGCGACCACGATCGACACGCCCTTCCTGGGTTCCTACCACTTCGTGTTCAACGACCGTGACGAGCGCGTCGGCGGCCCGGAGAACCTCCTGCTCCGCCAGGCGATCTCGCAGGCGATCGACCGAGAGGACATCAACGCCGACGTCTACGAGGGCTCACGCACCACGTCGACCGGCATCACGCCGCCGGGCATCCCGGGATTCGAAGAGGGCCTGTGCGACTACTGCGGCTACGACGCCGAGGCGGCCGAGGCCTCCTACCAGGAGTGGCTGGACGAGGGCAACGAACTCGCCGAGCCGCTGCCGATCCAGTTCAACTCGGACTCCGGGCACGAGCCGGTGGTGCAGATCATCATCGACAACCTCGACGCGGTCGGCATCCCGGCCGTGGGTGAGCCCATCCCGCCGGACGACTACTTCGGTCAGCTGGCCGAGGGTGCGTGCGTGTTCTGCCGTGTCGGGTGGCTCGCCGACTACCCGACGTACGACAACTTCACCTTCGACATCTTCGGCACCGAGTCGCTCGATCAGAACAACTACGGGTACTCCAACCCCGACTTCGACGATCTGGTCGCCGAGGCGAAGCAGGAGACCGACGCCGATGCCGCGGCCGAGCTGTTCCGAGACGCCGAGCGGATCTTGCTGAACACCGACACCGGTGTCGTGCCGATCAACTGGTACAACGGCACCCGGGTGTACAACGGCGAGGAGATCGCCAACTTCGTCGAGACACCGACAGGCCATGTCACGTGGGAGACCGTCTCCTTCGCCGGCTGATCCTGTCGTTCGCGTAATCGGTCGGTCGGGGGTGCGGGCGCACCCCCGACCGATCTGCGGCCCGCTCTCCGAGGACAACGATGACCAGCTACATCATCCGCCGTCTCTTGCAGATCATCCCGACGGTGTTCGTCGCGCTGTCGTTTCTCTTCTTCATCTTCTTCCTGCTGCCCGGGGAGCCGGCCCGGCTCATCGCCGGCGGCGCCGAGCGCAACGTCGATCCCGGTGTGCTCGAGCGTGTCGAGGAGCGGTACGGCTTCAACGACCCGATCGGTGAGCAGTTCACCAACTACTGGCAGCGGACGATCCAGTGGGATCTCGGCGAGTCGTTCCTCACGAACGAGAGCGTCAACGAGATCCTCGGTCGCAAGGCCGTCGCCAGCATCCGTCTCGCCATCTGGGCGATCATCATCGAGATCATCGTGGGCATCTCGGTGGGACTGCTCTCCGCGATCCGTCGGTACTCCATCGGCGATCGGATAACCACGATCATCACCGCGGCGGCGTCGGCCGTCCCGGTGTTCGTCCTCGGCTTCGTGCTGCAGTACCTGTTCGCGGTCCAACCCAACAAGCTGGACTTCCCCGAGTGGGCCCGGCTGCGCACCTCGGGCATCGGGCCGGACACGTGGACGTTCTTCTTCATCCCGACGGGCGAGCAGTGGCGGTACCTGATCCTGCCGGCGATCACGCTGGCCAGCGTCACCACCGCGTTGCTGGCCCGCATGACGCGCGGCTCGATGCTCGAGGTGCTGCGCGCCGACTACATGCGCACCGCCCGATCCAAGGGTCTCGGCGAGCGCGACGTGGTGATGAAGCACGGGTTGCGCAACGCCATGCTGCCCGTCGTGACCCTGATCGGCATCGACTTCGGCACGGCCATCGGCGCCGCGGTGCTGACCGAGTTCACGTTCAACTGGCCGGGCATCGGCTCGCAGATCGTCACCTCGGTCGACCAGCGGGATCTGCCGGTGCTGCTCGGGCTCACGCTCGCGGTCGTGCTGGCGTACGCGCTGGTCAACGTGATCGTCGACGTCTCCTACGCCTGGTTCGACCCCCGCATCCGCTTGGGGAAGGGAGAGCACGCATGACGGTCGCAGACCCGGCGGCCCCCGTCGCCATCGACGGCACCTCCGACCCGACCGGCGGCGGCGATCTCGGTGCCGCCCGCCCGCTGCGCGTCGACGTGTGGCGGCGGTTCCGCAAGAACCGCCTCGCGATGGTGGGGCTGTTCTTCATCGTGTTCCTCGTGCTCGTCGCGATCTTCGCCCCGGCGATCGCGCCGTACGGCATCACCGAGCGCACGTCCGGTTCGGCCCGCCAGCCACCCTCGATGGATCACCTGTTCGGCACCGACAACATCGGCCGCGACGTCTTCAGCCGTGTCGTGTACGGCGCCCGGGTGTCCCTGAAGATCGGCATCCTGGCCACCCTCATCTCGCTCACGATCGGTCTGCTCCTCGGTGCGACCTCGGGCTTCTTCGGCGGGATCATCGGCACGCTGATCATGCGGCTCACCGACGTGTTCCTCGCCATCCCCTACATCGTGCTGGCGGTCGCCATCGCCACCGTGCTCGGGCGCAGCGAGAACTCGATCATCC
This sequence comes from uncultured Acidimicrobiaceae bacterium, assembly GCA_964448525.1. Classification (GTDB taxonomy): domain Bacteria; phylum Actinomycetota; class Acidimicrobiia; order Acidimicrobiales; family VFJN01; genus ZC4RG19. Next base: position 6,523 of record CAYUXB010000037.1, read on the forward strand.
TCATCATCGGGGTCATCGGCTGGACGAGCATCGCCCGCATCGTGCGGTCCAGCTTCATGTCGCTCACGCGGCTCGAGTACGTCGAGGCGGCGACCGCGCTCGGGTTCTCCCGCACCCGCGTCATGTTCAGGCACATCCTCCCCAACGCGCTGCAGCCGATCATCATCTACGGCACGATCGCGATCGGCAGCGTCATCCTCACCGAGGCGGCGCTGTCGTTCGTCGGCGTCGGGCCCGTCGACCCCACGCCCGCCTGGGGGAAGATGGTGGCCGAGGCCAAGAGCAGCCTGACGAACGCCCCGCACATGCTGTTCTTCCCCGCCGGCGCCATCTTCCTGACCGTGCTGTCGTTCGTGTTCGTCGGCGACGGCCTGCGCGACGCCCTCGACCCGAAGCTGAAGTGATGGCCGACCCTCTTCCGAGTTCCGCCCCGACCATGCTCGCCGACAGAGACGTCCTCCTGTCGATGCGTGGTCTCCGGGCCGGGTTCCCGACCGACGACGGGTTCGTCCGAGCGGTCGACGGTGTGTCCTTCGACGTCGCGCCCGGCGAGGTGCTCGCCATCGTCGGCGAGTCGGGGTCCGGCAAGTCGGTCACGGCGATGTCGATCCTCGGGCTCCAGCCGACCCTCGAGGTGGCGGAGGGCGAGATCCTCTGGAAGGACCGCGATCTCCTGACGTTGACCGAGGCCGAGCGCCGGGTGGTGCGCGGCGGCGAGATCGCCATGATCTTCCAGGAGCCGATGACCGCGCTGAACCCGGTCCACACCGTGGGGCGGCAGATCGGCGAGATGGCCCGCGTCCACGAGGGCCTCGACAAGCGCAAGGCCCGGGAGCGGGCGGTCGAGATGCTCGAGCTCGTCGGCATCCCCGAGCCCCGCAAGCGGGCGGACATGTACCCGCACGAGTTCTCGGGCGGCATGCGCCAGCGCGCGATGATCGCCATGGCGATCAGCTGCAAGCCCGACCTGCTGATCGCGGACGAGCCCACCACGGCCCTCGACGTGACCGTGCAGGCGCAGGTGCTCGACGTGCTGATCGACATCAAGGACGAGATCGACTCGGCGATCATCCTCATCACCCACGACCTCGGCGTCGTGGCCGGCCTGGCCGATCGGGTGCTCGTCATGTACGCCGGCCGGGCGATCGAGGTGGGCACGACCGACGAGATCTTCTACGAGACCCGTCACCCCTACACGCTGGGCCTGCTGGCCAGCCTGCCCCGGCTGGACGACCTGGGCGACGAGCCCCTGGTGCCGATCGCGGGGTCGCCGCCGTCGCTGATCCGCAAGCCATCGGGGTGCGCGTTCCATCCCCGCTGCCGGTTCGCCCGGGTGCCGGGCATCTGCGACAGCGATGATCCGGCGTTGCGCCTCGTGGCCGGCGACGCCCACCTGGCGGCGTGCCACTACGCCGAGGAGCTGGCGAACGTGACGGTCGAATCCCTGCGTTCCTCGGTCGACGTGCACGACGAGGCGGAGTTGGTCGACCGGCAGCTCACGGTCGACACCGCCCAGCTCGAGTCCGGGGACGAGGCCGTGGTGGCCGACGTGGCGGCGCCGGAGGCCGCGGCGCACCCGGGCGTGACCGACCGGGCCGAGGGTGACGTCGACGAGTGGCCGGCTCGGTCCGACGGACCGCGAGATGGTGAGGTGGCGCCGTGACCGAGGCCGCGACCGATGTGGCCGACGCGCCGGAGGCCGGCGAGGGCTCGTTGCTCCGGGCCCGCGGCCTGGTCAAGGACTTCCCCATCCGTGGGGGTGTCTTCGCTCGTACCGTCGGCTTCGTGTCGGCGGTCGCCGGGGTCGACATCGAGGTCGACAAGGGCGAGACCTTGGGCCTGGTGGGGGAGTCGGGGTGCGGCAAGTCGACGACCGGTCGCCTGCTGCTCAGCCTGATCACGCCGACGGCGGGGGAGGTCCTCTTCGACGGCCAGGACATCAGTCGCATGAGGGGCAAGCGACTGGCGGAGATGCGCCGGCGGTTCCAGATCGTGTTCCAGGATCCGTACGCCTCGCTGAACCCGCGCAAGACGGTGGGCGCCACCTTGGGTGAGCCGTTGAAGGTGCACTTCGGGCTCGACGAGTCCGCCATCGACGACCGGGTGGCCGACCTGCTGCGCACCGTCGGTCTGGCGCCCGAGCACACCAACCGGTTCCCGCACGAGTTCTCGGGTGGGCAGCGCCAGCGGGTCGGCATCGCCCGGGCGCTCGCGCTCGAGCCCGAGCTGATCGTGCTGGACGAGCCGGTCTCGGCGCTCGACGTGTCGATCCAGGCCGGGGTCGTCAACCTGTTGCAGCGCCTGCAGGAGGACCTGGGGCTTGCCTACGTGTTCATCGCCCACGATCTGTCGGTGGTCCGGCACATCTCCACGCGGGTCGCGGTCATGTACCTGGGCAAGATCGTCGAGACGGGTGACCGCGCCTCGATCTACGAGCACCCCGCCCATCCCTACACGCAGGCTCTCCTCTCGGCGATCCCCCTGCCGGACCCGGCGCGCGAGAAGGGCCGCACGCGCCTCATCCTCACCGGTGACGTGCCGAGCCCGGCGGATCCCCCCTCGGGGTGCCGGTTCCGCACCCGCTGCTGGCACAAGCGCGAGCTCGAAGATGCTGGCGTCGACACGAGCGCCTGCGTCGAGCAGGAACCGTTGCTCGAGGTTCGGCCGTCCAGTGGGGTCGACCACCCCGTTGCCTGCCACTTCGCCAAGGAGCAGGCCATCGTCTAGAGGGTCGTCGAGACACCGGGCTCCGGTGCGACGGATCGACCACATCAGATCCGGGTTCGTGCCACAATCTGACAGCGCCGTCCGGGATGGACAGACGTTTTGCACCTCTCTGGCGGCATCGACAGCGCACCAAGGGGAGTTCCCATGAGACGGCAGCGATTTCGCTGGTTGGCTGTGTTCGCCGCGTTCGGGTTGCTCGTCACCGCCTGCGGTGGTGACGACGACGATGACGACGCCGGCGGCGGCGGTACCGAGGAGTCCGAGTTCGAGGCGGTGGCGTTCGACGAGAGCGCCCAGTGCGACACGGAGGGCTACGCCGGCAACCTCGCCGGGATCGAAGCCGTCGACGAGCTGACCGTGCGGTTCACGCTGTGCAGCCCGGACGTCGCCTTCCCGGCCAAGGTCGCCTTCTCGGCGCTCGGCATCTTCTCGACCGAGCAGCTGGAGGAGACCGGCGGTGCGCCGATCGACGCCCCGATCGGCACAGGGCCCTACCGGCTCGAGGCGTGGGAGCGCGGCAACCAGATCGTGCTCACCGCGAACGAGGACTACTGGGGCGACGTGCCGTCGATCCCGACGGTCGTCTTCCGCTGGAGCACGGAGTCCGCGCAGCGTCTGATCGAGCTGCAGGCCGGGGACGTCGACGGCATCGACAACGTCGGCACCGAGGACTTCCCGACCGTGCAGGACGACGCGAACCTCGAGCTCTACGAGCGCGAGCCGCTCAACGTGTTCTACCTCGGCACCAACGTCGACAAGGCGCCGCTCGACGACGAGCTGGTGCGCCAGGCGCTCGGCTACGCCATCGACAAGGACCGCATCATCGAGAACTTCTACCCGGAAGGCTCGCAGGCGGCCGACCAGTTCCTGCCGCCCGGCATCCCGCAGTACGAGGAGGGAGCTGAAGGCTTCACCTACGACCCCGACCAGGCCCGGGCCCTGCTCGCCGAGGCCGGCTATCCGGACGGGGTCGACCTCGGGGCGCTGAGCTACCGGGCCGAGCCGCGGCCCTATCTGCCGCAGCCGCCCCAGGTCGCGAGCGACATCCGCGACCAGCTCGCGCAGGTCGGCATCACCGTCACCCTGGACGAACAGGAGTCGGGCGCGTTCATCGACAACGCCAACACCGGCAACCTCGGCCTGTACCTGCTCGGGTGGGGTGCCGACTTCCCGGATGCCACCAACTTCTGGGACTTCCACTTCGGCGAGGGGGCCTCGCCCCAGTTCGGCACCGGGTTCCCCGACCTGCACGAGGTGCTGACCGAGGCCGGGACGACCACCGACGAGGACGAGCGGGCGACCCTCTACGCCGAGGCCAACGTCCTGCTCAAGCAGCACGCCCAGGCCATCCCCGTCGCGTACGGCGGGTCGGCCGTGGCTTTCAAGTCCGAGGTCGAGGGAGCGCACGCCAGCCCGCTGTCGAACGAGCAGTTCGCGGCGATGTCGCTCGAGGGCGCGGACCAGCTCGTGTGGATGCAGAACGGCGAGCCGTCGGGCCTGTACTGCGCGGACGAGACCGACGGTGAGGCGCTCCGGGTGTGCGAGCAGATCAACGAGGCGCTGCTCGCCTACGAGGTCGGCGGCACCGAGGTCGTACCGGCGCTGGCCGAGGAGCACGAGTCCAACGACGACCTGACGGAGTGGACCTTCACGCTGCGCGAGGGCGTCACCTTCCACGACGGCACTGCGCTCGACGCCGGCGACGTGGTGACGAGCTACCGCGTGCAGTGGGACGCGGCCGACCCGTTGCACGTCGGCCGGGACGGCCTGTTCACCTACTTCGAGGCCCTGTTCGGAGGCTTCCTCAACCCTCCGCCTGCGGAGGAGTGAGGCACCGTTGAGCCCGGGGGACCGGTGCCTGGGCACCGGTCCCCGACGCTCGCACACCCATGCTCGGCTTCATCGCCCGCCGTCTGCTCAGCTCGATCCCGGTCCTGTTCGGGATCCTGCTGGCGACGTTCGCCATCGCCCGCGTCATCCCCGGTGACCCCTGCCAGGCCGCGCTGCAGGAGCGGGCCACCGAGTCCGCCTGCGCGGACTTCAACGAGCGCTTCGGCTTCAACGACCCGATCATCGTGCAGTTCGTCGACTACGTACGCGACGTCGTCTCCGGCGATCTCGGCGAGTCGATCCGCCTCCGCCAGCCCGTGACCGACCTGCTCGTCGAGCGCCTGCCCGTCACGCTCCAGCTCTCGGTGGCCGCGCTCGTCCTCGCGGTGCTCATCGGCGTGCCCCTCGGGGTGATCGCCGGCACCCGCCACAACTCGAAGACCGACGTCGCCACGATCGTCGGCGCGAACCTCGGCGTGTCGATACCCGTGTTCGTGCTCGGTCTGCTGTTGCAGTACGTCTTCGCCGTGCAGCTCGACGACACCCCGTTGGGCCTGCCGACCTCGGGACAGCTCACGGCGGGCACGATCCCCGAACCGTTCTACGAGGCGTGGGGGATCGGCGAGAACCCGGTCTTCGAGTTCATCGCCAACATCGACCTGGTCAATGCCGTGCTGATCTGGCGGTGGGACATCTTCATCGACGCCCTGCAGCACCTGGTGCTGCCGGCGGTCGCGCTGTCCACGATCCCGATGGCCGTCATCGCCCGCATGACCCGTTCGAGCCTGCTCGACGTGCTGGGCCTCGACTACGTCCGCACGGCCCGGGCGAAAGGGCTGCGCGAACGCATCGTCATCGCCCGCCATGCGCTGCGGAACTCGATGCTGCCCGTGGTCACAGTCATCGGCCTGTCGCTCGGCACGCTCGTCGGCGGGGCCATCCTGACCGAGACGGTCTTCAACCTGACGGGTATGGGCAAGACGCTCTTCGACGCCATCCAGGGCCGCGACTACTTCGTCGTGCAGGGCTTCACGCTGGTGGTGGCGATCGGGTTCGTGATCGTCAACCTGATCACCGACATCGTGTACACGCTCCTCGACCCGAAGGTCCGGGTGGACTGATGGAGCACCTCTGATGGCGATCGAGGAGATCCCGCTCTCCGAGCAGCAGGCCGCCGACGCCCCGTCCAGCGCCCGCCGGGACCGGGGGCTGTGGCGAGACGCCTTCCGGCAGACGTTCCGCAAGAAGTCCGCGGTCGCCGGGGCAGTGATTCTCGGTGTGCTGGTGTTCATCGCCGTGTTCGCCCCGCTGCTGGCGCCGTACGGCGAGCGCGAGGTGCTGATCCAGACGCAGGGACTGCGGCCCCGCGCCGAGCCGTGCATCCACGTGAACGTCGACTGGATCCCCGACGTGCCCGTGCTCTCGACCGTCGAGGGGTTCCTCGAATCGAACGGGTTCTCGTGCCCGACCGACGAGTACCAGCACGTGATGGGCCTCGACGGAAACGGGCGCGACGTGTTCAGCCGCATCCTGTACGGCGCACGGATCTCGTTGCTGGCGGGTGTCGGGGCGGTGACCTTCGCGGTGGTCATCGGGACCTCCATCGGCCTCGTCGCCGGATTCCTCGGTGGTCGCATCGACAACGCGTTCATGCGCGTCATGGACGTGCTGCTCGCGTTCCCGGCGCTGCTGCTCGCCATCGCCATCGTCACCGCTCGGGGCCCCGGCCTGTTCAACGCGGTGATCGCGGTGTCGGTCGTGACCATCCCCGTGTACGCCCGGGTCACCCGGTCGCGCGTGCTGTCGGTGCGCGAGCAGGACTTCGTGGCCGCCGACCGGGCGCTCGGCGTGTCGAACGCCCGCATCCTCACCCACCGGGTGCTGCCCAACTCGTTGACGCCCCTGGTCGTGCAGGCCACCCTCGGGGTGGCGACCGCCGTGCTGGAGCTTGCGGCCCTGTCGTTCTTCGGCCTGGGCGGCGACCCCGACCAGGCCGAGTGGGGCCGCATGATCGCGCTCGAGCGCAACCAGCTCTTCAGCGCCCCGCACCTCGTCTTCTACCCCGGCGTGATGATCATGCTGAACGTGCTGGCCTTCAACCTGATCGGCGACGGCCTGCGCGACGCCCTCGACCCCCGGCTGAACAAGTGACCGCTGAACACGTTGCCGACGACGCGACCTCCGCCGAGCCGCTGCTGTCGGTGCGCGGCCTGCGCACCTGGTTCTTCACCTCGTCCGGTGTGGTCAAGGCCGTCGACGGCGTCGATCTGACCGTCGGCCGGGGGGAGATCGTCGGACTGGTCGGTGAGTCGGGCTCCGGCAAGAGCGTGACCTCGCTGTCGGTGATGCGCCTCGTCGACGAGCCCGGGCGCATCGTCGCCGGGGAGATCCGCTTCGACGGCGAGGACCTGCGCGCCGCGTCGAACGAGGAGATGCGCCGGCTCCGCGGCAGCCGCATCGGGATGATCTTCCAGCAGCCGGTCTCGTCGTTGAACCCCTCCTATCGGGTCGGGTTCCAGATCGCCGAGGTGTACGAGGCGCACGAGGACACCAAGCGGTCGATCGGGTGGGAGCGGGCCCGCGAGCTCCTGGCCCGGGTCGGCATCCCCGATGCCGCCCGACGCGCCCGCGCCTACCCGCACGAGGTGTCGGGCGGCCAGGCGCAGCGGGTGATGATCGCCATGGCCCTGGCCGGCAACCCCCGGCTGCTCATCGCCGACGAGCCGACGACCGCGCTCGACGTCACCATCCAGTCGCAGATCCTCGACCTGCTCGTCGACCTGCAGACCGATACCGGCGCCAGCGTCCTGCTCATCACGCACGATCTCGGCATCGTGGCCGAGGTGCGCGATCGGGTGGCGGTCATGTACGCCGGCCAAGTGGTCGAGGAGACCGACACGACGACCCTGTTCCGCGAGCCGCTCCACCCCTACACGCAGGGACTCATCGGGTCGGTGCCCGTCATCGGCCAGCGGCGCGACCGGCTGGCGGTCATCCCCGGCCGTGTCCCCGACCTCATCGACCTGCCCGTCGCCTGCCGCTTCGCCCCGCGGTGCGAGGCCCGGATCGCCCACGGGCTGACACGCTGCACCGAGGCGCTGCCGGCGCTGGTCGAGGTGGCGCCGGGCCACCGCGTCCGCTGCTTCCTGCACAGCGACGAGGAAGAGGACGTGAGCGAGGTCGCGGTCGAGACGAGGCGGCGACGACGGTGAGCACGCTGGACGAGCCACAGCCGCTTGTCTCGGCGCGCGGGGTGGTCAAGACCTTTCCCGTGCGGGGCGGGGCGTTCGGGCGTGTCGTCGGTGCGGTGCAGGCGGTCGACGGGGTCGACCTCGACGTCTACCCCGGCGAGGTACTGGGCCTGGTGGGGGAGTCTGGCTGCGGCAAGTCGACGCTCGGCCGGGTCCTCCTCGGGCTGCTGGCGTCCGACGGGGGCACGGTGCGCGTCGACGGGGTCGACGTCCACGCGGCCCGGGGTCGGGCGCTGCGGGCCCTGCGGCGCGACATGCAGATCGTGTTCCAGGACCCCTACTCGTCGCTCGACCCTCGGGCCACGGTCGGCGATTCGATCGCCGAGGGCCTGCGCGCCCACGGCACGCCGGCCCGGCAGCGTCGCGCGAAGGTGCACGAGGTCCTCGATCTGGTCGGTCTCGAGCCGTACCACGCGCAGCGCTACCCCCATCAGTTCTCCGGTGGCCAGCGTCAGCGCATCGGCATCGCCCGGGCTCTCGCCGTCGAACCCCGGTTCCTCGTCGCCGACGAGCCGGTCTCGGCGCTCGACGTGTCGATCCAGGCGCAGATCCTGAACCTGCTGCGCGATCTGCAGGCCCGGCTGGACTTCACCCTGGTGTTCGTCGCCCACGACCTGGCGGTGGTCGAGCACCTGTGCGACCGGGTCGCGGTGATGTACCTGGGTCGCATCGTGGAGATCGGCACACGGGACCGGGTCTTCGGCTCGCCGCAGCACCCCTACACCGAGGCCCTGCTGTCGGCGATCCCGGTCGCCGATCCGGAACGCACGCGACAGCGTCGCAGCGTGCAGGGCGAGATGCCCAGCCCGATGCACCCGCCGTCCGGTTGCCGCTTCCACACGCGCTGCCCCCTCGCGGTGGAGGGGATCTGCGATGTCGAGGTGCCGCAACTGCTGCCGGCCCCGGGCCATCCCGACCATCTGGCGGAGTGCCACCTGCGCACCGGCGCCCACCGTGACCTCGACCCGACCAGGGCGTCCCCCGCAGCCGACGCGTGACCGAGGTGGGGACAGGTCGATGGCCTGCACTATCCTGCCGTGTCCGACCCGGAGGAGACCGCGCCCGTGCTCACCGCCATCACCGCCACGCTCAACGTGCTCTCGTCGTTCATCATGATCGTGCTCGTGCTGCTGCACAGCGGCAAGGGCGGTGGCCTGTCCGACATGTTCGGTGGCGGCATGGGCGCGAGCGCCATGGGCTCGACCGTGATGGAGCGCAACCTCGACCGCATCACCGTCGTGGTGGCCCTGGTCTGGGCCTTCACCGTCGTTGCGCTGTCGCTCATGCTCGGCTGACCGGCAGCCCGCCCGCGTTGCCATGAGCATCCTCGGGACGCGCGTCGTCCGCGTCGAAGACCCGCGCCTGCTCACCGGCGGGGGCGCCTACGCCGCGGACCTGCGCGATGCCCGGCTCGACGGGGCGGTCCACGCCACCTTCGTGCGCTCGACGATCGCCCACGCCCGCCTCGGCGCGATCGACGTCGACGCGGCCCGCGCCATGCCCGGCGTCGTCGACGTCGTCACGGGCGCCGAGGTCGACCTGCCACCGATCGCCGGCACGACCAACAGGGAGATGCGCCGCCCGTACCTGGCGGTCGACCGGGTGCGGTTCGTCGGCGAGCCGGTGGCGGTGGTGCTGACCGAGCGCGCCGACCAGGGCGAGGACGCCGCCGAGATGGTGGTGGTCGACTACGAGCCCCTCCCCGCGGTGGTCGATCCGCTGGCGTCGCTCGAGGCCGAGGTCGCGCTGTTCCCGGAGGTGGGCACCAACCTGGTCGGGTCGTTCGGCGACCCGGAGGGCGCCACCGCCGCAGACGGCCCCGGGGCGTGCGAGGTGGTCGTTCGTCAGCGGATCGTCAACCAGCGGCTGGCCGCGTGCCCGCTCGAGGGTCGGTCGTCGGCCGCCGCCTGGGTCGACGGTCGCCTGGTGGTGTGGTGCTCGACGCAGAACGCCCACGGGGTGCACCGGGCGGTCGCCCGCGCCTACGGGCTCGACCCGTCCGAGGTGCAGGTGATCACGCCCGATGTCGGCGGCGGGTTCGGTGCCAAGATCGGCGCGCACCCGGAGGACATCCTGCTCGGGCTGCTCGCCCGCCGGTGCGAGCGGCCCGTGCGCTGGGTCGAGACACGCTCCGAGAACATGGTCGGGATGGTGCACGGCCGGGCCCAGGTGCACGACGTGACGATCGGCGGGCGGTCGGACGGCACGATCGAGGCCTACCACCTGGCGATCGTGCAGGATGCCGGAGCCTACCCGGGCATGGGAGCCTTCCTGCCCAGCCTGACGCGGTCGATGGCCGCCGGCACCTACGCCATCCCGCGGGTCACCTCCGATGCCCGGGTCGTGGTCACCACGACCACCCCGGTCGGGTCCTACCGGGGCGCCGGACGGCCCGAGGCGACCGCGGCGATCGAGCGCGCGGTCGACCTGTTCGCGGCCGAGGTCGGCATCGACGCGGCCGAGGTGCGCCGCCGCAACCTGGTGCCCCGCTTCGACGAGCCGCACGAGACCGCGGCAGGCAGCACCTACGACTGCGGGGACTTCCCGGCGGCCCTCGAGCGCGTGCTCGCTGCCGCCGGCTACGACGACCTGCGGGCGGATCAGCGCGCGCGGCGGGAGCGCGGCGATCGCCTGGCTCTCGGCATCGGGGTGTCGACCTACGTCGAGGTCACCACGGGGCCGCGTGCCGGCGGAGAGTACGCCCGGGTCGAGGTGGTGCCGCGCGGGCCCGACGGCGCGGTCGAGGTCGTTGTCGCCACCGGCGCATCGCCGCACGGGCAAGGTCTGGCCACCGCCTTCGCGATGCTCGTGGCCGAACAGACCGGCGTGCCGATGGCCGCCGTGCGGGTGGTGCACGGCGACACCGACGAGGTGCCCCGGGGCACGGGTACGTTCGGCTCGCGGTCGCTCCAGCTCGGCGGCTCGGCCGTGCGCGGTGCGGCGACCGACGTGGTCGACCAGGCCCGCCGGATCGCCGCCGACCTGCTGGAGGCTGCGGTCGACGACGTGGTGCTCGACACGGCGGCCGGGCGGTTCCACGTCGCGGGCACGCCGGCGGTGGGACACACCTGGGGTGAGGTGCTGGCGGCGGCCGACGACGACGGACTGCGTGCCGATCACGACTTCGAGACCAACCAGCCCACCTATCCGTTCGGGGCCCACCTCGCCGTCGTCGAGGTCGACACCGAGACGGGCGACACCCGGCTGGTGCGCCTCGTGGCCTGCGACGACGCCGGCCGGGTGCTGAACCCACTTCTGGTCGACGGGCAACGGCACGGCGGCATCGCCCAGGGCGTGGCGCAGGCCCTGTACGAACAGGTGGCCTACGACGCCGACGGCAACCCGCTGACGACGAACTTCGCCGACTACGCCATCGTGTCCGCCGCGGAGCTGCCGTCCTTCGAGCTGGTCGACAGCGAGACGCCCACCTGGGTCAATCCGCTCGGGGCCAAGGGCATCGGGGAGTCGGGCACCATCGGGTCGACGCCTGCGGTGCACAACGCGGTGTGCGTTGCCGTGGCGCACCTCGGGGTGCGCCACGTCGAGATGCCGTGCACGCCGGAACGGGTGTGGCAGGCCATCCGCGCCGCCGAGCCGCCGGCGTGAATCGCCGCCGCGAGCGAAGCGGCTTCTGTAGTGTGGCGTCCGTCACGACAGCGTCGGGGCTGTGGGTCCCGGGCGCGTTCCAGGGAGGGCCTTCGTGGAGATCACCCTGTCCGTCAACGGCGACGAACGCACGAGTGACGTCGAACCCCGCCGATTGCTGGTCCACCACCTGCGCGACGACCTCGGGCTGACCGGCACGAACGTCGGGTGCGACACCTCGTCCTGCGGTGCCTGCACCGTGCTGCTCGACGGCGAGTCGGTGAAATCGTGCACGGTGCTCGCCGTCCAGGCCGCCGGCCACGCCGTCACGACGATCGAGGGCCTCGCGGCCACTGCGTCGGGCAACCGCGACGGCGCGGACGAAGCACCCCTGCACCCCGTGCAGCGGGCGTTCCACACAGAGCACGGCCTCCAGTGCGGGTTCTGCACGCCGGGCATGGTGCTCGCCGCCGTGTCGCTGCTCGACGAGAACCCGCACCCGACGGAGTCGGAGGTCCGGGTGGGGCTCGAAGGCAACCTGTGCCGGTGCACCGGCTACCGCAACGAGGTGCGGGCGGTGCTCGCCGCCGCGGGCGAGGAGGTGACGGCATGACGACGACCGAGGCTCCCACCGCCGCCGGCACCGGTGCCGGCGCCGGGGCGTTCGGTCGCCGGCTGCTCCGCAAGGAGGACGGCCGCCTCCTCACTGGCGAAGCCCGCTTCGTCGACGACCTGGACATCCCGGGCGCTCTGTGGATGGGCATGGTGCGCAGCCCCTTCGCCCACGCTCGGATCGGCAACATCGACACGAGCGCCGCGGCGGCGATGCCCGGCGTCCGCCACGTGTTCACCGGCGACGACCTGCACGACGCCTGGGCCGACGCGATGCCCTGCGCATGGCCCGTCACGGACGACATGAAGTCGCCCGCGCACTGGCCCGTCGCACGGGCCAAGGCCTGCTACGTCGGCGACATCGTGGCCGTCGTCGTGGCCGAGACCCGCTATCAGGCGGCGGATGCGATCGACGCCGTGATCGTCGACTACGACCCGCTGGAGGCGGTCGTCGACATCGAGGACGCGGCTGCCGACCGCTTCGTCATCCACGAGGACCTGGGCACCAACCGCAGCTACACGTGGACGCTGTCGCCCGATCCCGCCGCCGTCGAGCGCGCGTTCGCCGAGGCTGCCCACACCGTCAGCGAGCGCTACGTCCAGCAGAGGCTCATCCCGGTGGCGATGGAACCCCGGGGCGTCGCCGTGGTGCCCGGCGTGTACGGCGGTGACATCACCGTGTACTCGTCGACCCAGATCCCCCACATCCTCAAGGTGATGATCGCGGCGACGTGCGGCGTGCCGGAGCAGAAGGTGCGGGTCGTCGCCCCCGCCGTGGGCGGCGGTTTCGGGTCGAAGCTCAACGTGTACGCCGAGGAGCTCATCGGCGTCGCCCTCGCCCGGCGGCTCGGCGTGCCCACCCGGTGGACCGAGGGCCGAACCGAGAACGCGGTGGCCACCATCCACGGCCGAGGCCAGGTGCAGCACATGGAGCTGGCCGCCGACGCCGACGGGCGGGTCACCGCGGTGCGGGCGAACCTGCTCGCCGACATGGGTGCGTACCTTCAACTCGTCACACCGGGCATCCCGATCCTCGGCGCGTTCCTGTACCACGGCGTCTACGACGTGCCCGCCTACCACTTCGAGTGCACCGGGGTGTTCACGACGCGCACGCCCACCGACGCCTACCGAGGCGCCGGGCGGCCGGAGGCCACCTACGCCGTCGAGCGGGCCATGGACGCGCTCGCCCGCGAGGTCGGGGTCGACGGCGCCGAGATCCGTCGCCGCAACTACATCCCGAAGGACGAGTTCCCCTACGAGTCGAGCGGAGGGCTCACCTACGACTCCGGGGACTACGAGCCCACCCTCGACCGTGCGCTCGAGCTGATCGGCCACGACGAGCTCCGAGCCGAGCAGCAGCGGCGCCGCGATGCGGGCGACACGAAGCACCTCGGCATCGGCATCGCCACCTACGTCGAGATGTGCGGCCTGGCGCCCAGCCGGGTGCTCGCGTCGCTCAACTACGCGGCCGGCGGGTGGGAGGCCGCCAGCGTGCGGGTGCTGCCCACGGGCAAGGTGCAGGTGGTCAGCGGCGCGACGCCCCACGGGCAGGGTCACGAGACCTCGTGGTCGCAGATCGTCGCCGACCGGCTGGGCGTCGAGCCCGACGACATCGAGGTGCTGCACTCCGACACCGACATCAGTCCTCACGGCATGGACACCTACGGCAGCCGGTCGCTGCCCGTCGGCGGTGTCGCTGTCGCCATGGCCACCGACCAGGTCGTCGCCAAGGCCCGGACCATCGCCGCCCACCAGCTCGAGTGCGCGGAGGACGACCTCGAGCTGGTCGACGGCCAGCTGCGGGTGCGGGGAACTCCCACGAAGGCGATGACGGTGCAGGAGGTGGCGTTCGAGGCGTTCAGCGCCCACGACCTGCCCGACGGCATCGAGCCCGGGCTCGCTGCGCAGGTCACCTTCGACCCGCCCAACTTCGTCTTCCCGTTCGGCACCCACGTGGCGGTCGTCGAGGTCGACGAGGAGACCGGGCGCATCGAGCTGCTCGACTACGCAGCCGTCGACGACTGCGGGCCCCAGGTCAATCCGATGATCGTC
>CAYUXB010000038.1:0-20570 GCA_964448525.1 uncultured Acidimicrobiaceae bacterium
AAGAAGGCGCGGGTGAAGCGCACCGCCCGGTCGTCGGTGCGCAACGCGTCCGGGTTGGCCACGCCGCCGGGCAGCACGAGCCCCACGAAGCGTGCGGGGTCGGCGTCGTCGAGCGTGACGTCGACGGGGAACGCCTCCGCCTTGTCGAGGTGGTGGAACGCCTGCACCTCGCCGCCCTCGGGGGCGACCAGCACCGGGCGACCGCCGGCCTTCTCCACCGCCTGCCAGGGCTCGGTGAGCTCCACCTGTTCGACGCCTTCGTTGGCGACGAGGAACGCCACCTCTGCACCGTCGAGCGTGTCGGTCATCGCATCGGCTCCTTGTCGTCGGGGCGCCCGCCCTCGTCTCCCGCTACCCGCGGGACCGGCGCCCACACCGGAGGCCGGCCGCCCGCCGGTAGCGTCGCCTGCATGACGACCGACGTACGCGACGCTCCGGAACGCAGCCGTTACGAGGTGACCCTCGACGGCGAGTTGGCGGGGTTCGCCGAGTACCGCGACCAGGACGGCGCCCGGGTGTTCACCCACACCGAGGTGTTCGACGCGTTCGAGGGGAAAGGGGTGGGCAGCGCCCTCGCCCGCGGGGCCCTCGACGCCGTGCGCGCCGCCGGAACCCCGGTGGTGGCCACGTGCCCGTTCATCGCCGGCTACATCGAGCGCCACGACGAGTACCAGGACCTCCTGCGCGAGTGAGGAGCGCGGGCGGCCCGGCCGGCGATCAGACGACCCGCACGTCCACCAACCGGTAGGCCCAGGGCCGCGCCGGCTCGGGCACGTGGCAGGTGAGCTGCACGGCCTCGGCGGCGCGCTCGCGCCGCACGACGACCTCGACCGTCTCGCCGCCCCGCTGCTCGAGCAGGACGGCGATCGTGTCGTCGGCGCGCTCCTCGGTCGACACCGGGATCAGACCATCGAGGCGGCGTTCGTCGAGGTGGCGCCTGGCGTACAGGTCGGCGGCCTGCGCGAGGGGCGGGAGGCAGCTCCGCCCGCGGTAGTGCTCGAGGTCGATCGTGCCGGCCCGGTGGTGGGCGAGCAGGCGGGCGGCCTCGTCCGGCTCGACCCGGCCGTAGTAGACGCCGTCCGGGAGGCAGACGATGTTGGCGGCGAAGCGGTCGCCGCCGACGTGGGACGACTCCCAGACGTCGGGCGCCCCCGCCGCCACCAACGCCCGCGCGACGGGCCGGCCGAGATCCGCACAGCACGGATCGTGCTTGCCGTTGGTGCACACGAGGTGGAGCCCGAAGGGCCCGGGACGGCCGATGCCGGGAGGTTCGGGGAAGGCGAGCGCGCCGAGGTCGATGTCGAGCAGCGCATCGGCGCGGTCGGCGGGGATGTCGAGCTGCTCGATCCAGTACCGCTCGCGTCCCGAGTGCGCCAGGAACACGCGGCGGTCGCCGTCCCGACGGCGGTCACCGGGCCGCCGGGCGAGCAGCACGCGCACCCGGTGGCGGCGCGCGCTGGCGTGCAGGGCGGCGGCGACATCCCGGTCGAGGCGGCTCTCGAGCACGGCCTCGCGCCCCCACGCGCCGGGCTGTTCCACGACCATCCACCGCTGCACCCGTGAGGCGGTGCCGAGCATCGGTTCGTCACGGGCGAGCGACGCGGTGGCGCACCGCAGGGGGAGCGCGTCGGACATCGGCGATGCACCCGCCGCGGCCATGTCAGGCACCGCCACCGCTCGGCCCGGTGCGCAGGGCGCCCTCCCGAACCAGGCGGCGCACGAGCACCCGCCGGCTCGGCTCGTCGAGCAGGTCGGCGAGGTCGCCCACCCGGTGGTCGGCGCCGTCGAGCAGCCGCCGCACCGCGGGCTCGAGCACCGCGGGCATCACGACCTGACGGTCGCCGAGGGTCACCCGCAGCCGCACGTTCGGGTGGTCGCCGTCGTCGCCGAGGGTGCCCGGGGGTGGATCGACGGCCAGCGCACCGACCGTTCCGGACCGGCGGGCGACGATCGTGCCGTCGTCGATGTCGTCGAGCCGGGCGATCTCCAGCAGCTGGCCGTCGAGCAGGGGGGTCCGGTTGCTGACGAAGCGGTCGCGCAGGCGCTCGGCCACCGCGGCGGTGTCGACGCGGCCGAGCCAGTCGACGAGGGCGGAGACGGTGGTCTTCACCTCGGTGGCTGCCAGGTCGTCGTCGTAGGGCCAGCCGGGTGTCAGCGAGCGGCGGAAGGCGACGTCCTCGCCGGCCATGTCGACGAGTTGGCGCAGGACGTCGTGCACGGTCGTGGCGAGCACGCCGAGCGTCAGGTGCAGCGACACGCCCTGCTGGGCCGCGGCGGAGTGCACGAACCCGCGGGGGAGGTACAGGACGTCGCCGGGGGTCAGCGCCGCGTCGAACAGCACGGGCTGGCCGGCGGCGACCTCGTGGTCGGTCGTGTGACGGGGCAGCGGGGTGTCGACCGCCGGCTCGCGCACCACCCAGTGCTTGGTGCCGGCGACCTGCAGCACGAACACGTCGTGGGTGTCGTGGTGGGGGGCGAGCCCGGCGGCGCCCGGCGGCGTCAGGTAGGCGTTGGCCTGGATGGGGTGGCCGAGCGTGAGCTCGATGGCCCGGCAGAAGTGGGCGGCGGGCGACCACCACCGCTGGAGGCCCTGCAGGACGATCGTCGCGCCCTGCGCGAACAGGTCGAGGGCCCGGCCGGTGTCGATCAGGTCGTCGATGCGGGACGAGCCGGTGCGGGCGTGTCGGGTGTAGGTCGACGGGGGCAGCACGTCGCCGTCGCGCACGAGGCGGAACGCCGGCTGGCGCAGTCCGGAGGCGGTGAGCGCGGCGTCGACATCGGCGAGGGACAGGACGTCGTCGAACGCGCCGGTGTGACGCCACCGATGTGGCGCCACACCGAACGCGTTCGAGAGGAAGGCCTCGACGTCCCCGACGCAGCGGTCGAGGGCGCCCGGGGGAGGGGGACCGGTCAGGGTCTCAGGCGTCGGTCTCGTCGGCGTCGCTGTCCGCCGGGCCCTGGTCGGGATCGACACCATCGGCGTCGTCGGCCCCGTCCGCCTTGTCTTGCGTGTCGGTGGCGTCGTCGTCGGCCGTCTGGCTGGCCTTGGTGTGGCGCCACTCGGTGTCGATGTCCGCGTCCGAGAGGTCGGTGATGACGTCAGCCATGTCAGCTCCTTGGAGGCTTCGGTTGTGGCGCTGTGACCGTACCCCTGGCGGAGCTGGCTAGACAGGGGTCTTCTGCCGGTCGCCGTCGTCGGTGCGCAACGGGCCGGAGGCCTCCGCGACGAGGCGATACGAGGTCAGCCGGTCGTCCGGGCTGTGGGTCAGCGTGGTGATCATCAGCTCGTCCGCGCCGGTGCGCTCGACCAGTTCGGCGAGACCCGCGTCGACGGTGTCGGGGGCACCGACGACGTGCGAGCCCGTCCACGCCTTGATGGCCTCCTTCTCGTGCGGGGTGAAGGAGTACTCGGCGGCTTCCTCCGGGGTGGGGTAGCGGCCGGGCTGGCCCGAGCGGAGCCGCAGGAAGGCCAGCGCGCCCGACCCCGACAGCCACTGTGCCCGCTCGTCGGTCTCTGCGCAGACCACCGAGACCCCGAGCATCACGTAGGGCTCGGCGAGGTCGTCGGACGGCCGGAAGGCGTCCCGGTAGGCCTGCACGGCCGGCACCGTGTTGCCGGCGGCGAAGTGGTGGGCGAACGAGAAGGGCAGGCCGAGCATCCCGGCGGCCTGCGCGCTGTAGTCGCTCGACCCGAGCAGCCAGAGGTCCGGCCGGTAGCCGAGGCCGGGGACCGCCGTGATGCGCGCGTAGGGGTGGCCCTCGGGGAACCGGCCGCTGAAGTAGCCGATCAGCTCGACGAGCTGGTCGGGGAAGTCGTCCGCGCCCAGCCCGCGTGGCTGGCGGCGCAGGGCGCGGGCGGTGAGCTGGTCGGTACCGGGCGCCCGGCCGATGCCGAGGTCGATGCGGCCCGGGTGCAGGGCCTCGAGCATGCCGAACTGCTCGGCGATCACCAGCGAGGCGTGGTTGGGAAGCATCACACCTCCCGAGCCCAGCCGGATCGTCTCGGTGACCCCGGCGGCGTGGGCGAGCAGCACCGCCGGCGAGGAGCTGGCGATGCCGGGCATGTTGTGGTGTTCGGCCACCCAGTAGCGGCGGTAGCCGAGGCGCTCGGCCTCGGCAGCGAGGACGAGGGAGCTGCGCAGCGCCTCGGCGGGGGACGAGCCGTCGCCCACGGGCGCGAGGTCGAGCACGGAGAGGGGGATGTCGAGTTCGCTCACGTCCCGGCTCAACAGCGGGGGAGCCGCGGGTGTTCCAGGCGTGTCCCGACTCGGTCGACGAGCCGGGCCAGCGGTCGAGCACCGACGACGTCCGTGTGCGGGGCGGCGGGGGCGGTATCCGCCGCCGCCCGGTCAGGTGCCGGCCGGCACGACCTCGAGGGGCACGACGTGGGCGATGGCGGCGGAGCTGGTGCCGACGTGCAGGTCGTGGTGCCCGGGATCGACCCGCCAGCCGGGCGTGGGCGCGGCGGCCCGGGCCCCGGCCATCGGCACGGCCGAGGCCCGTGCGGCCACCTCCGAACGGTCGGGCATCGTCGGGTCCCAGTAGGCGAACGAGCGGTCGTCGAGCGTGAGCTCGACCGTGGTGGTCGCCCCGGGATCGAGCCACACCTTGGCGAACGCGGCCAGCTCCTTGGGAGGCCGCACCAGCCGGCTGGTGCCGGGGCTCACATAGCACTGCACCACCTCGGCGCCGCGGCGGTCACCCGTGTTGGTGACGGGCACCGACACGGTGAGCCGCTCGCCGGCGACCGACGAGAACGTGCCCGAGGAGAGGGTCGGCTCGCCCAGGACGAACGTGGTGTACGAGCCCCCGTGGCCGAAGGGGAACCGCACGGGCAGGTCTCGGGCCTCGTACCAGCGGTAGCCGACCAGGACGCCCTCCCCGTACAGGACGTGTCCGTTCTCGCCCGGGAAGTTGCCGAACGACGGGTTGTGCCCGAGCCGCTCCGGCAGCGTGGTCGGCAGCCGGCCGGCGGGCTCGGCGTCCCCGAGCAGCACGTCGGCCAGACCGGCGGCCATCTCCTGACCCCCGAACCAGATCTGCAGCAGCGCGCGGGCGTCGTCCGCCCAGTCCATGGTCACCGGCGAGGCGGCGTTGACGACGACCGCGGTGGCGGGGTTGGCGGCGAGGACGGCGCGCACGAGCTCGTCCTGGCGGCCCGGCAGGTCCATGTCGGGGCGGTCGTCGCCCTCGGACTCCCACTCGCCGTTCGTACCGACCACGAGCACCACCGCGTCCGCGGCGGCCGCGGCGGCGACGGCACGGTCGAGCAGGTCCGCCGGGTCGGGGGCCCGGTGGCCGATGCGCAGGGCGCCGGCGCTCCGCCCGGTCGAGAACTCGACCGTCACCTCGACGGGCCTCCCGGCCTCCAGCTCGACCGGCGCCTCGACCTCGACGCTGCCGAGGCCGAAGTAGGCGGTGCCACGCGGCGGACGGTCGGCGAAGCCGTCGATCAGGGTGCGGTCGTCGACGATCACCCGGCCCCGGCCCGCCTGCACCAGGGTGAACACGTGGGTGCCCGTGACCTCGGGCGTGAGCGTCGTGTGCGCTCGGAACGACCAGCCCTCGGGCGCGGCGCCGAGCGCGGGCACCGGCGGTTCCAGTCCGAAGATGTCGGCGGCGGGCGCATGCGAGTGGTGCACGGGGTCGCCCGCCAGGTCGGGAGCGGCGAACCAGTCGACGTCGAACCCGGCGCCCACCCCGCTCGGCGCGGCGGTGCCCTCGCCGCCCAGCACGGGCGTGGACCGACGGTTGTGGCACCCGCGCTCGTGCACCACCCCGACGTCGTCGCCGAGCGCGGTGCGCAGGGCCTCGAGCGGGCTGACGACGTAGTGGGCCCGCAGGGAGGCGGAGCCGCCGCCCATGATCTGGGCGGAGTCGGCGTTGGGGCCGATCACCGCCACGGTGCGCAGCGCCTGGCGGTCGAAGGGCAGCAGGCCGTCGTTCGCGAGCAGCACCATCGACTCGGTGGCCGCGCGCCGGGCCGCCTCGCGGTGTTCCGGACGGTCGTCGGACACCTCGTCGCCCGGGCCGCCGTCGTCGAGGGCGCCGATGCGGTCGAACACGGTGAGCAGGCGCGTGACCTGGGCGTCGAGGTGCGCCTCGTCGACCTCGCCGGCGCGGACCGCCTCGGCGAGCACCGTGCCGAACGCCCGGGCGGGACCCGGCATCTCGAGGTCGACGCCGGCGGCTGCCGAGGCGGCCGTGCCCGTGACGCCGAACCAGTCGGTGACGACGAAGCCCTCGAAGCCCCACTCGTCGCGCAGGATCGTGCTCAGCAGCTCGGGCTGCTCGGTGCACCAGCGGCCGTTCACCCGGTTGTAGCAGGTCATGATCCCGAGCGAGCCGCCGTCGCGCACGGCCGCCTCGAACGGGGCCAGGTAGATCTCGCGCAGGGCGCGCTCGTCGATGTCGGAGCTCATCGTGTAGCGCTCGTGCTCTGCGTCGTTGCCGACCAGGTGCTTGACCGTGGTGGCCACGCCCTCGGCCTGGGCGCCCCGCACGAACGCGACGGCGAGGCGCCCGGCGAGGAACGGGTCCTCCGAGTAGCACTCGAAGTTGCGTCCGGCGAGCGGCGACCGGTGCATGTTCACCGTCGGGGCGAGCAGCACCCGGGCGCCCTTGGTCCGGGCTTCGGCGCCGAGCACGCCGCCGACCAGCTCGAGCACCTCGGGGCTCCAGGTCGCGCCGAGCGCGGAGCCGCACGGCATGCACGCCGCCGTCGGCCCCGCCGGGCCCATCTGGGTGCCGCGGGCCCCGTTCGGGCCGTCGGTCACACGCACCGGCGGGATGCCGAGCCGGGAGACACCCGCGGTCGTCCACATGTCGACCCCCGCCGTGAGCGATGCCTTCTCGTCGAGCGTCATCTGCGCGACCAGGTCGGCGATGCTCCTGCGGTCCCCTTCGGACATGCGTCCCCCTCTGCGTGTCGATCCGGACCGCGACTCTAGGAGCCCGGCCGCGCACCGCATCGCCGCCGTCAGGGCGCGACGGCGTCCCAGTCGGCGAAGCCGGAGGGATCATGGCGTCCCATCGTGCCGTGCTCGAACAGGCCCCAGCCCTCGGCACCGTCGTCGCGCGTGGCGTGGCCGACGTGGTCCATCACCCCGTAGGGAAGCCGCGCCACGATCGCGGGATCGGTCAGGTCGTAGACGGCGCTGTCGACCCAGTCGCGCCCGCGCCACTGACCGTGGCCCCAGTCGGGGTCACCGCCGTAGCCGGCGCCGACGTGCAGCGCGACGTAGCCGAGCGACGCCACCTCGATCGTCAGCGGCTTGCCGCCGCGCTGGGTCAGGCCGATGACCGCCCGCTCGGGGATCCGGGTCCCGGGCGCGTACGCGATCTCCACCTCGGGCCAGCCGAGCTGATCGACCCGTCCGTCCGGCCACACGCGGGTGGCGTCGTTGAGGGTGCGGAACCCGTCCGGCTGCTCCTGCACGATCACGACGACGGCGCAGTCGTCGAAGCGCAGAGGCACGTAGAGCCACCACAGCCCGGTCGTGGGGTCGTCCGCGGGACGGCCGGCGGGCTCGCCCTCCCCGACGGGCCGGATGCCCCACGAGCGGTCGCGGGTACCGACCCACACCTCGGGATCGACCACGATGTCGTCGCCGTCGATGCACAGCGTGCCCGACCAGGTGCCGACCTGAGCGAACCGGGAGGCGTCGAGGATGGCGCGGGCACCCGCCCGCATCACGTGGGGCTGCTCCATCACCGCCGGGAACGAGCCGTCCCACGTCAGGTCGAAGCCGAGGCCGCGATCGGCCGTGTCGCAGACGAGGCGGATCCGTTGCAGCGGCTCGATCACCTCCACGTGGAACGGCCCGACGCCGGGCGACAGCCGGTCGTCGCCGAGGGCGTCCGAGCACCGCACCGTCCACTGCCGGTCACCCCGCCGGACGGTGCCGTAGGCGTCGGTGACGCCGAGGTTGGGGTACACGCCGAGGCCCGCCACGAAGAACACGTCGCCGGTGCGGTCGTGGGCGTTGAAGTAGGCGCGGTCGTAGAAGTTGCGGTCGGTCGAGCCGACGTGGCGCAGCGACAGCGGGGTCTGGTGGATCGGGAACTCGTCGAGGGGGACGGGCAGCACGGTCAGCTCCAGTACGTGCCGGCGAGCATGCGCTCGAGCGGCTCGCGGTTCATCACGAGATCGTCGACCTCGTCGGGCATGGTGGTCTCGCCGAAGTGGACGGCACGGGCGCCGGTGCGCAGGAAGACGATGGCGTACTGCACCGCCGCGTGGGTGCCGAACCAGGCCAGGTCGCGCGGTGCGTGCCCGGTGAGCGACTCGTAGGTGGCGATCACGTCGTCGGCCCGCAGGAACCCGGGCATGCCGGGCAGGTCGAAGGTGGCGGCGATGTCCTCGAAGATGCGGTGGCCGTAGACGAGCCACGCGACGTCCAGCTCCCGCGGCCCGAGCGTGGCCATCTCCCAGTCGAGCACCGCCACCGGGTCGAACCGGTCGTACATGACGTTGCCGATGCGCGAGTCGCCCCAGCACAGCACCGGGTCGCCCTCGTGACGGGGCCAGTGGGCGTCGAGCCAGGCGAAGGTGCGCTCGACGAGCGGGGAGCGGAACCCGTCCGCGGCGGCGAACTCGTACCACGCCCGGGACGCCGCCACCCGGCGGCGCAGCGCCGAGCCCTCGCCGATGCCATCGCTGGCGGGGCCGGCGCCGACGGCGGGGCCGGGGGAGAGGAAGGCGAACCGCTCGGTCGCGTCCTCGATCGCGTGCAGCCGTGCGAGGACGTCGACGGTGGCGTCCTGCAGGTGGCGCTGCTCGTCGGGCGTGGCGTCGTGCAGCCAGCTGTCCCCGAAGTTGTAGGGCAGCACGTCGGGCGGCACCCGCCCGTCGACCCGACCCATCACGAAGAACGGGCTGCCGATCGCGCCGGGATCGGGCTCGGACCACAAGGCGGGCGGTACGGGCACGTCGGTGAGCTCCGCGACGAGCCGGATCGTGGCGTACTGCACCCCGAGGTCGTACCGCTCGAACACGGGGATGTCCTCGGGTGCGGGAGCGAGCCGGCAGGCGAGCCGGTGCACGGCGCGTTGCCCGTCGCTCGTCCAGGCGGCGTCGACGAGCAGCGTCTCGCTCGACATGCCGTTCGCCGAGGTGGCCTCGAGATCGAGGACCTCGGGCGCGGCGCCGTCGGGGAGCCGCCCCGCCAGCCAGGTGGTGAGACGCCTCCGCACCGTCTCGTGGTCACGGCTCGATCGCCGTAGCTCGGTCACCTCGGGGGCGGTGCCCCGGGCGTCGTCGGCCATCCTCTTCCCCCTGATGACTCCGACGGCCTCTGCCGGTCGCCGGGTGAGCAACCGTGCTCGTCGCCCGAGGGTCTGTCAAGCGGCCGGGCGCGCCCTCGCGCAGGTCGTGTACCGTGACATGCGACACACGGGTGACATTCTCGTCAGTTCAGGTGCAGGGGGCACGATGGATCGAGACGACGGCACGGTCGACTGGGATGCCGCCTTCGAGGCGATCGTCGCCACGCTCCGGCCGGCACGGCACGTGCGGGTCGCCGGAACGGCGTGGCGCCTGCTGGTGGCGCTGCTCTTCGTGGCCGTCGCCTGCTGGATGTTCTCGCACGCCGTGGTCGAACCGCTGAACGATCTCGGGCGCGCCTGGAGGTGAGCGCGCCGCACGCCGGGCCACCCTGAGGTGCGGGCGCCCGGGGGCGGGCGACCGTGTACGCAGCGGTGCGGTGCGGACTGTAGGGTGCCGCCCGCGGGCCAGGTGTTCTCTTGGGAGGAAGTCGTCCATGTCCACGCCTACGCGGCCACCGACGCCAGGCGGAGCCGACGCCGTTGACAGCAGCGAAGCGCTGCTGCCCGAGCTCGTCGCCCATCTCCGCCAGCACCGTGCGCAGCTGCGCGAGGAGTGGGCGCAGCGAATCACCGAAGCCGGCCTCCTGACCGCGATGTCCGCGGAGGAGGTCTTCAGCGAGGCGACGAGCGTCTACGACAACTACGTCGAGGTGCTCGAGACCGGCGAGGTGGAGGCGTTGGAGGACTACGCCCGCAGCCTCTCCGAACGGATCATCCCCCGCGGCGTCGAGACCGACGAGGTGCTGGGCATCGTCCTGCTGCTGCGGGACGTGCTCGCCCGTTCGCTGTTCGAGAAGTACCAGACCGACTTCGAGCTGCTGAACCGGGTGCTCGACGCCTACGAGCCGGCGGCGAACCGCATCGCCAACACGGTCGGCGTCAGCTTCGTCCAGGAGCGTGAGCGGGTCATCCGCCAGCAGCAGGAGGCGATCCGCGAGCTGTCCACCCCGGTGCTGCAGGTGCGCGAGCGGCTCGTGATCCTGCCCATCATCGGCGCCCTCGACAGCCAGCGTGCCCGGCAGCTCACCGAGCAGCTCCTCCGGGCCATCCGCACCAACCGGGCGCAGGTCGTCGTCATCGACATCACCGGCGTGCCCGAGATCGACTCGACGGTGGCCAACCACCTCGTGCAGACGGTCGACGCCTCCCGCCTCATGGGCGCCAGCGTCATCATCACGGGCCTGTCGGCCGAGATCGCGCTGACGCTCGTGACCATCGGGGTCGACCTCTCGAAGGTGAACGCGGTCGGCGACCTCCAGGGTGGCATCGAGGTGGCGGAGCGCATGCTCGGCTACGAGGTGACGCGGAGCCAGCCGCTGTCACCGTCGGTGGAGCTGCGCTGACCCTCCATGGCCGTTCCCATCCTGAAACAAGGCGACTACCTGATCGCCACGGTTCAATCGGCCATGACCGACAGCGAGGCGATCCGTCTGCGCGACGACCTGATGCGTCAGATCGGGGTGTACCGGTCGAGGGGCATCATCGTCGACATCACGTCGCTCGACGTGATGGACTCGTTCGCGGCGCGCTCGCTGCGCACGATCGCCCACATGACCTCGCTCCGGGGCGCCAACACCGTGGTCGTGGGCATGCAGCCCGAGGTCGCCTTCTCGATGGTGCAGCTCGGTCTGGGCTTCGAGGACGTGCACACTGCACTGGACCTCGAGGAGGGCCTGGCCTTCCTCGACGTCCGACTGGGCAGGTGATCGATGCCGCTCGGCCGCATCAGGATCGTGATATCGACCGATGGCGACATCGTCGTCGCCCGCCAGTCCGGACGCGAGCTCGCCGCCCAGATCGGGTGCTCGTCCACTGACGCGACGATCATCGCCACGGCGATCTCGGAGGTCGCCCGCAACATCCTCACCCACGCGGGCCATGGCGAGGTCGAGATGCAGGCGATCGGTCCCGAGACGAACCGGCGTGGCGAACCCGCAGTGGAGGTGATCGCCCGCGACGACGGGCCGGGCATCCGCGACATCGACCAGGCGATGCAGGACGGCTTCACGACGGGCCGCGGGCTCGGCCTCGGCCTGCCCGGCGCCCGGCGTCTCATGGACGAGTTCGAGATCACCTCCGAGGTGGGGAAGGGAACGACGATCGTGATGCGCAAGTGGAGGACGAGGTGAGCGTCCCCGGGCCTCGCTCGTCGGCTCCGTGCGTCGCGTGGGGGGTGGCCGGCCGGGCGATGCCGGGCCAGATCGAGAACGGTGACCAGGCGGTCCGGGTCGACCTCGACGACGGCGCGCTGGTGGCCGCCGTCGACGGCCTGGGTCACGGACCGGAGGCCGCGAGCGCCGCCCGCAAGGCCCTGGCGGTCGTCGAAGGTCACACCGGTGAGCCGGTCGACGCCGTCGAGGTCGACGCCGTCGTGTCGGCCGCCCACGGGCAGCTCGCGCGCACCCGCGGCGTGGCGATGACCATCGCCGCGATCGGCTGCGGTGGCCTCATGCGCTGGATGGGCGTCGGCAACGTCGAGGCGCACGTCCTGCGGGCCGACGGCTCGCGGGTGCAGCGGATCGCCAGCGCCGTGCTCTACGGCGGTGTCGTCGGCTACAGGCTCCCGCGCCTGCGTGTGTCGAAGGTGCGGCTCGATCCCGGCGACGTCGTCGTCATGGCCACCGACGGCATCGAGGTCGACTTCGCGGACCGGGCCGTGCTCGCGGACCCGCCCCAGCGGCTGGTCGAGCGGCTGCTCGAACGCTGCGCCCGTCCGAACGACGACGCGCTCGTCGCCGCGGCCCGGTATCTCGGACCAGCGGCGTGAACGCCCGGAGCGACCTGGCCACCGAGTACCGCGACGCGCTGGTGGCCTACGTGAAGTCCCCGGACGAGGCAGGTCGAGCGCACGCCTACGAGCTGGGCAACCGGGCGGTGCGCGCCGGCGTCGGCCTGCTCGACCTCGTCGCGTCCCACCGGGCCGCGATCGCCGGTTTCCCCGGCGACCCCGACATGCGGGCGCTCGCCGTCGCCGCGTCGGACTTCCTGACCGAGAGCCTGTCCACCTACGAGATGACCCAGAGCGGCTACCAGGAGGCGCAGGAGCGGGCCGCGATCGCCCACGACATCGCGTTGACCTTGCAGCGCAGCCTCCTCCCGGGCGAGCTGCCCGCGACCCCGGGTCTCGACGTCGCCGTGCGCTACCTGCCGGCAGGGCCCGCGGTCGAGGCCGGTGGCGACTGGTACGACCTCGTCGAGCTCGATGGCCAGCGGGTCGGGCTGGTCGTCGGCGACGTGATGGGCCACGGCATCCACCAGGCCGCCGCCATGGGCCAGCTCCGGCTCGGGCTGCGCGCCTACCTGCTCGACCACCATCCGATCGACCAGGTCGTGCAGCGCACCGACGTCCTGCTGCAGAGCCTCGGCGAGATGCAGACCGCCACCTTGGTGCTCGCGGTCGTCGACCTGGCGGTGCCGAGCCTGTCGCTCGTCAACGCCGGTCACCCCGCCCCGCTGCTCATCGAACCGTCCGGCGCGGCGCGCTTCGTCAGCGGGGGGCACGGGCGGTTGCTCGGCCTGCCCCGCGGGGAGCCCCCGCCCGTCCTCGCACCCCAGGAGCTCACCCCCGGGTCGAGCCTGCTGCTCTACACCGACGGGCTGATCGACGGGCACGAGCGTGCCGGTGGGGACGGCCTCGACCACCTGCTGCAGGTGGTCACCGGCTTCTCGGGTTCATCCCACGAGCTGTGCGAACGGGTCATCGAGGCGATGGTCGACCACGAGCCCGACGACGACGTGTGCCTCCTGGCCGTGAAGGTGGCAGGGCCGCACAGCGGGGGGTGACGGCACGGACCGGCGCTCAGGTGTCGAGCATCCGCCTGCGCAGCTGGTGCACGGACCGGCGCTCAGGTGTCGAGCATCCGCCTGCGCAGCTGGTGCACGGCCCGGCGCAGCAACCGTGACACCTGCATCTGGCTGCACCCCCGCATCTCGGCGATCTCCGCCTGGGTGCGCTCCTCGAAGAAGTACTGCTGGAGCAGCACGCGTTCGTCGTCGGACAGGGCTTCGACGCTCTGCAGCAGTGCCGCGCGGTTCTCGATCCCGACGAAGCCCCGGTCGACGTGCCCGAGCGTCTGGTCGGCGAGCGGCCGTCCCGACGTGTCCGGCGCGTCGAGCGACGAGGTGGCGCGAGCCTCCTCGGCGGTCATGGCGTCGAGCACCTCGCGGGTGGTGACGCCGACGAAGTCGGCGATCTCGCTCGGCGTCGGCGCCCGGCCGAGGTCGTGGGTGAGCAACTCGGTGGCATCGCGGGTCGGCCCCGCCAGATCGTGCACGCGGCGGGGCACGCGGATGGCCCAGCCCACATCCCGGAAGTGGCGGCGCAGCGTGCCCACGATCGTCGGCTTGGCGAAGGCCAGGAACGGCTTGCCGAGCTCGGGGTCGAACCGCTGCACCGCCCGCACCAGTGCCTCGTAGGCGACCTGGGTCAGGTCGTCGATCGGGATGCCGTGGCGGTAGTGGTGACGGGCCTGGGATTCGGCGTGGGGCCGGTAGCGGTCGACGAGGGCGGCGAGGGTCGCCTCGTCCGGCCGGCGGGCGTGGCGGACGTGCAGCAGCCACACGTCGATGTCGACGGCGGGGCGGCGTGCGATGCCTGCCCACCGCGCCCGCTCGACCCGGTCGGCGGGCATGGTCGTGAGAGCCCGAGCGCGGTCGCTCGCTTCCCCGAGATGGTCGAGGGCGCGCCGGCAGCGACGCATCTGTGTGGTGAGCGAGGGCGCGGGCATCCGCACCTATAGTTCCCGCCAGGCATCCGCGCTACACCCCGTCACGGTGCGAATCGAGGGGCGGCAGGTCGGGTAGGGCTGGCTCCGTCCCACCACTTACGATGCGAGCGACGCCCGATGACGAGCCCCTCCGATGACCGTGCCGACACCCGGGCCGAGGCCGCGGCGCTCCTCGACGAGATGCGAGCGAGCGTGGATGCCGCCGCCGGCCAACTCGACCGGATGTCGGACGAGCTCACCGGAGCCAGGGCACGGCTCGACCTCCTCGAGAGCCTCGTCGACGTCCTGCTGGGCGAGATCGATGGGCTCGTCGTCGTGGTCGACGCCGACCGGCACATCCTCGGGATGAGCAGAGCCGCAGTCGAGCGGTTCGACGGGCCCGCGATCGGTAAGCCGCTCACATCGGTGATGCCCGAACCTCTCGACGACGCCGTCCAGGTGCACGAACTGCCCGGTGACGCGGCGGTGCTGGTGGTGCCGTCCGATGAGTGACCCCGACGACGCCGTGCGCGTGTACGGCACGGCCGCGGAGGGTAGCAACCCTCTGCCTGTTGAAAGTAGGACCATGCCCGCCACCGTCGGCAGCATCGAGATCTCTCTCCCCGCAGACAGCCGCTACATGAGGCTGGCCCGGCTCATGGCGAGCGGTGTCGCGACGACGGCGGGATTGCCGCTCGAGGAGGTGGAGGACTTCCGCATCGCCGTCGACGAGTTGTGTGCCACGCTCATCGAGATGGGCGATGGTGCTCCTCTGCACCTCGTGTTCGACGTGGCGAGCGACTCGGTCATCGTGCGAGCCACGACCCGGATGGGCGACGACGCGGTGATCGACGACGAGCGACTGATGCTGAGCCGTCAGATCCTCGATGTCGTCACCGACGGGCACGACCTCGCCCAGGACGACGGCCGGGTGGCGCGGTTCACCGCGCGCAAGCTCGTGCGCGGAGGCGGGGTGGGCTGAGCGGCCCGTCACCTGGTGCCTGGCGAGCGCCTCAGGTGACCGGGACGCCGAGGACCTCGCGCAGTCCCGTGATGTCGAGCAGGCGGTCGAGGTGCTCCGACACGTGGGTGAGCCGCAGTGGCACATCCGCCTCCTTCGCCGCGTCGTGCGCGACGAGGAGGGCACGGAGGCCCGCCGAATCGGTGAAGCTCAACCCTCGGGCATCGATGCCGATCTCGGCGGGTCCGCCGGCGAGAACACCGGTCAAGGCCGTGGAGAGGTACTCGGAGGAGTGCATGTCGAGCTCGCCGGACAGGATGACCACACTCGTCGCGCCGTCTCGGCGGGTCGTGATCGTCAAGGTCTCGTCCGGGTCGGTCATCAAGGGTGCTCCAAGCTTGGGCGTACGGTCCCCCATCGTGGGGACACGTCCGTGGACGTTCACATCGTGCCACGGCGGAGGGGTGGACCGTCGTGTCGACGGGGGTGACTCAGATCTCGTCGATCCGCTCGACGTCGTCGAGCGTTGCCATCTCCGCGATCCACTTGTGCAGAACCGTCGGCCGACCGGTCGCATCCGTCGAGACCAGGACGTGGCCGTCCCGCTTGCGCACGGCGAAGTGGCTCGTCTCGATGTCGTCGGGGCTCTCGAGGGCGTCGATGATCGCTGACGGGTCGCGTCGTGGCTGCAGCACGACCTCGACCGTCACCGATCGCGTGGCCCAGTGGCGGCGGACGTAGCCCCGCACGGGGCGCAGCAGCACGAGGCTGCCGAGCAGCACGACGGTGGCCATCGCCGCAACGGCGATGTCGCCAACGCCGCAGGCGAGGCCCACCGCGGCAACCGCCCACAGGCTCGCGGCGGTCGTGAGGTTCTTGATCGTGTTGCCCTGCCGGAAGATCACCCCCGCGCCCAGGAAGCCGATGCCGACGACGACGTTGGACGCGACGCGGCTGACGTCCGCCTGGATCGTGGAGTCGGCACGCGCCTGGTCGAACTCGAGGAAGCCGAGGGTCGAGATCACGCCGAAGAGGGAGGCGCCGAGCGCGACGGCGATGTGCGTGCGCAGACCGGCGGCCTGGTCGCTGACCTCGCGTTCGATGCCGACCATCCCGCCGAGGAGCGCGGCCGCCAGCAGGCGAACGGCCGCGTCTCCGTCGAGCGAGAAGGTGTTCATGTCGGATGCCAGCGCCAAGCCGGCCAGGTGTGACACGAAGGTGAAGCTAGTGCGGCGTCTGAGGGCAGAGCGCTAGACGGCGCAAGAGGCGCCGGGGTCCGTGAGCGCGTCGCGGAGCCGCAGCATGCTGGCGCGCAGGAGGCGCGACACCTGGACCTGGCTGACGCCGACCAGTTCGGCGATGCGCGACTGCGTGAGCCCGTGCAGGTAGCGGAGCTCGACGATGCGACGCTCGCGTGGGGCCAGCACGGTCAGCAGGCGCTGGACCGTCTCTGCCGCCTCGACCGCGCCGAGGCCGCGGTCGTCCATGCCGAAGACCGACAGGTCGGTGGCCTCGTCGTCGCTGTCGTTGCCGACCGCCAACGGGGTCTTGCGGTAGCAGCGAGCGGCCTCGAGCGCCTCGAGCACCGCCTCGACCGGCGCCCCGGCCTGCGAGGCGATCTCCTCGACGGTCGGCGAGCGACCGAGGATCTGCGTCAGGTCGGCCACGGCCACCTTGACCGTGTGCTGCATGTCCTTGGCGCGGCGGGGCACGTGAACGGCCCACGTCGTGTCGCGGAAGTGGCGGCGCAGCTCGCCGGTCACGGTTGGCACGGCGAAGGTGGCGAACGTCGCCCCGAAGTCGGGGTCGTAGCGCTCGACGGCTTTCAGGACGCCCAACATCGCGACCTGGACGAGGTCGTCGAAGGGCTCGCCCTTGTCGGCAAAGCGCTTCGCGCAGTGAACGGCGAGCCAGCGGTGCTCGGCGATCAGATCGTTGCGCAGGGCGCGGTCACCGCTCGCGCGATAGGCGCGGAAACGTTCGGCCGCCTCCTCGCGAGCATCGATGACGGATGTGGTGGAACCGGCGGTTGTCATGGACGTGACGAGCCTCGAGGTGGTGGGATCGGAGCAGTGGCCCCGAGCTACCCACACCGACCGGCCTTACACCACGTTCTTGCGAAAAATGCGACCGGGGGAGCCACGGCTCCCCCGGAGGACATCTCTACTCAGTCGATGCGGAGCTGGCTCGTGAGCTCCTCACGACGGGCTTCGAAGTCGTCGAAGCCGATCTTGCCGTCGTCGAAGGCGGCGTGGAGGTCTGCGAGCTGTGCGAGGACCGTGGACTGGTCGACCTCGGGGGCCTCCACGGTCTCTTCGGCCTCGTCGGGCTGTTCAGCCCGTTCAGCTCGTCGCTCCTGCTTGGCCTTCTGCTTGGCCTGCTTGTCGCGATCGCGCTGAAGCTTCCCGAAGGTGGTGCGCCGGCGTGACACGCCTGCTCAGACCACCCTGACGTTCTGCGCTTCGTCGCCCTTGCGACCCGAACCGACCTCGAACTCGACCGTCTGACCCGCCTCGAGCGAGCGGTAGCCGCCCCCCTCGATGTTCGAGTAGTGGACGAACACGTCATCCGCGCCGTCGCGAGAGATGAAGCCGTAGCCCTTCTCCGCGTTGAAGAACTTGACCGTGCCGACTGCCATGGTGTTCTGCCTATCTGTTCTGAACGAGACGATCGAGCGAACTTCGAGCGTCGACCGTGCACAACGAGGCTACGCCCTCCCGCACCGAAGCGCGCGGTTGGCGGCGCGCCCTCCTGTGGGGGCGCGATGAGTTCCGGCCGGCCGTCGGGTCGTACGGGCGAACCGCCGAGGAGGTCTCCGTGGATGAACGCGACCGGGTGCCCGCGCGCAGCGAGGCTGACCCTGCGGGCCTCCGGTCCGCCGAGCTCGTCGTCTACGGACCGATCGTGCAGGGCGACATCCCCGGGCTGTGCACGCGTGTCCGGAGCCTGCTCGACGACGGGCCCGACCGGATCGTGTGCGATGTCGCCGACATCATCGAGCCCGACGGCGCGACGCTCGACGCGCTGGCCCGCCTGCAGCTCGCCGCCCGGCGCCGCGGCTGCCAGGTGGTGCTGCGCCACGCCGGCATCGACCTGCTCGGGCTGCTCGACGCCGCGGGGTTGGGCGAGATCGTGCCCCTCGCCGACTGAGCGCACGCCGTGCGGGACGGCGAGTCCGGCGAGCCCCGGGAGGTGCGGCTCAGCCGACCTCGGCGTGGTCGGCGGCCTCGGTGTCGATCGCCAGCTCGACGAGCGGCAGGACCCGGTGGTGCAGCTGCTCGGTCAGCGCGATCTGCGTGGCCGTGCGGCTGATCCCGGCCACTTCGAGCACACGACCGATGACGTGCTGCAGGTGCTCGTTCGTGTGCGCCACCACCCGGCAGTGCAGGTCGCCGGGCCCGGTGACCGAGTGGATCTCGAGCACCTCGGGGATCTCGCGGAGGTGCGAGCACACGTCCTCGAGGTGCCCCTGGGCGATCTCGAGGCTGACGAAGGCCAACACCTCGTAGCCCATCGCCCGCAGGTCGAGGTCGGGGTCGAACCCGCTGATGATCCCCCGCTGTTGGAGCTTGTCCAGACGGGCTTGTACCGTCCCTCGGGCGACACCGAGCTGGCGGGCAAGCTCCATCACCCCGGCACGGGGCGTGTCGCACATCGCCCGGATCAGCCGTGCGTCGAGCGCGTCGATTCCGGTGGGCAACATGGGCAATGTGTCTACCACAACGCTGCTGATGCTGGCCAAAATGACCAGCATCTTGCGGAGCTGTTGACGACCTTCGGCTCAGGTGGCTGTTCTGTCCGTCGGACGGGGCGACCGCCTCTCACCGACACCCAGGGGGAAACCGATGGGCGACACGTTGACGGCCGGGCCAGCAGCCGGGCACGACGACGCCGGGCCGCCGGCGCTCGGCGGCATCGATCACGTCGAGTGGTGGGTGGGCAACGCCCGGGCTTTCAGCGGGTTCCTGTGCGCAGCGTTCGGTTTCGAGGCTGTGGCCTACGCCGGACCGGAGACCGGCCGGCGCGACCGCGTGTCCCACGTGCTCCAGCAGGGCCGCATCCGCTTCATGATCACCGGTGCGATGACCCCGGACTCGCCGATCGCCGACCACGTGAAGGTCCATGGCGACGGCGTCCGCGACATCTGCTTCCTCGTCGACGACGCCGAGACCGCCTACGACGCCGCCCTGGAGCGGGGTGCGCTCCCGGAACGCCCCCCGAGCATCGACAGCGACGAGCACGGCTCGGTGCACCACTCCGCGATCCGCACCTACGGCGACACGGTCCACACCTTCCTCGACCGCTCCGCCTACACCGGCGACTTCGCCCCGGGATTCGGGCCCCCGGTCCTGCCCGCGACCCACGGCCCCGATGTGGGCCTCGACCGCTTCGACCACGTCGTCGGCAACGTCGAGAAGGGCCACCTCGAGCAGTGGGTCGACTACTACCAGCACGTGCTGGGCTTCGATCCGCTGATCCACTTCGGCGACGACCAGATCTCCACCGAGTACTCGGCCCTCATGTCGACCGTCGTGTGGAACCACGACAAGGTCGTGCTCCCCCTCAACGAACCGGCCGACGGGCGGCGGAAGAGCCAGATCGAGGAGTACCTCGACTACTACCGCTCACCTGGTGTGCAGCACATGGCCCTGCACACGCGCGACATCGTCGCCGCCGTGCGGGCGCTGCGGGAGCGCGGCGTGCGCTTCCTCGGCGTGCCACCCGAGTACTACGACGACGCCCGCGAGCGGATGGCCGGCATCGACCTGCCGTGGGAGGCGCTGGCCGAGTTGGGGATCATGGTCGACCGCGACCAGGACGGCCACCTGCTGCAGATCTTCACCGAGATGCTGTGCGACAGGCCGACCGTGTTCTTCGAGATCATCGAGCGCGCGGGCGCCACCGGCTTCGGTGCCGGCAACTTCAAGGCGCTGTTCGAGGCGATCGAGCGCGCACAGGACGCGCGGGGGAACCTGTAGGCCCCGCGGTGCCGCGCAGCCCGGGGTACCGCTCAGCCCGGGGTGTCGACGACCCGCTGCACCAGCACGACCGACCCGTCGCCGAGGGCGAGCGCGTCGGCCGTCGGCTCGGGCACCGGAAAGCTGAAGCCGAGGCGCGAGGCCTGGACCGCTGCTTGGGCGACCGCCGCCTCGAGGTGCTCGACGGCGGCCTCGTGGTCGAGGCCGTCGATCGCCTGGGTGACCCGCGCCTGGGCGAGCGCCACGAAGGGGGCCAGCTCGGGCGTGAGGGGGTCGGGGGTGGTCTCGGGAAGGGGACCGCCGTCGGGAGCCATCTCGACAGGGTATCGGTGCGGTGTGACAGGTCCGCCCGAGCCGCGGCTGTGGCGGAGCCGGGTCGATCGTGTGCTAGCTTGCACCCTCCACGGGCCGTTAGCTCAGTTGGCTAGAGCACCTGCATGACGCGCAGGGGGTCAGGGGTTCGAGTCCCTTACGGCCCACCCAGAAGCCCCAGGTCGACGACCTGGGGCTTTGTCGTTCCCGGGCCTCACGCCACCGAAGGGGCGACACGTCACACGGGTACCGCCTCGACGCGCCGGGCCTCGACGCGCCGGGCCT
>CAYUXB010000039.1:0-20370 GCA_964448525.1 uncultured Acidimicrobiaceae bacterium
AGAGGCTGCGCGTACTCCCGGTCGATCCGGTCGCGGACGCGGCGCAGCACGGCGAGGTCGTCGAGGCGCTGAGCAGGTGCCTGCTTCGTGGTCACCGGTCCGATCGTGCCACGTCGGACGCGAGTGCCGCGTTGTGACGACGGGGCGGGCACCGGGCAGAGTGGCTGCATGCCGCACCGGGCGGCAGACAGCACGGAAGCGGAGCGACGCATGGCACTTCACGGCACCGGCATCTGGTCGGCGCATCTCCGGTACGGCGATCCGGGAAGGGCCGCCGAGGCGGCGGCGGAGCTCGGCGAGCTCGGCTACAGCGCCATCTGGATCCCTGACGTCAGCGGCGACGTCCTGGCCGCGGTGGAGAACCTGCTCGGGGCCACCCCCGAGATCGGGGTGGCGACCGGCATCCTCAACGTCTGGATGAACGAGCCGGGAGATGTCGCGACCCGCCGCGCCGGGTGGAGCGAGGACTGGCAGCGCCGGTTCACGCTCGGGCTCGGCGTGAGCCACGCGCCGCTGATCGACCAGCGCGAGGCCGGCCTCTACAACAAGCCGTACTCGAAGATGGTGGAGTACCTGGACGCGCTCGACGCCGCCCCGGAGCCCTTCCCGGCCGAGGCGCGCGTGCTCGCCGCGCTCAAGCCGCGGATGCTGCGGCTCGCCCGCGACCGTGCCATGGGGGCGCACCCGTACTTCGTGCCGCCCGAACACGTCGCCCACGCTCGGGAGATCCTCGGCGCCGACGCGACGATCGCGGTCGAGCTCGCCGTGGTGCGCGACACCGACCCGTCCTCGGCCCGGGCGACCGCCCGCCGGCACACGGCCATGTACGCGAGCCTGCCCAACTACACGAACAACCTGCGCGACTTCGGCTTCGGCGATGACGACTTCGCCGATGCCGGCAGCGACCGGCTGGTCGACGCGATCGTGGCCTGGGGCGACGACGACGCGATCGTGCAGCGTGTGGCCGGCATGCGCGACGCCGGCGCCGACCACGTGTGCGTCCAGGTCATCCGCCCCGACGACGCGATCCCGCGGGCGGACTGGCGCGAGCTCGCCCCCGCACTCGTCGGGTAGGGCGGCACGCGGGCCAGGGCGTCGTCAGACGCGACCCTCGCCCGGGACGTGGGCGCCGCGGAAGACGAAGGACCGGTAGGCCTCCCGCGCCCGTTCGGACACCGGCCCCGCGCGCTCGGCGGCCGCGGCCTCGTCCCGGGTCGGGCCTCGGCCAGCCCCGCGGAAGACCTGCTCGTCCTCCCGCTCGAAGGCACGTGTCGCGTCGGTGACCTTGGTGTAGCCGGGATCGTCGTCGACACCCATCGGTCGTCCCTTTCCTCGGGGGCGCCCGCATCCCCACCAGTATCCCGCTGGCTGCGCTGCGGGAAAAGAGGTCGCCGGCGCTGCGGGATCGTCCCGCCGGGCGCGCTCGTGGCCGGGGACGAATCCCCGGCCACGAGCTGCCGCCCCGGCCGACGGTTGACCGGCGGAGATCAGCCGTCGAGCGCAGCGGGCGGCGCGGGGAGACCTGCCGGGGGGAGAGGTTGAGCGAAGGCGTGGCCGGCCAGGGGGGAGGCGAGGTCGGCCACGCCCTCGCTCGCTCGCGGCTGGGGAACGCGAGCGGCGTGACCATGTCGGGCGCTGGGGACTCCCGCGATCGGCGACGCGTCCGCAGCCGGACTCACCGGCTGGGTCACTGCGTGCGATCGGACCATGGTCACATGCCGGACGCTAAGCGTTCGAGGGGTGACGCAACGTCATTCCGCCGGGGTGAACGCGGGGTGGCGGGCCGTGATCGGCCGGCTCACCCGAGGGAGGCACCGTCGTGGTCGATCACGGCGGCGGCCGCGCGCCGCAACATCGCCCCCGTCAGCGCGGCGCTGTAGGGCGTGGCCTGGTCGAGCCCTCCGCCGGCGACGACGGCGTAGACCAGCCCGAGCACGGTCGCGGCCCGGTAGTCGTCCCATGCCTGTTCCGCGCCGTAGCCGGCGACGCCCCGCGCCGCGAGCCGGTCGAGGTACACGTCGACCAGCGGTCGCTCGCAGGCGGCGCGGTCCTCTGCGTTGAGGCTCTGCGTGAGGAAGTAGGCCAGGTCGCGGACGCCGCGCGAGGTGCCGGTGAGCTGCCAATCGCACAGCGCGACCCCACCCGAGCGGGCGAAGAACATGTTGTCGAGCCGTGCGTCGCCGTGGGTCAGGGTGATCGGGGCTCGGGCCAGCGCCGCCGACACCACGGGCATCAGCGCCTCGAGCCTGTCGCCGAGCGCGATGATCGGCGCGAGATCGTCCGCGAAGCGGGCGCGGACGTCGGGCCACGTCGCACGGAGCGCCGCTCGGAACCCCTCGACAACGTCCCGGTGGTCGATCCGCCGGAGCCACCCCACCGCGGCGAGCCCGTCGCCGTCCCAGTGGCGGGTGTGGAGGTCGGCGAGCGCCGTGACCACGGCGGAGGCCCGTTCGGGCGGGCAGCCGGCGATCTGGTCGAAGGTGACGTCGTGCGATCGGTCGGCGAGGACGATGACGAAGTCTCGTGTGCGGTCGGCACTCTCGACGTGGTGGCACGGGATGGCGGCGCCGATCGTCGGCCCGAGGTCCCGGTAGAAGCTCACCTCGGTGCCGTACATGTCGAACAGCGCGGCGATCGAGTCGCTGCGCTCGCCCTGCGCCGGGCCCTTGACCACGATGCTCGACGGGCCGGTGCCCCCGGACCACGTGAGCTCCACCCGATGCAGGGTGCCGAGCAGACCCACGCCCACACCGACCGGTTCGACGCGGAAGTCGACCACGTGCGCCGTCTCGGGCCCGTTGCCCGACGCCGAGGACCGGCCGACGGCCTCGGTGAGCCACCCCGCCGTCAGGGCGTCGACCGTGGCCGGTGTGGTCGACGAGAGCCGACCGTCGTCTTCGGTTGCCTTCGCCACCCAGCGTCCCGCTTCCTTGCCCGGAGGGTCCTTCGAGCGTGGCCACCATACGTCTTCGAGCGGTGACGATCTGCGGCGAAGCGCGTTGCTCACCCCACGCGAGCGAGGCGCCTTCACCCACCCGCTCACGACGATGGTCGCTCACGGGCACCGGACGTCACTCCCCGCGGACGTCCACCGCCGAGGAAGGTGACGCCGTACGTGCCGTACTACGAGTTCATCGTCCGCCGTCATCCCGACGTCGACGTCCCCACCCTCGAATCTGCCACCGGGCTGCGGTGCACGCCGTTCGACCGAGCCGCCAGGCTCGACGGGGAGCTCGTCGACCGAGCCGCGCTCCACGGGGTGATCGACGGTCTCTACCGCCTGGGCCTCGAGCTCCTGGCGGTGGAGAGGAGCTCACGCCGTCACGCAACGTGACAGCACCGTATGCTCTCAACGAACCTCCGTCGGTGGGGGATCGAGGTCGCGGGAGTTCCAGATGCCAGAAGGACAGGGGAGCGGATGATGTCGGCGCGTCCGTCGTCGGTGCAGCTCCCCGCCCATGTGATCCGGCGGTCCCGCCTGGTCGATCGCATCAACCGTCGCGGCGCACGCCTGGTGGTGGTGACGGGCCCCGCGGGCTCGGGCAAGACGGTCGCCGTGCGCGCCTGGGCCGGCGCGGTCGAGCTGCCGGTCGCCTGGCTGCAGCTCGACGCCCGGCACACCGATCCCGAGCACTTCCTCGACGCTCTGCTCGACGTGCTGGAGAAGCTCTCGCCCGGCGTGCACGAGGCCACCTGGCGCGACGATCCGGGTGACCACGCGGCGGACCACGCCGTCGACCGGGCGGTCGACCACCTGAGCGCGGCGCCCCGGGCGACGCTGGTGCTCGACGACTTGCACGTCGTCGACCGGAGCCCGACCGCCGGCCTGCTCGCCCGGCTGGTCGAGGTGATCCCGGCGACCAACCTGACGCTGATCGCGCTCAGCCGGTCCGATCCGCCGTTCCCGCTGCACCGGTTCCGCCTCGACGGGCAGCTCGTCGAGCTGCGGGAGTCCGACCTGCGCTTCGATCGCGACGAGGTCGGCCGGTTCTTCGCCTCCTTTCCGCAGGTGGAGCTGGATGACAGCCACGTGCAGCGGCTCGCGGAGCGCACCGAGGGCTGGGCCGCCGGCCTGCAGTTCGCGGCGCTGTCCCTGGCCGGCCGAGACGACGCGGACGCCTTCGTCGAGCGGTTCGCGGGCAGCGACCGCCACGTGGCCGACTTCCTGCTCGACGAGGTGCTCGACCGTCAGCCGCCGGAGGTTCGCGACTTCCTTCTCGCAACGTCCGTGCTCGATCACCTCTGCGCCGACCTCTGCGAGCACGTCACCGGGCGCCCGGACGCGGCCGCCCTGCTCCGACGCGTCGAGGCGGAGCACCTGTTCCTCGTGCCGCTCGACGCCGAGCGCGAGTGGTTCCGCTACCACCACCTGTTCGGCCAGCTCCTGCGGCGCGAGGTCCGCGTGTCCCAGCCGGAGGTGGAGCGCACGGGCAACGCGCGGGCCGCCGAGTGGTTCCTCGATCACGGCCAACCCGCTGCCGCCATCGGCCACCTGCTCGACGCCGGTGCGTACGAGCGGGCCTTCGAGCTGCTCGGGCAGGAGCTGCACGACCACCTCCAGGCCGGGCGGCACGAGACCGTGCGGGGCTGGCTGGCGCGCTTTCCCGACGCGTTCATCGACGCCATGCCGGGCCGCCAGCTGCTGGCTGCGCTGGCGCATTCGCGGATCGGCCAGCTCGAGCAGGGCCGCCTCCTCCTCGCCCGGGCGCGCGCCGCGTCCGTGCCGAGCGGCGAGCCGTTGCCGGGCCCGGTCGCCCTGACCTTCGACATCACCGAGGCGGCGATCGCGGCCGTGGTCGGTGACCCGGACACCGCGGTCTCGCTCGGCGTCGAGGCGTGGGACCGGCGTGCCGAGGTCGACCTCCGCGCGCTGCCACCCGACATCGCCGCCGTGGCTCGCGAGATGTGGGGCTACCTGCCGACCGCCCTCGCCCGCACCTACGCCATGCTCGACGACCGCCGCCGCGTGCGCCACTGGGCCGCCGTGCTGCGCCGGCAGGGGCCGCGCCTGCGCAGCGACCTGGTGGGGGTGCTCGGCGCGGAAGCCTGGGCGGAGGCCCGCTGGGGCCGGCTGCGCGCGGCCGCGGAGCTGGCCGACCAGGCGCTCGTGCTCGGCACCGAGTACGGCAGAGGTGCCCGCCGGGCGATGATCGGCGCCCGCGCCACGCTCGCCCTCGTCCACCGCGAGCGCAACGAGCTCGACCAGGCCATGGACGTGCTGACACCACACCTCGAGCCGGCACTGCGCGAGGGCCACATCGCCATCACCACGCTCGGCGAGGTCGAGCTCGCCGCCGTGGAGACCTGCCGCGGCGAGGGGGACGCGGCCGTGGCCCGCCTCCTGCGCGTGCGGCGCGATCGGGCGACGAGGGGCACCCCCGCGTTCCTGGCCGGCGTGATCGACCAGGCCGAGTGCCGCATCCGCGCCCGGGTGGGCGACGTGGACCGCGCCGTCGACCTGCTCGACGACATCGCCCCCGGCCCCGAGCGCACGCTGCTCGAGGCCCGCATAGCCCTCGTGACCGGTCGGGCCGACGAGGTCGACCCGCTGCTCGCCGACCTGCGGGCCGCGAGCGACGACCGGCGCCGCTGGCTCCAGGCCGTCGCGCTCACGGCGCGGGCCGCGGCGGACGCGGGAGAC
Source organism: uncultured Acidimicrobiaceae bacterium (assembly GCA_964448525.1). Taxonomy (GTDB): domain Bacteria; phylum Actinomycetota; class Acidimicrobiia; order Acidimicrobiales; family VFJN01; genus ZC4RG19. The sequence goes on from CAYUXB010000039.1 coordinate 5,642, forward strand.
CTGGTCGCCGCCCGCCGGCTGCTGGCGGACGTCGCGCCGATGGTCCAGCGGGAAGGGGCCGTGCGGCCGTTCCTGGACGAGGGCTTCGACGTCGTCGACCTCCTCGGCCTCGGTGTGGCGAGCGACGGGCCGGCACCCGGCCGGGGCCCGGCGCGCGTCCCCGGCACGATCGACCTCGTCGAACCGCTGAGCGAGCGGGAGCTGTCGGTGCTGCGCTATCTGCCGAGCCGCCTGTCGAACAGGGAGATCGGTGCGGAGCTGTACGTGTCGCTCAACACCGTGAAGTCCCACCTGAAGACGATCTACCGCAAGCTCGACGTCGAACGACGCGAGGAAGCCGTCCGGCGGGCGCGCCAGCTCGGGCTCATCTGACACCTGGTTCACCCCCGCGGGGTGTGCAGGCGTCACCCGCACCGGGATGACGATCGCCGCCGTGTCCGACGTCGCCGAGATCACCCTGCGGTGCCGTGGGGCACGCCGCCTCACCGCCGGGTTCTCGGGCTGGGAGGTCTCCCAGCGCGGGCCGATGACCGTGCTCCGCCGGGCGGACGCCACGACGGCCGAGGTCCACGACGCGCTGGCCCAGGTGGGCGACCTCGGTCTGGAGCTCGAGTCCTTCCGTCGACTCGAGCTCGCCTGAGGGTCGGCCCCCTCAGCTGTCCCGGTCCGGCCGTCCCTTGCGGCGCTGGGCCGCCTTGCCCATCTTGGAGAACTGGCGGTCGCGGGACCGCAGCAGGTGCGGTGCGGTGCGCAGCTCGGCGGCTTCGGCCTCGCGCTCGAGCTCCTGCCAGCCGGCGAAGCGCGCCGCGGCGAGCGTGCCGTCGGCGAGCGCGGCGCGCACCGCGCATCCCGGCTCGTTGCCGTGGCCGCAGTCGTTGAACCGGCACATCTCGGCCAGCTCGTCGATGTCGGGGAAGGTGGCCGCCACGGCGTCCTGATCGGCCCACAGGCCCACCGACCGCAGACCGGGCGTGTCGATGAGCACGCCGCCGCCGGGCAACGGGTGCGCCTCGCGGGTGGTCGTCGTGTGGCGGCCCTTGGCGTCCCCGGAGCGCACGTCGCCCGTGGCCATCACGGGGGCGCCGATCAGGCTGTTCGTGAGCGACGACTTGCCTGCGCCGGACTCGCCGACGAGCACGACCGTGCGGTCCTCGACGAGGGCGTGGACGTCATCGATCCCGCGCCCCGTCACCACCGAGGTGGTCACCACGTCGAGACCGGGGTGCGCCTCGACCACCGTCGTCGCGGCGGTCTCGGGGTCGGCGACGATGTCGGCCTTGGTGAGCACGACGGCGGGCACCGCGCCCGCCTCCCACGCGAGGGTGGCGACCCGGTCGATGCGCCCGGGACGGATCGGTCGGTCGAGCCCGCACACCACGAGCACGACGTCGACGTTGGCCGCGAGGTGCTGGGGCGCCTCGGTGCGCACGGACCGGCGGGTGAGCAGAGAGGTGCGGGGGAGCACCGCCACCGGGATGTCGCCGTCGACGGCCACCCAGTCGCCCACCGCCGGGTGGGGGTCGAGCTTGCGGGAGAGCGTGAGCTGGCGGATGCCGTCGGGCATGGCCACGGTGATCGCCACGCCGTCGTGGCGGACCACCCGGCCGGGCGCCAGCGCTCCAGAGGTGGTCGCCGAGTCGGACAGGTCGGCGAGCAGCGCGGCCCAGCGGTCCGTCCAGCCGTAGGGCAGGAGAGCGGAGAAGGTCACGAACGGCGGGTTCGCATCGTGCGCGTGGGCCTCGGGATGGAGCAGACGGTACCGTGGACGACGCCGGGTGACGACCCGCTTCGCCGCGCTGCGCGGTGGTGCATCACCCCTGCTCACCGTCGGTGGTCGGGCGTCGAAAAGTCCCCGCCGTCAGTTCGCCTCGTCCACCCGTCATGGGGTACTGGTGTGGGGTACCCGCGCCTCGTCCGCCCCCAAGGAGCCGTCAGTGCCGCTGCTCGATGTCCATGGTCAGCCTGTCAACGTGATCGACCGTGGTGACGGCGACGCCGTCGTCTTCCTCCACGCCTTCCCCCTGCAGGCCGCCATGTGGGACTACCAGATCGAGGCACTGGAGGCCACCAACCGCTGCATCGCCGTCGATCTGCCGGGCTTCGGCCAATCGCCCCCACCGCACGCGCCCGACGACGCGTCGATGCAGGCATGGTCCGACCTGGTGGCCGACGTGCTCGACCAGCTCGGCGTCGCCTCGGCCACCGTCGTCGGCGCCTCGATGGGCGGCTATCTCGCCATGGCGCTCCTGCGCCACCACCCGAACCGCGTCGCGGCGCTGGTGCTCGCCGGCAGCCGGGCCCGCTCCGACGACCCGTCGGTCGCCCAGCGGCGCACCGCCCAGCAGGATCAGCTGCGCGAGGGCGCCGAGGTGGGTTCGCTGGCCAAGGAGATGGTGGAGGGCCTGCTCTCGTCCGGCTCGATGAACCGCACCGAACTGGTCGACTACGTGCACGCGCTCGCCGACGGTGCCGATGCCGAGGGGTGGATCGCCGCGCTCGAGGCGATGAAGGACCGCCCTGATTCGATGCTGCTGCTGCGCCAGTCCGACGTGCGGGGCCTCGTCGTGGTCGGCGAGCTCGACCGGGTGACGCCGATCGCCGAGGCGATGAGCCTGCGCTCGCTGCTCAAGGGCGAGCTGGTGATCATCCCCGACGTCGGCCACCTGCCGAACGTGGAGGATCCGCTCGCGTTCAACGATGCCCTCGTGGCGTTCCTCGGGGTGACGCCGCCTGCCGAGGAGGCGGTCGACACCGCCGCCGCCGAGCCGGCGGAAGCCGCTGTCGCGCCGGCGGGCGAGGGGGACGCAGCGGGGATCGCGCCCGCCGACTGACCGGCGCACGTCGACCACCGCCCGCGCGGGCGGTGGCCGACGTCACGCCGCCATCCGGGGGTCCCTGTAACACCCCCGCCCGATGTGGGTACGGTCGACGTTGCGTGTGTGGCTTCAGCGGTGAACTCGACCTCGCGCGACGAGCGGCCGATCCGGTCGCCGTCGCGTGCATGACCGGAACCATGTCCGATCGCGGACCGGACGGTGCGGGGATGTGGGCCCAGGGCCCATTGGCCCTCGGCCACCGACGGCTCAAGATCATCGACCTGTCGGAACGGGCCGCCCAACCGCTGGTCGACGGGGAGCTGGGCCTCACCGTCGTGTTCAACGGGTGCATCTACAACCACCACGAGCTCCGGCGCGAGCTCGAGGGGCACGGCTACCGGTTCTTCTCCTCCGGCGACACCGAGGTCGTGGTCAAGGCGTACCACCACTGGGGCGATCGCTTCGTCGATCACCTCACGGGCATGTTCGCCTTCTGCCTGGCCGAGCGCGACTCGGGCCGGGTGCTGCTCGGCCGGGACCGCCTGGGCATCAAGCCGCTGTACCTCGCCGAGGTCGGCGACAAGCTGCGGTTCGCGTCGACGCTGCCGGCGCTGCTCGCCGCCGGGGGCATCGACACCTCGATCGACCCGGTGGCGCTGCACCAGTACCTGACGTTCCACTCGGTGGTGCCGGCCCCCCGCACGATCCTGAACGGCGTGCGCAAGCTGCCGCCCGCGACGACCCTCGCCATCGAGCCCGACGGGCGCCGCACCGAGACGACCTACTGGCGCACCGAGTTCGGCCGCCGTCCCGAGCACGACGGATGGGCGCCGCGCGACTGGCAGGACGCCATCCTCGGCGCCCTGCGCACCGCCGTCGACCGGCGCATGGTGGCCGACGTGCCGGTCGGTTGCCTGCTCTCCGGGGGGCTCGACTCCAGCCTGGTCGTCGGCCTGCTGGCGGAGGCCGGGGTGTCCGACCTGCTGACGTTCAGCATCGGGTTCGAGTCTCACGGCGGCCTCGAGGGCGACGAGTTCCGCTACTCCGACGTGATCGCCCAGCGCTTCGCCACCGATCACCACCGCATCCGCATCACCGGCGACCGGCTGCTGCCCGGGCTCGAAGGCGCCATCGGGGCGATGAGCGAACCGATGGTCAGCCACGACGTGGTCGCCTTCTACCTGCTGTCGCAGGAGGTGTCGAAGCACGTCAAGGTGGTGCAGTCCGGGCAGGGCGCCGACGAGGTGTTCGCCGGCTACCACTGGTACCCGCCGATGCTCGAGCCCGGCGCCGCGGCCGACGGGGGCGTACTCGCCTACTCCAACGCCTTCTTCGACCGGCACGACGAGGCGATGGCCGAGGTCGTGGCCGCGCGGCACCGCACCGCGGACGACGCCTCGGGGGCGTACGTGTCCAGCCACTTCGGCCGGCCCGGTGCGTCGTCGCCGATCGACCGGGCGCTGCGCATCGACTCCGAGGTCATGCTCGTCGACGACCCGGTCAAGCGCGTCGACAACATGACGATGGCGTGGGGTCTCGAGGCCCGCGTCCCGTTCCTCGACCACGACCTGGTCGAGCTGGCCGCCGCCTGCCCGCCCGAGCTCAAGGTCGCCCAGGGCGGCAAGGGCGTGCTCAAGGAGGCCGCCCGCAGCGTCATCCCCGCCGAGGTCATCGACAGGCCGAAGGGGTACTTCCCGGTGCCAGCGCTGACCCACCTGGAGGGACCGCTGTTCGACATGGTGCGCGACGCGCTCACCGACCCGGCGGCGAAGCAGCGGGGCCTGTTCGAACCCGCCTACGTCGATCACCTGCTGCGGTCGCCGAACGCCGAGCTCACCCCGCTGCGGGGCAACAAGCTGTGGCAGCTCGGGCTGCTCGAGCTGTGGTTGCAGAACCACGGGATCGCGCCGTGAGCGACACCGGTGAGGACCCGGCCGGCGAGGACTCCTCGACCGTCTACGAGCGCGGTCGACGCAAGAGCCCGGCGGGCGAGGCGATGCCGCACCGGCTCTCCGGCGGGTGGGACCGCCACGACGCCATCTCGACGACGAGCTGGCAGGATCCCCCCGAGCACCTCGTCGCATCGATGGCCCGCGACGTCGTGGTCGACATGGGGTGGGGCCGCGTCCTGTTCGGTCAGACGTTCCGCTCGGCCGCCGCGATCGTCGCCCAGCTCCGTGACGAGGCCGAGGGCCGCCGCGACATCTGCCTCTACGCCCGCGACCCGCACGTGCTGGTGGCGAAGGCGCCCCAGGAGCTCTTCGTCGACCCGTCGTACACCTACCGGTTCTGGCTGCACAAGGCGATGCCCCGGCGCGATCCGCTCCGGGGGGTCATCGTGCGGGCCCTCACCACCCGCGAGGACGCCGAGGCGGTCAACCGCGTGTACGTGCGCTGCGGGATGGTACCGGCTCCGCCCGAGATCCTGTGGGCGAACCAGCAGGCCCGCCACATCACGTACCTGGCGGCCGCAGACGCCGAGAGCGGCGATCTGATCGGCACGGTCGCAGGCATCGACCACGCGCTGGCCTTCGACGACCCCGAGGGCGGCAGCTCGCTGTGGACCCTCGCCGTCGACCCGGCGTCCCAGGTGCCGGGCGTCGGCGAGGCACTCGTGCGGGCGCTGGCCGAGCGGTTCACCACGCGTGGCCGGGCCTACATGGACCTGTCGGTGATGCACGACAACCGGCCCGCCATCGCCCTCTACGAGAAGCTGGGCTTCGAGCGGGTGCCGGTGTTCGCCATCAAGCGCAAGAACGCCATCAACGAGCGCCTGTTCATCGGCGAGCACGAGGGCCTCGACGATCTCAACCCCTACGCCCGGATCATCGCGGACGAGGCCTTGCGCCGAGGCGTGACCGTCGACGTCGTCGACGCCCGCGCGGGCGAGGTCCGCCTGTCGCACGGCGGGCGCAGCATCGTCACCCGCGAGTCGCTGTCCGAGCTCACCACCGCGGTGGCCATGAGCCGCTGCGACGACAAGCGGCACACACGCCGCATCCTGGCGCGGGCCGGGTTGCCGGTCGCCGCGGGACGCGACGCCACCTTCGACGACGCCGACCACGTCTTCCTCGCGGATGTGGGCGAGGTCGTGGTCAAGCCGGCGCGCGGCGAGCAGGGCATGGGCATCACCGTCGGGGTGAAGACCGACGACGAGCTGGACAGCGCCCTCGCGCTCGCCAGGTCGTACTGTCCGGACGTGCTCATCGAGGAGCGCGTGCCGGGCGAGGACCTCCGCTTGGTGGTGATCGACCACGAGGTGGTCGCCGCCGCGGTCCGTCGGCCCGCCGAGGTGGTGGGCACCGGGCGCCACAGCGTGCGCGACCTGATCGAGGCCCAGAGCCGCCGGCGCGAGGCCGCGACCGGCGGCGAGTCGTCGATCCCCCTCGACGACGAGACGGCCCGCACGGTCTCCGCCGCCGGCCACTCGCTCGACGACGTCCTGCCAGCAGGCGAGCACCTCGTCGTGCGCCGCACGGCCAACCTGCACACCGGCGGCACGATCCACGACGTGACGGCCGAGCTGCACCCGCACCTCGTCGAGGCGGCGGTCGAGGCGTCGCGGGCCATCGGCATCCCGGTGACGGGCCTCGACATGATGGTGCCGCGCGCGGACGGCCCCGACGGGGTGTTCATCGAGGCCAACGAGCGTCCCGGGTTGGCGAACCACGAGCCCCAGCCCACCGCGGAGCGATTCGTCGATCTGCTGTTCCCGACGACGAAGGCGCTGCCCTGGGGTTGGCGCCCGGCCGAGGTCGACACACCGCCGGTCCCGACGTAGATCTCGGGTCGCCGGCTGCGCCGTCTCCGGCGTCGAGGGAACGTGGCGGCGCCGGTCGCCGCGGCCGGTACGGTGCGCCCGTGGACGCTCTGCCGAAGATCGACATGCCGTGGACCCTTGACCTGTTGCTCAAGCTGCTGCGCACCCCCAGCCCGTCCGGTCGCACCGATGCCGTCATGCAACTGCTCGGCGACGTCCTCGCCGACCTCCCCGTCGAGCTGGCGGTGACCCGGCGCGGCGCCCTCCTCGCTCGGCTGGAGGGGCGCAACGAGGGGGCCCGGGCGGTGGTGGCCCACGCGGACACGATCGGCTGCATGGTGCGCGACCTCAAGCCCAACGGGCGGTTGGCCGTGGTGCCGGTCGGCACCCACAGCTCGCGCTTCGCCGAGGGCTGCCGGGTCACGTTGCTGACCGACGATCCCGGCCGCACCTACACGGGCACGATCCTGCCCCTGATGGCGAGCGGCCACGCCTACGGCGACGACGTCGACGACCAGCCCACCGGGTGGGACCACGTCGAGGTGCGTGTCGACGAGCCCGTGGCCGACGCCGCCGACCTGGCCGCGCTCGGCATCCGGGTGGGGGACTTCGTGGCCATCGACTCGCTGCCGATCGTCACCGACCACGGGTACATCAACGCCCGTCACCTCGACGGCAAGGCCGGGGTCGCCGCTGCGCTCGGCGCGCTGCACGCGCTCTGCCGTGACGACTGCCCCGTCCCGCACGACGTCCACCTGCTCATCACGATCGCCGAGGAGATCGGCCAGGGCGCGAGCCACGGCCTGCAGAAGGATGTCGCCGAGATGGTGTCGCTCGACAACGCCGTCTGCGCGCCGGGCAACCACTCGATCGAGAACGGGGTCACCATCCCGATGCTCGATGCCACGGGGCCGTTCGACTACCACTTCACCCGCCACCTGTGCAGCCTGTGCGAGCAGCACGACATCCCCTACGCCCGCGACCTGTTCCGGTTCTACCGGTCCGATGTGGCGGCCGCGCTGGAGGCCGGGGCGGAGACCCGCGCGGCGCTGGTGGCCTTCGGTGTCGATGCCAGCCACGGGGCCGAGCGCACCCACATCGACTCGATCGAGGCGGTGGCCCGCCTGCTGTGCGCCCACCTGCTCTCGCCGCTCACGTTCGAGGGATGGGACCGCGAGCGCCACGGCGACCTGCGGGACTTCCCGAGCAGCCGCCAGCCGGCGCCCACCGAGCGCTTCGGCGAGCTCCCGACCGACGGGTTGGGGGACTCCGAGCCCGGCTGAGGCGTCGCCCGGCTCGACGCCCACGGCGCGCTCAGGGGTTCTGATAGATGCGGCGGGGCGTCACCAGCACCGCGACCCGCCGCTCGGCCTGCATCACGCGGTCGTACTCGGCCCAGTCCTCGTGTTCGCCGCCGGCCGCGGCGAAGATCGTTCGCAGCAGCAGTCGCCTGTCGTCGTCGGTGACACCCGCCAGGCGGTCGTCGGGCCCACACAGGTCGACCGCGCCCTCGACGGTGACCCACGCCCACCCGGCCCGCCACGACAGCGTCGCTCGCGGGTCGGCGCGCATGTGCCCGAGCTTGTGGGTGCCGCCCCGGGCGACGAACGCCGCCACGTCGTGGCCGTCGACAGGGTGGGCGACCACGCCGGCGTTGACCACGGTCGACTGCAGCGAGCCGTCCGGGCGCACGGTCGACACCCCGGCGAGGCCGTGGTCGAGCAGGACCAGCCTTCGTACATCGTCGAGTGACGCCACGCCACGCAGAGTAGGCGGTCAGCCGGGGTGGCTCCCCGATCAGGCGCCGGTCCACAGCTCGTGGGGCGTGCGGTCGCGTCGTCCGGTGAACGGCACGGGCTCCGGCTCGCCGGTGCGTGCGGCGGTGTACGCGGCGCACACGATGTCGAGCAGCAGCTGGCCGAACAGCGGCGACACCCGTGGCTTGCGGGTCGCGGCGACGTCGCCCGCGACGGCCGCGAGCTGGTCGAGGTAGCCGAGGTGGTGGAGCTGGTCGGTGGCCAGGCCTGACGGCGCGCTCGGCAGGCGCAAGGGCGCGCCGTTCAGCTCGACGGTCGGCTCGGGCACCAGCTCGAGGCGCACGGCGCTGGTGGCGCTCGCGCCCTGCGCGTCCCAGGTGGGCGCGGCTGCCCGCCAGGTCGCTCGCACCGATGCGCGCAGGCCGGTGTCGAACACCAGCGTGACGCGGGCGTCGTCGTCGACGGCACGGCCGCTCTCGGTCGCGAGGTCGGCCTCGACGGCGACCACCTTCGCGGGCGCCGCCATCAACACGGCGACCGCCAGGGCATGGATGCCGAGATCGAAGAGGACCCCTCCACCCCAGGCGGGCTCGAAGCGCTCCGGGCTCGATTCGGGCAGACCCTGGGCGAAGCGCACCTCGAGGTGGGTCATCTCCCCGATGCGTCGGCACACCTGCACCGCGTCGGCGACGACGGGGGAGTGGACCAGGTTCTCGCCGTACGCGACCCGGCCGCTCCGGCCCAGCTCGACGATGGCGTCGGCATCGACGAGCGTGGTGGCGAGCGGCGTCTCGACGAGGGCGAGCGACCCACCGGCGACGGCTCGCTCGACCTCGCGTCGGTGCACCGCCGGAGGTGTGGCCACGATGACGGCGTCGGCCCCGCCGGGCAGGTCCTCGTAGCGGGAGGCGGTGGCGCCGATCTGCTCGGCCCGTCGCGCCGCGGCGTCGTCCGTGCGGGACGCGACCCGGGTGACCTCCACGTCGTCGAAGGCCTGGGCGGCGAGCCCGTGGACCGTCGACACCCAGCCGGCACCGGCGAGTGCGAGGGTGGTCGTCGTGGGTGCATCCGGCATGGGCCGCAGCCTACGTCGGCCCCGTGATGACCTCGGCAGGCCCGGGGCTGGGTAGTCTCTTCACGCTCCATCCCTCCACCAGGGGCTCCATGCGCCGACTTCTCCCTCGCCTCGCAGCGGTCATCCTCGCCACCGGTGTGGTGATGGCCGTGGCCACAGCCGCGCTGGCGGTTCCCATGAGCTGGCTCGGCGAGGCCGGCTCCGGCCAGCCGGAAGAGATCGAGTTGGGCGCTCTGGCTCAGCGGTCCTACGTGTACGCCGCGGACGGCAGCCTGATGGCCGCCCTCAAGGACGAGGAGAACCGCCAGCCGGTGGCCCTCGACCAGGTGCCCCAGCACGTGATCGACGCCATCCTCGCGGTCGAGGACGCCGGCTTCTGGATCCACGACGGCTACGACATCCGCGGCATGATGCGGGCCTTCAAGGCCAACGTCGACTCCGGCGGCATCAGCCAGGGCGGGTCGACGATCACCCAGCAGCTGGTGAAGCTCAACCTGGTGGGCGACGAGCAGACGGCCGACCGCAAGGTGCAGGAGATCATCCTCGCCCAGCGGCTCGAGAAGCAGATGACGAAGCGGGAGATCCTCTCCCGTTACCTGAACACCGTCTACTTCGGCAACCACGCCTACGGCGTCCAGGCGGCGGCCGAGACCTACTTCGGCGTCGGCGTCGGGGAGCTCGACGTCGGCCAGGCCGCGCTCCTCGCGGGCATCATCCGCAACCCGGTCACCTACAACCCGATCCGCTACCCGGAGCGGGCGGGGGCGCGGCGCGACGTGGCCATCCAGCGCATGGTCGACACCTCGGCCCTCACCGCCGAGGAGGGCGAGTGGTGGCTCGCCGCGCCCACCACGCCGGGCGATCACCAGGTGCTCCCCAAGGCCAACGACTACTTCCCGTCCGAGGTCGAGCAGCAGCTGCTCAACGGCGCGCAGTTCGCCATGCTGGGCGAGACCCAGAAGGAGCGCCACAGGGCGATCTACCAGGGCGGCCTGACGATCCACACCACGTTCGACCCCACTGCCCAGATGCAGGCGCTCACGGCGCGCGACGAGGAGCTGCCCCAGGCCGGCGGCATCTTCCCGCAGGCGGGCGCCGACCCGGAGACGGGCCAGCCGCACATGGGGGCGGCAGCCCTCGCGTCGATCGAGCCGGCGACCGGCGCCGTGCGCACGATGGTCGGCGGCCCGGGGTTCGACGGCTACAAGTTCAACCTGGCGACCCACAACCGGCGCCAGGTCGGCTCGTCGTTCAAGACCTTCGTGCTCGCCTCGCTGATGGACCAGGGCTATTCGCCCGACGACATCATCAACGGCACGATGCCGTGCCGCTTCGCCCACGAGAACAGCGAGGGCGGCGTCTACGAGCCCGGCAACTACGCCGACGGCGGCGGCAGCGTCGGTTCGATCACGTCGCAGACCCTGGCCTCGTCCAACTGCGCGTACGTGCGCCTCGGCCTCATCGCCGGTCTCAACAACGTCGCCGAGATGGCCTACCGCCTCGGCATCCCTCGCACCCGGCTCAACGCCGACGGGAGCGAATCGCCGACCGTGTGCGACTCGTGCCCCTCCACGCCGCTCGGCGTCGCCGACATCACCCCGCTCGAGATGGCCTCGGCCTACGCGACGCTCGCCAACGACGGCGTCTACAACGCGCCGTACATGGTCGAGCGCATCGACGACCGCAACGGCCGCACGATCTACGCCCACACGCCCGCTCCCGAACAGCGCGTCGCGCCGGAGACCGCCCGATTGGTGACGAGGGTGCTCGAGCAGAACGTGCAGAGCGGGACCGGCACGCGGGCCCGCATCTCCGGCCAGCAGGCGGCCGGCAAGACAGGGACCACCAACCGGTCGACCGACGGCTGGTTCGTGGGGTACACCCCCCAGCTGGCCACGGCGGTGTGGATCGGCGGCCTCGGCTCGAAGTTCACCATCACCCTCGGGGGCAGCAACATCACGGGCGGCTCCTACCCGGCCCGCATCTGGGGCAACTTCATGAACAAGTGGCAGGCCGGGCGCGAGGGTGTCGGGTTCAACGGCCCGCCGTCGCGGCCCGGAGGGACCACGCTCACCGTGCCCGGCGGCATCGACCTCACGCCACCGCCGCCTCCGCCGCCTCCGCCGGCCCCGCCGCCGCCGCCGGAAGGTCTGCCCCTCCCTCCGCCACCGGGCCCCGGGCTCGGCGGTCCGCAATCGAACGGCGAGGGCCGGGGTCGCGGCAACGAGGACGAGGCGGCCGCCGACACGACCGCCCCCGACACGACCCAGCCGTCGACGAGCGTGCCCGCCGGCCCACCGACGAGCGACCCCGGCGGAGCCGACTCCACATGATGATCGGCGCATGCGTGAACGCGGATAGGGTCCCCGCCTGATGAGCCGCTGGGAGTCGCTACTCGCTGTCCAGGCCCACGACACGCGCGCCGACCAGTTGGCGCGCCGCCTCGACACGCTGCCCGAGCGGGCGCAGCTCGTCACCGTCGAGCAGCAGGTCGCGGAGGTCGACGGGCGGCTGGCGACTGTGGACGAGCGCCGTGGTGAGCTGTCGCGCAGCCAGCAGCGGCTCGAGGACGAGATCGCGTCGCTCACCGAGCGGGCCAACCAGGCCGAGAAGCAGCTCTACTCCGGGTCGGTGAGCAACCCCCGCGAGCTCCAGGCGTTGCAGGACGACATCGCCTCCATCCGCCGTCGCATCAGCCAGATCGAGGACGACGAGCTCGAGATCATGGAGCTGTCCGAGCCGGTCGACGCCCAGCGGGCCGAGCTCGAGGGCGAACGCGCCCGCCTCACCGCCGAGACGGAGCGTCTCACCGGAGCGCTGGCCGCCGCCGAGGGGGAGATCGCCGAGGAGCTGTCCGCCGTGCAGGCGGAGCGCGACGAGGCGGCGGCCGGGGTACCCGAGGACCTGTGGGCCGAGTACGACCTGCTGCGCAGCCAGCTCGGCGGCGTGGCCGTGGCCCGTCTCGTCGGCACGACGTGCCAGGGCTGCCACCTGCAGCTCTCCGCCGTCGAGGTCGATCGCATCCGCAAGCTGGGGGTCGACGAGATCGTGCACTGCGAGGAGTGCGGTCGCCTCCTCGTGCGCGGTTGACCCGGGCGGTCGGTCCGGGTGTTCCTCTGGTTCGCCGGCGGCGCGTTCGTGCTGGTGTGGGTGGTGTTCCGGAGCCCCGCCGTCGACTACCGGCTCGTGGTGCTGGGTGCCCTGCTGCCGCTGGTCGAGCTGCCCTTCGGCTCGCCCCGGGTGCTGCACAGCCTGACGGGGGCGGTGGCCCTGCTGGGCCTCGCCATGCTGGCGACGCCGCGCCGCCGGCTGGTGCAGCGGCGGCTGGTGGCCATTCCCATCGGCGTGTTCCTCCACCTCCTCCTCGACGGCATCTGGACCGACACCCGGGCGTTCTGGTGGCCGTTCACCGGCCTGGAGTGGAGCGACGCCCGCCTGCCGGAGCTGTCTCGTGGTGGTTTCGACGTCGTGCTCGAGATCGCCGGTGCGGGTGCCCTGTGGTGGTGCTGGACCCGGTTCCGGCTGTCGGAGCCCGCACGGCGCGAGCGGTTCCTACGCACCGGCCAGCTCGACCGGGACGTGGTGACCCCGTGACGCGCCTCGTGGCCGCCCCCCGACGCGTCGGCGCAGGACGTCGGATCGACGGCAGGTTCGGGCGATGATCATCGTGGTGCGCCACGGCCGCACGGAGGCGAACGCCCTCGGCCTGCTCCTCGGCCGTCTCGACCCCGCACTCGACGACGAGGGCACCCGCCAGGCTGCTGCCCTCGCGGATGTCTGCCACTCCCTGGACGTCGCCCGCATCGTGTCCAGTCCCCTCGGCCGCTGCCGACAGACGGCCGCGGCGATCGGAGATGCGGTGTCGGCCCCGGTGGCCATCGACGAACGTTGGATCGAGCTCGACTACGGCGAACTGGACGGCCGGGCGTTGGCCGACCTCCCGGCCGAGATGTGGGCGACGTGGCGGTCCGACCCGCGCTGGGCGCCACCGGGCGGTGAGGCGCTGGTCGACCTCGGGGCACGGGTGCGCGAGGCCTGCGTCGAGCTCGTCGCGATCGCCGAGGAGCGCGACGTCGTGGTGGTCAGCCACGTCTCGCCGATCAAGGCTGCGGTCGCGTGGGCGCTGGACGTCGGCGACGAGGTGGCGTGGCGCATGTGGTTGGCGCCGGCGTCGATCACCCGCATCGGCGTGGCGGGCGGCCGTCCGTCGCTCCGGGCGTTCAACGAGGTGGCCCACCTGGGGTAGTGCGCCCGTAGTCTCGGGCGATGGCGCAGGGCATCACGATCGTCGACTCGTTCACCGACACGCCGTTCGGCGGCAACCCTGCGGGGGTGTGCGTGCTGCAGACGCCGACGACCGAGGGGTGGATGCAGGCGGTGGCCGCCGAGTTGAACCTGTCGGAGACGGCGTTCGTGACGCCTCGGCGCGACGGCGACCACGACCTGCGCTGGTTCACGCCGAGGGTCGAGGTCGACCTGTGCGGCCACGCCACCCTGGCCGCCGTGCACGTGCTGGGTGGCGAGCGCCGCTTCCACACCCGCAGCGGGCTGCTGACGTGCGGGTCGGCGGGCGACGGCACGATCACCCTCGACTTCCCGGCCACGCCGCCCATGCCGGTGCCCGACCCGCCGGACTGGGGACCGGCGCTCGGCGTGCCCTCGGCGGCGGTCCTCGGCGTCTGGTCGACGCCGAACGGCTGGACCCTGGTCGAGCTGGCGACCGCCGCTGCTGTGCGGACGGCCACGCCGGACAGCGCCGCCGTCCTGGCGCTCGGCGGGCACATGGTGGCGGCCGCCGCGACCGGCGACCGTGACGGCATCGATTCGGTGGCGCGCGTGTTCGCCCCCGCGCTGGGCATCGACGAGGACCCGGTCACCGGCGCCGCCCACTGCGTGCTGGCCCCGTGGCTCGCCGGGCGGACGGGCCGCTCGGAGCTCACCGGCGAGCAGGCCTCGGCGCGGGGCGGCATCGTCGGCATGCGCCTGATTGGCGACCGGGTCGTCCTGTCGGGCCGGGCCGTGACGGTGATCGACGGCACCCTCCACAGCGACCCGCCACCGGTCTGAGGGCGCACCCCGCCGGCGGGGCTGAGGCACGGCCGCGGGGTGACGGTCAGCGGGCGAAGAGGTGCACGAGCGTCTCCACCCGCTCGGCCCGGTTACCGGCCGAGTCGCGGTTCGTCCGCCGCGTCGACGTTGCTGGCCGAGGGCGCGCCGCTCGCGGCGGTGGCCGGGCATCTCGGCGACACCGTCGAGACCGTCAGCCGCATCTACGTCCACTGGCTCCGCGACGACCGCGAGGTCCCGGCCTCAGTGCTCGA
>CAYUXB010000040.1:0-4515 GCA_964448525.1 uncultured Acidimicrobiaceae bacterium
CGGTGGCCAGCGAGTGCGCCGCCCTGTAGACCGCCGGCCGGGCGAAGGCCAGCTCCTTGAGCGCGTCCGCGAGGTGGTGCTTCACCGCCTGGAACGAGCCGATCGGCACGCCGAACTGCTCCCGCTCGGTCACGTAGGCGACCGTCAGGTCGAGCATCCGCTGGCCCAGGCCCACCAGCACCGCTGCGGTGCCGAACGCCCCGCGGTCCACGGCGAGTGCGACGGCGGCGGGATCGTCGGCCACCACCGTGGCGGGCGACGGCTGCCAGTCGACGGTGGCGGCGCGGCGGCCGCGATCCACGGTGGCGACGGGCGACAGGACGGTCGTCCCCGGGTCGACCAGGTGGAGCGCACCCGTCGTGGCGTCGTGCAGCAGCAGCCAGTCGGCATCGGCCGCGCAGGCGACGTGGGGCCCGCCGAGGTCGGTGGCGACCATGCCCAGACCGTGGGCGTCGGGGATGCCGGCAGGCCCCGGCCCCGAGACGCCTCCGGCCACGAGGGGCGAGGCGACCGCGGCCGTGTCCACGAGCGGATGGGGGAGGGCGGCGCGCCCCGCCTCCTCGAGCACGAGGACCAGGGCCTGCTCATCGAGGCCCAGGCCGTCGCCGGCCTCGGGCACGATCGTCGCGAGCACGCCCATCTCGGCGAGCCGGTCCCAGACGGTGCGATCGAGCGCCCCGGGATCGGCGTCCCACGCGGCGCGCACCACCGCGGGCGTGCACTCCTTGTCGAACAGGTCGCGGGCGGCGTCCCGGAAGGCGAGCTGGTCGTCGTCGAAACCGACGTGCACGACGGCCTACCTCCTCGGCAGCCCGAGCACCCGCTCGGCCGCGATGTTGCGTTGGATCTCGTTCGTGCCCGCGTAGATCGGGCCGGACAGCGAGAACTGCCAGCCCTTCGACCAGGGGCCCTCGACCTCGGCGTCCGGACCGAGCAGCTCGAGGGCGATCTCGTGCAGCTCGCAGTCGAGCTCGGACCACCAGATCTTGTTGATCGAGCTGTCCGCGCCCATCACCGCGCCGCCGGACAGCCGTGTGACCGTCTCGAGCGTGAACAGCCGGTAGGCCTCGGCCCGCATCCACACGTCCGCGATGCGCTCGCGCTGTCGCCCGGAGGGGGCGGATGCCAGCAGCCCGCCCGTGCCCGTGCCGGCAGCGGTCCGCTCGCCGTGCAGGTCGATGAGTCGCGCCGCGGTGGCGAGGAAGCGTCCCGGCGAGCGCAGCGTGAGGCCCCGCTCGGAGCCGGTCGTCGCCATGGCCACCTTCCAGCCGGCGCCCTCGTCGCCCAGCAGCACGCCGCCGGGGAGGGCATCGTCGGCCAGGAAGGCGTCGTCGAAGAACACCTCGGCGAACCCCTCGTCGCCGTCGAGCCGCCCGAACCCCCGCACGGTCACGCCCGGCGTGTCGAGCGGGACGAGCAGGTAGCTCAGCCCGCGGTGCCGCTCGGATGTCGGGTCGGTGCGGAACAACCCGAAGAGGTGGGTGCAGAAGGCGCCGCGGGTGGTCCAGGTCTTCTGCCCGTCGAGCCGCCAGCCGCCGTCGACGCGGGTGGCCCGGGCCGAGATGCCGGCGAGGTCGCTCCCCGCGTTCGGCTCGGACCAGCCCTGGCACCACAGATCCTCGGCCGCCGCCATGCGAGGGAGCACGTGGGCCTGCTGGTCGGTGTTGCCGAACTCGAACACCGTGGGGGCGAGGAGGAAGATGCCGTTCTGCGTGATCCGGGGCGGGGCGCCGGCCCGGTAGTACTCCTCCTCGAAGATCAGCCATTCCCACAGCGACGCGTCCCGCCCGCCGAGGGCCGACGGCCACGAGACGGCGGCCCAGCGGCCCTCGTGCAGGCGACGCTCCCAGCCGAGGTGCTGCGCGAAGCCCTCGCGGGTGTCGCCCGAGGCGATGGCCTCCTCGCCGCCGTGCTCGTCGTGCCAGGCGGCGAGGTTCTCCTCCAGCCAGGCGCGGGCGTCGGCTCGGAACGCCTGCTCGTCGTCGCTCCAGCTCAGGTCCACGTCGACCTCCTTGCTCCCGGTTCGGCGGGGGGTGCGCATGGCGAGGCAATGGGTTCCGCTCCGGCGTGCCTGAGGCAAAGGGTTCCGGATCCGGAACCCATGACCTCAGGCCCCGCCAAGCGGAACCCATTGCCTCGCGTGCGGGGGAGGTCGGGACGGCGTGGGGTCACGTCAGCGATCCTCCGCTCCGTGGCCGGTCAGTCGCGCGAGCACCCCGGCGGCCTCCGCCTCGATGCGCTCGAGCAGGTCGGCGACGGAGGGCAGCTCGGCGATCACGCCCGTGACCTGCCCCGTCGGCAGCACGCCGACCGCCGGCTGGCCGTCCACGAGCGCGGCCTTGATCAGCATGGGGGCGTTGGCGGCCATCGCCACCTGCGCCCAGGTCAGGCCCTGGTTCCGGCGCATGGCGAGACCCTCCCGCACGAGGTCGCGCAGGGGGGTTCCGGTCAGCTTGCGGAACGCCAGCGCGGCGCGTGCCGCACGGGGCAGCTGGGTGAGCGGGGACGAGCGTTCCAACCGGTCGACCGTGTCGGTGCGGATCACCCGTTGCGGCGCCCCGTCGAGGGCGGTGGTGACCACGGTGTCGGTGACCGCGGCCGCCAGGTAGCGGGATTTGATCTCCTCGGGGACGCGGCTCTCGGCGGTGAGCAGGAAGCGGGTGCCCATGGCGATGCCGTCGGCCCCCCAGGCCAGCGCGGCGACCAGGCCCCGGCCGTCGTGGAACCCGCCCGCTCCGAGCACCGGGATGGCGTGGCCCACCGCATCGACCACCTGGGGGAGCAGCAGCGAGGTGGGGACGGTGCCGGTGTGGCCGCCACCCTCGCCACCCTGGGCGATGACCGCGTCGACGCCCCACTCGAGCATCTTCTCCGCGTGGCGGCGGGCGCCGACCGTGGGCATGACGAGGATGCCGGAGTCGTGCAGCCGGGCGATGGCGTCCTTGGCGGGGGCACCGGCGAAGCTGACGAGCCGAATGCCCTCGCGCTCGCACAGGTCGATGCGGTCGCCGAGGTCCGGCTGGTCGGCCCGGAAGTTGGCGCCGAACGGTGCGTCGGTGCGCTCCTTGACGGTGCGCACCGCGGTGGCGAACTGGTCGAGGGTCATCGTGACCGCGGCGAGGATCCCGAACCCCCCGGCGGCCGAGGTGGCGGCGGTGAGCGAGGCGCCCGAGACCCAGCCCATGCCCGTCTGCACGACGGGGACGCGGCAACCCACCAGGTCGCAGAACCGGGTGCGAAGGGCGGGATGGGCGTCGGGCGATCCGGCGGTGCGGGCTGACCGGCCCCCGGAATCTGACGGTGTGTCAGACATCGGGTTCAGCCTACGGTCGACGGACGCGGCCCGCCAACGCCGCGCCCGTGCGCTCGGGCCTGCGGCGCCGCGCCAGACGGTCGACGAGCACCTCCAGGCGGAAGAACGGCGCGAAGGCCACACCGCTCAGCGGATAGGCGAAGACGATCGCCATCGAGGCCAGGACGCCGACGTGGAACGTCCAGGCGGCGGCGACCCAGGCCGTGCGCCACCGCCCGCCGGCCAGCGCCACCCAGGACCCGAGCTCGACCGCGAGCGCCAGCACCGCCAGCGGGCCGAACACCCAGGCGTGAGCGACGAGCGCGGTACCGAGCGGCGAGTAGGTGTCGCCCAGCACGCCCTTGCGGACGTTGTCGTAGGCGACGAGGTGGCGGAGGGTCTCGCCGTCGACCCACCCGAGGCCGGCGATGCGCAGCTTGGCGATGCCCGTGATGAGGTACGAGAGCACCACCACGAGGGCGGCCAGGCGCACGGGCCAGCCGTAGCGGGCATCGTCGCGGGGGTCGCTGGGGGGAGCTGCCGGCCCGCGTCCGTGCTCTGCGGGCCGCGAGGCGGCGCGATGGGTGGACTCGATGCGGCGACGCAGCTTCGGGCCGGATCGGGCCCGCTGTGGCCGGCGCAGGACGAGCGCATCGGCGGCGGCGGGGGCCAGGGCGAGCACGACGAGGTGCAGCACCATCAGGTTCTCGGTGTGGAACACCTGGCCCCAGGAGCTGTCGAGCGTGGCGAGCACGAGGACGGCCGCCGCGCACGCGGGCGCCACCAGCCGGTACGCCCAGCCGGCGGCGAACACGGCCGCCAGGGGAGGGGTGATCAGCGACAGCGCCACGACGACCGCGCCCGGAAGCGGGGCGTCGAGCGGGGCGAGGACGCCGACGGGCTGCCACCGGCTTGCGACCTGATCGGCGTGGTCCAGGTGGGCCGGCAGGCGCACCAGCGCCCACAGCGCCGCGTACGCACCGACCGCGATGCGCAACGACGCCAGGCGCGCGGCCGGGGCGGGGGCCAGCAACCAACGCACCGGCCACGGATCGGCCGCCTTCCTCCCGTCCGGCGCAGGCTCGGCGGCCACCTCCTCGCCGTGGTCGGGGCTCGATCCACCGGATCCGGGATCGTGCTCAGGTCCGGGTCCGGGGTCGGGTCCGGGCTCGGGTTCGGGTTCGGTTTCGGGGTCGGGTTCGGGTTCGGGTTCGGGGTCGGGT
>CAYUXB010000040.1:4615-15261 GCA_964448525.1 uncultured Acidimicrobiaceae bacterium
TCGGGTTCGGGGTCGGGTCCGGGCTCGGGGCGAAGTCGACCGCTGCCGGCGCGGTGGGCCTCGGGGCCATGCTCGGTCATCCGCGGGCCTCGCACTCGGCGTGCGTGCGACGATCGAGCGGTTCGTGGTCGCCGCCCGACCAGGTGACCACGTCGTAGCGCTCGACCACCACGGCCACCGTCGCGGGGGCCTCGACCCGCCCGGCGATCTCGTCGCACAGCCGCGCGACGGCGCCGGCCCCCGCGGCCACGGCCTGGCGGACCGTCACTCCCGCCTGCACGACCTGGTCCGTACCGGCGATCGTCCGGGGGGACAGACGCTCCGCCTCGCCCGCCGGGGACACGGCCACCGCCGTCGCCACCTCGACGACCCGGCCCCTGTCGCGGGTGAACATCGGGTAGGTGGACAGCGGGAACCCGTCGGGGGCGTCAGCCGACGCCAGCAAACGGACGCCGGGCGTCACCGTGGCGGCCAGCACCGCCGCGGGCACCAGCAGCGCTCGCCAGCGGGCGCGTCGGTCCATCGCGACACGAGCGTAGAGGGCACCGCCGGGACGGCGGCGGTGCGATCGCTTCGCCCCCGACGACGTCCCGGGACGGTCCGGTGACGACCGCCCGGTGCCTCGGCTCGAGCGACGCCGACGGGTAGCGTCCGGCCGTGGTCCGTCGCGGTGTAGGCGCTCTCGCGTGTGCGTGGCTCGCCGCCATCGGCGTCGCCCGCTTCGTGGCGCTGCCCGAGCACTGCCCGCCGATCGATGCCGCCGGGAGCCGGGCCGCCGCCACCGAGGCCGTCGGCTGGTTCGCCCGCAACCAGCAGGGCGACGGCCGCTGGGTCTACCGCTACGACCGGGAGGCCGACGTCGTCGACCGTCGCCCGCACGTCGTCCGCCAGGCGGGCATCACCCTGTCGCTCTACCAGGCGCACGCGGCCGGCATCGATGGCGCGCTCGGCCCGGCCGACGCCGGGGTCGACTGGTTGCTCGACGAGGTCGTCCGCCACGACGACTGGGCGGCGATCCCGCGCGACGCCACGGCGGCCCCGCTCGCCGGCAACGCCCCGACCGGGGCCTCCGCTCTGGTCGTGGCCGGCCTCGCCACGCGACGCGACGCCACCGGCGACGGTCGCTACGACGCCGACATGCGTGCGCTCGGCCGCTTCCTCGTGGCGATGACCGAACCTTCCGGGGCGGTGGGGGCGAACTGGGACATCGCTGCCGCCCGCCCCGTTCCCGACGACCACTCGCCCTTCTTCACCGGCGAGGCGTACCTCGCCCTCGCTCACCTGGCGACCGTCGACCCCGAGGGGGAGTGGGGCCCGACCGCCGACCGCATCGGCGCCTACCTCGCGACCGAGCGGGACGACGCCGAGGACCGCTTCCCGCCGACCTCGGATCACTGGGCGGCCTACGGGCTGGCGCAGATGGCTGTGGACGCCGACAGGCCGCTCGACGCCGACGAGCAGGACTTCGCCGAACGCCTCGCCGGCATCTTCGGCATCCAGGTGCGCTACGAGTCGCAGCGCACCGACGAGGGGTTGAACCGTGCGGTGCTGCGGGGGCCCCAGGTGCTGGGGGCGGGGCTGGGCACGCTGGGCGAGGGGCTGGGGTCGCTGTGGCGGCTGGCCGACGCCGGGGAGCCGATCGACCGGCAGGAGGTGGTCGCCGAGCGGGCGCGCTGCGTCGCCGGGATGCTGGCCGAACGCCAGGTGGGGGAGGACGAGGCCGCCGGGAGCGGGCATCCGGGCCTGACGCGGGGAGCGTGGTTCCACGACGACGTCACGCAGATGGACGACCAGCAGCACGCCCTGTCGGCGCTCCTGTTGGCCGAGCCGCTGCTGGCCGGTCCGGCTCGGTCGGCGGAGCTCACCCCCTCGACCGACGACGTCACCCCCGGCCGGGCGGTGTGGCTGGGCGTGGTTGCCCTGGCGGCCGTCGATCCGTGGCGGGTGCGCCGGCAGGCCGGTGGGCTGACGGGACGGGCGGTGGCCGTCGGTTCCGTCGTCGCCGCTGCGGCGGTGGGCCTCGCTGCCGTCATCGGTTCGGCGCTGTTGCGGGCGGCGGACGTCAGCGCGTCGACGGCTCTGGTCGCGGCCGGGCTGGTCGTCGCGTTGGCGGCCGTGATCGACGCGGTGCGCCGCCCCACGGGGCTGCCCCCGGGCGGGCCCGGCGAGGGCGCGCTCGTCCCGCTGGCGGTCCCCGCGCTCGTGCGCCCGTCGGTGGTGCTGCTCGCGGCGGCCACCGCGGCGGCCGGCGGCCTCGCGGCGGGGCTGGTGGTGGCCGCCGCGGTGGCCGTGGCCGGCGCCTCGACCCGGTTGCACGCCCCTCGGGGGACCGGCGGAGGGCGGGGCTCGGGATTCGCCGAGGTCGCCCGCTGGTCGTTCGTCGTGCTGGCCGTTCTGGGCGGCGTCGACCTGGTGGCCCACGGCGTCCTGTCCGTCTGACGGGCACCCGAGGTCCGGGGTGGCCGGCCGGGGTGGTCAGGCCGGGTCGGGCACCTCGCGCTCGCGGGTGCCGTCGGGGTCGATGACCTCACGGATCAGCTCGAGCTCGGTCGCGGTCGGCAGGCGCGACTCCGGCACCTCGGCGGGAACAACAAGCTCGAATCCGGTCGCCGCGACCACCTCGTCGACCGTCACGCCCGGATGGACCGAGCGCAGCCGGGCGCTGCGGTCCGGCGTCTCGAAGTCGAGGACGGCGAGGTTGGTGACGATCCGCCGTATCTCGACGAACCTGCCTCCGTCGCCCAGTGCTGCGGCCCGGTCCCAGCCGACGCCGGTGACCGTGTCGACGGCGGGCACGAGCACCTTGGGCCCATGGGCGGGAACCCAGTAGCTGGTGGTGTCGTTGATCGTGTTCCCCGGCGCTCCCCTGTAGCCGAGGAGCTGCACCTTCGGCCGGGCGTAGTCGCCGATGGCCGCCAGGTTCTGGTTACCGAAGCGGTCGAGCTGGGTGGCGCCCATCATCACGTGGCGCCGCCCGGACCAGACCCAGTCGAACATCGACCGGTACGGGTTCCAGTACTCGTAGACCCGGTCCTCCGGGGCGACGATCGCCTGGTCGTTGGCGATGAGCGCCGCCTCGCCGTCGGTCATGCACAGGTCGGGCTCGAAGGTGGCCCGGGCCAGCCGGCCGCCGATCATGGGGATCGTGCCGATCGGGTTGGCGAGGATCTCGCCGTCGCCGCGGAAGCACTCGGCCACCGCCACCACGCACACCTCGGCCCTGGTCACGTGCAGCCCTGCGTCGATCGCGGTCATGCGCGCGCCTCCTGCACCTTGCGCTGGTACTCGTCTTCAGGAGTGTCGATCCAGGTGGCCCGGAACTCCGCCCACGCCTCCGGGCTCTTGGCCGATGCCGCGTAGTCGCGCTGGACGGCCTCGTCCCGGCCGTACTCCGGGTCGCACAGCGTGAAGTGGGCGCCGCCCGGGGCCTCGACCACGCCGTCGACGATCATGCGGCTGATCCGCATCTGGTGGAGCGTGCCGTGCCCGGCCAGCTCGTCGGTGTCGACGACCTTCTCGGCGGAGATGAAGCGTCGGCCGGTGGGGGCCGCCTGCAGCATCAGGTCGTCCCAGTAGAGGTCGGGGCCGAGGAACATGGCGTTGCCGCGCCGGTCCGCCACGTTGAGGTGGCAGATCGCGGCGTCGAGCTCGATCGCGGGCATGGCGACCAGCTCCTCGCGGAGCGGGCCGTCCGGGGTGGGGGTGGGCACCGGGGAGGTGAACGTGGTGAGGCGGGGGTTGTCGCGGAGCAGGTCGGAGCCGAGGCCGACCCGGCTGGGCAGGAACGGCACCCGCCACGCCGCGGCCTGCAGGCCGAGGTGGAACAGGCCCTCGTCGAGCGGCTCGTCCTCGATGGCGCCGGACTGCCGGGCGGCCCGGAAGTGCGGCTCGAGCGGGATCGTGTCGAGCGAGACGAACGCGTAGATCGCCCGCCGCACCTTGCCCGCCGCGCACAGCAGCCCGAGGTCGGGGCCGCCGTGGGTGACGATCGTGAGGTCGTCGAGGTCGCTGCGGAGGATGGCCCGCACGATCGACATCGGCTTGCGGCGGCTGGCCCACCCACCGATGGCGATGGTCATGCCGGACCGCAGCCGCCCGACCACGTCCTCCTCGGTCATCGTCTTGTCTGCCATGCCGTCCTCCGGCCGTCCTTCAGGATTCTCTACGCGGGATTGGTCGTTGGAGCGGCCGATCCCGCGCACGAAATCGCGGGGTGGGCCGCCTGGTCATCGGATCAACGGGTGGTGTCCGTGTCGCGACGCTCGACGAACGCGTCGCGATGCTCGTCGGCGACACCGGAGAGGTTGAGCTCGAACGTGAAGCCCTGCTCGAAGCGGTAGCTGCGCTTCACGTCCCACAGGTCGATGCCGTTGAGCGACTCCTTGGCGGCTCGGATGACCGTGGGCGACTTGGCGGCGATCTGGCCGGCGACCTCGAGCGCGGCGGCGCGCAGCTCGGCCGGGGGGACCACGCGCAGCACAGAGCCGAAGGCGGCGAGCTCGGCGGCGGTGGCGGTGGCGGACGTGTAGACCATCGCCCGCATCTTGTGCTGCGGGACGAGGCGGGACAGGTGGGTCGCCGCCCCGAGCGCGCCGCGGTCGACCTCGGGCAGCCCGAAGGTGGCGTCGTCCGCGGCGACGATGATGTCGGCGTTGCCGACGAGGCCGACGCCGCCGCCGAGGCAGTAGCCGTTGACGGCGGCGATCACGGGCACGGCGCACTCATAGACGGCCGCGAACGCCTCGTAGCAGCCGCGGTTGGCGCCGACGAGGGCCTCGAACCCCTCGGTGGCCTGCATCTCCTTGATGTCGACCCCGGCGTTGAAGCCCCGTCCCTCCGCCCGCAGGACCACCACCCGCACGCCGGCGTCGGCACCGAGCCCACGGATGGTCGAGGCGAGCTCGAACCAGCCGGCGACGGTCAGCGCGTTGACGGGGGGATTGTCCATGACGACCTCGGCGATGCCGTCGTCGTCGATGCTGGTGGTGATGGGCATGCGCAGGACCCCTCGTCGCGGCGGCGGGTGCCCGTCGGCACCATTTCTGACGGTACGTCAGGTCGCTGTGGCAAGGTAGGCCGAGGGAGGCACGGTGAACAACCCATTCGACTACAGCGGCAAGGTCGTGCTCGTCACGGGCGGCACGAAGGGCGTCGGTCGTGGCATCGCCACCGGCTACGCGGTGGCGGGAGCGACGGTCGTCGTGTGCGGGCGCACCGCCCCCGAGGACGCGACCGGCACGACCCACACGGCCGACCCGGTCCCTGAAAGGCGCGCGCCCCTGTTCATGGCGTGCGACGTGCGCGACGCCGACCAGGTCGGCGCGCTCGTCGAGGGCATCGTCGAGCGGTTCGGCCGTCTGGACGTCCTCGTGAACAACGCCGGCGGGGCGCCGTGGGCCGACTCGTCGACCGCCTCCCAGCGGTTCAACGAGCGGGTGATCGCCCTCAACCTGATCGCCCCGCTCACCGTGGCGCAGGCCGCCAACCACGTCATGCAGGGCCAGGACGACGGTGGCGCCATCGTCAACATCGCCAGCGTGTCGGGCGTCCGCCCGTCGCCCGGCACCGTCGCCTACGGCGCGGCGAAGGCCGGGCTGCTCAACATGACCGAGACCCTGGGCGTCGAGTGGGCGCCGCGCGTGCGGATCAACGCGGTGGTGGCGGGGTTGATCGCCACCGAGCAGGCCGACCTGTTCTACGGCGACGAGGCCGGCCAGGCCAGGGTTGCGGCGACGGTCCCGGCCGGCAGGCTGGGCACACCGGACGACGTCGCCGGTGCCTGCCTCTACCTGTCGTCGCCCGCAGCGTCGTTCGTGACCGGCGCGGCGCTGCGGGTGCACGGCGGCAACGAGTGGCCGTCGTACCTGAGCGCGGTCACACGCGGGTAGCGCCTGGCCACGGCGAACCTGACTCGGCGTGACCCGCCGAACGTCGCCAGACACGGCACTTGCCGGACGCCCGATCAGCCGGTGTGGTTCGGCTCGGCGACCACGGCGATCGCGGCCGGGGCCTCCTGCGTCTGGATCTGCGTTCCGGTCGAACCGGGGCCGGCCTCCCCTCCCGACGCCAAGCCGGGCGGGGTGGTCGCCCGGTGTCCGGGCCCGCGAGACCGGTGCTGGCCACGGCTTTCGTCCGGGGCCCGGGCAATCGGTTGCCTTACGGGGTAAGGCGTTGCGTACCCTCTGGCCATGACCCGACGTCGCGTCCCCGTGGCCGTGCTCGCCGTGCTCCTCGCTGCCGGGAGCGCCGCCGCTTGCGGAGGCGGTGACGACGACAGCGCCGACGGTGGAGGCGATGGCGGTGGTCTGTCGAGCGACGGCGGCAGCGACGGCGAGGGCACGGACGCCGACCTGCCCGAAGATCTCGTCGTCGTCGAGGGCACCGAGGTCGCGGTGCAGTCGCTCGACAACACCTTCCGGGCGCAGAACATCCAGGTGCAGCCCGGCGCCACCGTGACCTGGACCAACGACGGTCGCAACGAGCACGACGTCCTGCCGGTCGAGGGCGACGACTGGGGGGTCGAGGTCGAGGACTTCGCGCCGGGTGCCGAGTACGCCCACACCTTCGAGGAGCCGGGCGTCTACGACTACTACTGCACCCTTCACGGCACGACCACGGCCGGCATGATCGGGACGGTCGTCGTCGCGGGCTGACGGCCAACCGCACACATCTCACCGATGCCATCATCGAACTCGTCATCGAACGAACTGGGGAACCCGCCATGAGAACTGCTCGACGCCTGTCCGGCGTGCTGCTCGCGAGCGCGCTCGTGCTCACCGCCGCCTGCGGCGGGGACGACGACGATTCCGGGCCCGACGACACGTCCGAGGATGCGGTGGCCGAGGGCGCGACGCTCAACGTCCCCGACGACCATCCGACGATCCAGGAGGCGGTCGACGCGGCCGCCCCGGGTGACCTGATCCTGGTCGCGCCCGGCGTCTACGAGGAGGCGGTCGACGTCGAGACCGACGACCTCACCATCCGCGGCCTCGACCGCAACGAGGTCATCCTCGACGGCGGCTTCGAGCTCGACAACGGCATCCGGGTGCTCGGCGCATCGGGTGTCGCCGTCGAGAACATGACCGCCCGCAACTACACGACCAACGGCTTCTTCTGGACCGGGGTCGAGGGCTACCGCGGCTCCTACCTGACCGCCTACCGCAACGGCGACTACGGGGTCTACGCGTTCGACTCTGTCGGCGGCCTGCTCGAGCACAGCTACGCCTCGGGCAGCCCCGACGCCGGGTTCTACATCGGCCAGTGCTTCCCCTGCGACGCGGTGATGGACGACGTCATCTCGGAGTTCAACGGTCTCGGCTACTCGGGCACCAACTCGGGCGGCAACCTGCTGATCGTCAACTCGACGTTCCGCAACAACCGGGCGGGCATCGTGCCCAACTCGGGCAGCTACGAGCTGTGCTACCCCGAGCGCGACACCACGATCGTCGGCAACCTCGTCCACGACAACAACCAGGACGACTCGCCCGCGATCGACGTGGCCTTCGACGCCCAGGGCAACGGCATCCTCGTCGCCGGGGGCGTGGGCAACACGATCGAGCGCAACCGGGTGTGGAACCACGACCTCACCGGCATCGGCCTCGTGCCGTTCCCGGAGACCGACGCCAACGACGTCGTCCCCCCGGTCGAGAACGACGACATGCCGTGCAGCGAGGCCCGCAACGAGCCGGCGGCCGACCCGGCGGACATCCCCGAGACGGTGCTGTGGAACCCCCGGGACAACACCGTGATCGGCAACGTCATCGAGGACTCGCGCCTGGCCGACATCGGCGTCGGTTCGCTCGAGGACGTGTCGGGCATGAACAACTGCTTCGCCGACAACGAGATCACGACGACCGCGCCGACCGACCTCGAGGCGCTGGCACCGTGCGAGGGCGACGGCAGCGAGGGCGACTGGACCGCCGGGGCGCTCGACTTCGGCCCGTTCCTGGCCGAGAAGCCGCCGTCCGGCGACTACAAGACGACGCCGGTTCCCGACGCGCAGGAGAACATGCCGGACGCCGAGTCGGCACCGGCCCGGCCGGCGGTCGACATGCCGCCGTCGGTCGACCTCGACGCCATCGAGGTGCCGAGCAAGCCGACGTGATCCGCTTCCGCCGTCCGGCCTCCGCACTGGCGCTCGTCGCCGCACTCGCCCTCGTGGGCGGGTGCGGCGGCTCCGCCGACGGCGGGGCGGGCGGCGGTGAGGCCGACTCCGCGTCCGGGGGCCGGCCGACGGAGCTGCGGCTGTCGCCGACCGAGCCCGGTCCCCAGGGCCGGGTGCCGCAGTTCATCGTCGAGTGCGGGTACAGCCACATGGCCCCCGACGACCCGATCGTCCACCCGGGCCACAGCGGTCGCTCCCACCTGCACGTGTTCTTCGGCAGCACTGAGGTCGACGCCGATTCGACGGTCGAGGACCTGGAGGCCGGCGGCACCACCTGTGACCAGCGCCTCGATCGCGCCTCGTACTGGGCGCCGGCCCTGCTCGACCACCGGGTGCCCGTCGAGCCCATTGGTGCTGTCGCGTACTACCGACCGGGGGTCGGCATCGACCCCGCGACGATCGAGCCCTATCCGCACGGGTTGATGATGATCGGCGGCGACCAGGTCGCGGCGGAGCCCCAGTCGCTCGACGTGGTGGCGTGGTCGTGCGGAACGGGCTCGGTCCGTGAGGTCACGCCGCCCACCTGCCCCGAGGGGCGGCCGCTGCGCATGGCGGTCAGCTTCCCGGACTGCTGGGACGGCGAGCGGCTCGACAGCCCGGACCACCACAGCCACACGGCCCGCAGCGACGGGGCGTGCCCCGACAGCCATCCGGTGGCGATGCCCCAGCTGCTGCTCACGATCACGTATCCGATCACGGGCGACGGCCACGACCTGTCGCTGGCTTCGGGCTCGCTGCTGACGGGCCACGCCGACTTCTTCAACGCGTGGGACGAGGACAAGCTGCGCACCGAGGTCGAATCGTGCATCCACCGCGGCGTCACCTGCGGTGTCGCGAGCAATCGTTCGTAGAGACCTTGGCCCGGTCTTGACGACGGTGGCAGGCTGTGGCCTCGTGATGGTCCGCCCGCCGGCTGCCGGGGGGCGGCGGGCGGGCTCTCACCCTGGGCGCGTGGCATCGGCGACAGCCGTGTTCCACCTTGTTCCGAACGTCGCCACCGTCCTTCCATTCGGCTCGGAGCGGCCGTCGGTCACGGCGGCATGCATGCAAACTGGTAGTTTGCATGCATGGCTCTCATCCAGATCCGTGACGTCCCCGAGGACGTGTACGAGTCGATCCGCCGGCGCGCTCGGCGGGCGGGTCAGTCGATCCAGGCCTACATGCTGGCGCGCACCGTCGAGATCGGCCGGCGCCCCACGCCCGACGAGGTGCTCGCGGACCTCGAGGCCGACCTCGCGCAGCGCCCGTCCCTCAGGGTCGACACCGACACCCTGCTGGCCGACCGCGACGCGGATCGGCCGTGATGAGCGCCCCCCGATGATCGTGATCGACGGTTCGGCGCTCGTGGTCGGAGTGACCGACACGACGGAGCGCGGGCGCACGGTCCGCGCCCGCCTCGCCGACGGCGCTGTCGCCCCGCACCTCGTGGACACCGAGGCGGGCCAGGCCATGCGTGGCCTGGTCCTGCGCGGCCTGCTCGACGCCGAGGCCGGAGAGCGGTCGCTGGCTGCCGCGGAGGCGCTCGTCGGCGAGCGATACCCCCATCGCCCGCTGCGCCAGCGGGCCTGGACGCTGCGAGCGAACGTCAGCTTCTACGACGGCCTCTACGTGGCGCTGGCCGAGCTGACCGGGTACCCGCTGGTCACCACCGATGCCAAGCTCGGCGGTGCGCACGGACCGACCTGCGCGATCGAGTTGGTCTGACCGGCAGCCGCCGCGCGGCGAGCGGGTGCCGGCGGGTTCACATACTCCCTGGCAGGGGTGCCGGGCGCCCCCGTACCGTGCAGCCCGTGACCGCGACCATGCCACCCTCCTCTCGCACGACCCTTCGGCGCGTCCCCGAGCGCGGGTCGCACAACCGGGCGGTCGCCGATGCCATCCTCGGCGAGGGCATGGTCGCGCACGTCGGCCTCGTGACCGACGACGGTCCGGTCGTCATCCCCACGCTGTACGCCCGCGACGGCGACCGCCTCCTGCTGCACGGGTCGCCGGCGAGTCGCCTGCTGCGGGCCGGGGCGAAAGGCGTCGAGATGTGTGTCACGGTCACGCTGGTCGACGGGTTGGTGCTGGCCCGCTCCGCGTTCCACCACTCGATGAACTACCGGTCGGTGGTCGTGTTCGGCCACGCGCAGCCGATCGACGACCTGGACGAGCGCCGGGCCGCTCTCGACGTGCTGGTCGAGCACATCGTGCCAGGGCGCACCGGCGACGCCCGGGCATCGAGCGAGAAGGAGGTGCGGGGCACGCTCGTGCTGGCGCTGCCCCTCGACGAGCTCTCGGTGAAGGTCCGGTCCGGCGGCCCGAACGACGAGGACGAGGACATGGACCTGCCGCACTGGGCCGGGGTGATCCCCCTGACCACCGTGCCTGGGGCGCCGATCACCGCCGAGGACCTCCGCAACGACGCCGACCCGCCCCCGTACGCGACGAGCTATCGCCGGCCGTGATCGGCCCTCACGCGGCGGGCGAGGGCTCGTGGCGG
>CAYUXB010000040.1:15361-19656 GCA_964448525.1 uncultured Acidimicrobiaceae bacterium
CGAGCTATCGCCGGCCGTGATCGGCCCTCACGCGGCGGGCGAGGGCTCGTGGCGGTCGAGCCAGGACTGCAGCGAGTTCGGCCGCCGGGTGGAAGCCGAGCCTTCATCGCACTGTTTGTTAGGAGCGCCTAACGATCACTAGTGTCCCGGCATGGCCGACACCAGCGCAGTCAGCGCAGACGCGACCGACATCGCGGCCGAGCTCGCCGAACGGGCTCCCGACATCCTCTACCGGCTCAACGCCGACTTCGAGGACTCGGTGCTCTTCATCGGCCGGTCGCTCTGCGGCCACCCGGAGGCGACCCGCGCCCAGGTCACGATCGTCGATCCGACGTCGGCGACCTTGCTCGTCACCGACGGCGCCGGGGACCACGAGCACCGCCTGCCGTTCGGCAACCCCGTCAGCGACGTCGACCAACTCACCCTCGAGCTGTTCGCGTTCGTGCTCCAGGCCCGCGAGAAGGCGCCCGACGCCCCACTGACCGAGGCCGAGCGGGCCATGCAGCAGATCAGCGGGCTCCGCACGATGCTCACGACGGTCTCGGCCGTCGAGGACGTCCACCCGCACCTGCGCAAGATCACGTTCAAGGGCGGCGACCTCGCCAGGTTCTCGTCTGCCGGTCCCGACACGTTCCTCTACCTGCTGCTCCCGCCGCCCGGCCGCAAGGAGCTGACCATCGACCAGTCGTTCTCCTGGGAGGCGCACGCGCAGATGCCGGACGAGGACAAGCCGGTCGGCGCCTACTACACGCTGCGGCACTGGCGGCCGGAGGAGCAGGAGATCGACATGCTGTTCGTGCTCCACGGCGACTCCGGGCCGGCATCCGCCTGGGCGGCCGAGGCGCGGCCCGGCGACCCCGTCGCGCTGTGGGGCCCGCGCACCGCGTACGACCCCCCAGCCGACACCGACTGGTACCTGCTGGCGGCCGACGAGACCGGCCTGCCCGCGGTGGCGGGCATCCTCGAGTCGCTGCCCGAGGGCACCGTCGCCCGGGTGTTCGGCGAGGTCGACAACCCGGACGAGCGCCAGGATCTGCCCCTGTCCCCGTCGGTCGAGGTGACGTGGCTGTACCGGGACGGCGCCGAGGCGGGCACGACGACGCTGCTCGCCGACGCGGTGCGGGCCCTGCCCTGGCCGGGCGGCACGCCCTACGCGTGGGGCGGCGGCGAGAGCCGCTCGATGACCGCCATCCGCAAGTACGTGCGCCAGGAGGTCGGTCTCACCCGCGAGCAGGTGTCGCTCGTCGCCTACTGGCGCCACGCGGCCCACGTCTCCGACCCGATCGACGACGAGGGCTGACCCTGGTCGCCTGCCTCGGTCAGCTCTTGGCGGTCGACTGGCCCACCGTGTCGGCGGCGTATGCCTGTCGCTCCCCGAGCGGCCGGCTCGGTCCGGTGGTCGAGTCGATGGCGGTCTGCCGTTCGAGCTCGGCGTTCAGCTCGGCGCCGGCGATCACCACATAGGCCGAGATGAACAGCCACAGCATCACCACGACGATGGCGCCGAGCGCGCCGTAGGTCTCGTTGTAGCTCCCGAAGTTCGCGGTGTAGATCGAGAAGCCGATCGAGGCGACGACCCAGCCCACCGTGGCGAAGACCGCACCCGCCGACACCCACCGCCACCGGGCCGTCCCGCGGTCGGGGGACCAGCGGTAGAGCACGGCCAGCACGGCCAGGCCGATCAGGGCGAGCACCGGCCAGCGGACGATCAGCAGGGCGGTGCGGGCCGCGCCCTCCGACCCACCGCTGTCGAGGGTGCCGGGCAGCACCAGGAAGACACCGAGCGCCACCGCGGCGACGAGGATGGCGCCGAGCGTCATGCCGAGGGCGAGGCCGCGCAGCTTGAAGAAGCCGCGGCTCTCGTCCTCGTCGTAGGCGACGTTGATCGCGGCGATCAGGTGCTTCACGCCGGCGGAGGCCGACCACAGGGCCAGCACCAGACCGACGATCGCGCCGAGCCGCAGGCCCGAGGGCTCGGACTCGACGATCGAGCTGAGCTGCGAGCTGACCAGGTCCTGCACCTCGGTCGGGGCGGCCGCCAGCGCGTCCTCGATGTTGCGCTGGATGTCGGCCGGCTCGGCCACCAGGCCGTACACCGACACGAGCGCGACCAGCGACGGGACGAGGGCCAGGAGGGCGAAGAAGGCCACACCGGCGGCGAGCAACGGCACGTTGTCCGCCTTCACCTGGCGCATCACCCGCACGACGACGTCCTTCCATCCCCGGGGCGGAACCTGGTGGGGTGCATCGGCGCCCCGGCCTCGATCGGTCCCTTCCTCGGTGAGGTACGCGTCGGCGGCCGGCGAGTCCATGTTCCGGGGCTACCCGCTCCGACCAGGGATCACCCGAATTTCCGGCCGTCCCCGGCCCGCCGTTCGTCGACGGCGCCTGGACGCGCCGGGGGCCGGCCCTGATGGACCGGCCCCCGATGGCGTGTCACAGATGGGCCACGTGCACGCGCACGCGGCTGCGGGTTCAGCTGAGCGGTGCCGTGGCGGCTTCCGCCACCTCGGTGTGGCCGTCGCCGTTCTGCGTGTCGTCCCCCTGGTCGGAGGCGACATCGACGATCGTGGCGCCGCCACGCTTCGAGAAGCCGATCGAGATCATCAGCACGACGAGCGCCAAGGCGGCGACGGCGTAGCCGGCCGGCTTGGGTGTGGAGTCGAGCCAGTTGGTCTCGCTGATGTTCGACAGGCTGATGATCGCCGGCAGGATCAGCAGCGACACGAGGTTCATGACCTTGATCAGCGGGTTGAGCGCCGGGCCGGCCGTGTCCTTGAACGGGTCGCCGACGGTGTCGCCGATGACCGCGGCCATGTGGGCCTCGGACCCCTTGCCGCCGTGGTTGCCGTCCTCGATGTACTTCTTCGCGTTGTCCCACGCCCCGCCCGAGTTGGACAGGTAGTTGGCCATGAGCTGACCCACCAGGATGACCGCGGCCAGGAAGCCGCCGAGGGCGGTGTAGCCGATGCCGAAGCCGATGATGACTGGCGTGAGCACGGCCAGCAGAGCCGGTGTGGTGAGCTCGCGCAGCGACGCCCGGGTGCAGATGTCGATGACCGGCGCATAGTCGGGCTTCTTCTCGCCCGACATGATCTTGCCGTCCGCGAACTGGTTGCGGACCTCCTGCACCACGACGCCCGCTGTCCGGCCGACGGCACGGATGGCCAGGCCCGAGAACAGGAACGGCACAGCGCCGCCGATCAGCAGACCGATGAACACCTTGGGATCGGCCACGTTGATCGGGATGGCGCTGAAGATGCCGCCGGGGGTCTCCTTCAGCTCCTCGATGAAGTCGGCCGAGAGCACCTCGATGCCGGCGATCTCGATGAAGCTGGCGAAGAGCGCGACGGCGGCGATCACCGCCGAGCCGATGGCGAAGCCCTTGGTGACGGCCTTGGTGGTGTTGCCCACCGCGTCGAGGCTGACCATGACCTTTTCGGGCTCGCCGTGGAACTCGCCGGTCATCTCGGCGATGCCGGCGGCGTTGTCGGCCACGGGCCCGAAGGTGTCCTCCGACACGATCACGCCGGTGGTGGCGAGCATGCCCATGCCGGTGAGGGCGACCAGGTACAGGGTGAACTGCGTGTCACCGCCGCCCAGGCCGATGGCGGCTCCGAGGGCGACGGCGATGGCCACGACGGCCCACACCGAGGACTCGAGGCCCGACGAGGTGCCGGCCAGCACCGTGGTGGCCGGGCCGGTCTCGGCGGCATCGGCGATCTCACGCACCGGGGCGGTCTCGGTCGAGGTGAAGTACTCGGTGATGCGGCTGACCACCTGGGCGAGCAGGAGGCCGATCACCACGGCACCGAACATGCGCCAGCCCACGTTGTCGATCAGCCCCTCGGGGTTGCCGACGTAGACGAGGGCGGTGGCGAGGGTGCCGAGAACGGTGAGCACGCCGGCGGCCGCGAAGCCGCGGTTGATCGGGGCCATGGCCGACGTGTCGTCCTTGCGGGCCCGGACCATGAACACGCCGACGATCGAGGCGAGCACGCCCACGGCGCGGGCGGCGAGCGGGAAGATTGCACCCACGGCCCACAGCTCGGGGTTCTCCGGGAAGATCCGCTGGAAGGCGGGGACGCCCAGGATGATCGAGGCGACGAGGGTGACCTCGTACGACTCGAACAGATCGGACGCCATGCCGGCGCAGTCACCCACGTTGTCACCGACGTTGTCGGCGATCGTGGCGGGGTTGCGGGGGTCGTCCTCGGGGATGCCGGCCTCGACCTTCCCGACGAGGTCGGCGCCGACGTCGGCGGCCTTGGTGAAGATGCCGCCGCCCACGCGCA
>CAYUXB010000041.1:0-13183 GCA_964448525.1 uncultured Acidimicrobiaceae bacterium
GGCACCGGTGCCGCCGCCCCACTCGTCGGTGAACACGACCTTGGTGCCGTCGTTGCTGATCGTGGCCGAGTGCCAGTAGGCGAAGTTCGGGTCGGCGACCTCGTCGATGCGCACCGGGTTCTCCGGGTCGGAGATGTCGATGAGGATGCCGTTGCCCTCGCAGGCGCCGGCCGCGAGCCCGATCTCCGGGTAGGTGGTGATGTCGTGGCAGGCGTCGGTGATCGGCGTCGGCCCCCAGGGGGTGCCGGACGGGTGCAACGGCGTCGGCGGCTGGTTCTGCAGGCCGTCGATCGCGCCGGTGGCGGGGTCGGTGAACAGCCTCGGGCCGCCGACGCGCGCCGCCGTCTGCGGGGCGGCCAGCGGCACCTTGATGACCTCGATGCGCCAGCGGGACGGATCCTCGCCGTTGGCCGGTTCGTTGTTGCACCCGGCCAGCGTGCTGGCGGGCCGGACGCCGGCGGTGCCCGACACGTAGACGTACAGGTTCTCGTCGTCGTCGGGGTCGGCGAGGATCGAGTGCGTGTGCGAGCCCCGACAGGTCTGCACGGCCGCCACCTGCACGGGGTTGTCCACGTCGCTGATGTCGAAGACGCGGACGCCCTGGAACCGTTCGCCCACCGTGGGGTCGGTCCCGCAGTCGACCCGGGCGCGGGTCTCCTCGACCGACATGAACAGCAGGTCGCCGTACACCGACAGGTCGCCCTGCCCACCGGGGCACACGACGTTGGCGATGTTCACCGGGGCGGCGGAATCGGCGATGTCGTACACGTTGAAGCCGTTGAAGTTACCGACGAAGGCGTGGTCGCCCGAGAACGCCAGGTCGGAGGTGACGAAGGCGAAGTTCCCGGGGTTGGTCGGGTCGACGAAGCCCTCCGGCTTGTCGTGGTGGGCGCGGTGCTCGAGGTTGCTGATGGCGGACTCGGCGTCGAGCCACCCCGGGTCGAGCCCGACTCGAGGGTCGTCCTCCGCCTGCGCGCCCGCACCGGAGGGCGCGAGGCCCCCGGCGACCAGCGCGGCGGCGGCGACGAAACCGCACCATCGCCAGCGACGTCCGTGTCCAGGTGCCAGGTCACGCGCCATCCGTCGACCCCTCCCTCGTTCTTCGACGCCCGCTCGGCCGTCGAACTGCACACGCAACTGCGGCGTGCCGCCACAGACGGTAGTGCGTCGCCGACGATCGCGCGCCGGATCGCCCAGCTGATGCGCCGATGCGAGGCTCAGGTGGCCGTGTGGGTCCGAACGAGCTCGGTGAAGGCGTCCGGGGCCTCGATGTTGGACATGTGGCCCGTCTCGAGCAGCTCGTAGCGGGCCCCCGCGATGACATCGGCGAGATGGCGGGTCACCTCGGGCGGCGCGGTCTGGTCGTGGACCGCACCGATCACGAGCGTCCGCGTGGTGATCTCGGGCGCGGTCACGAGCGCGGCGTCGTCGAGGATCCCGGGCGTCGCCTCGAAGGTGGCCTGGTCGGTGCGCAGCAGATCGTCGACGACGCGCCGGGTGGTCTCCGGATCGCGGGCCCGGAACTCGTCGCTGAACGTCATCGCCTCGACCATCGGCCCGAGTGTGGTGAGCTGCGGCATCGAGCCGCCGGTCTGGGCGTTGAAGGCAGCGACGATCGGGTGGGGCTCGTCGATGCGGTAGGTGCTTGCCAGCACCAGCGACGCGGTGAGATCCGGGTGCATCACGGCAACCGCCTGGCCGATCACGCCGCCGAGCGACAGGCTCACGACGTGGGCCGAGCGCACGCCCAGCACGTCGCACAGCGAGGCCACGTCTTCCGCCATGGCCACAGCGGAGCTGGGCCGGGGCTCGGGATCCGAGCCGCCGAAACCACGCTGATCGAAGGCGATGCAGCGGACCTCACTTCCCAGCGCGGCGAGCTGCGGGCCCCAGTGCTGCCAGCGTGACAAGTTCCCGTGGATGAAGACGATCGCTTCGTCCGCGTCGCCTCCGCTGTCGTGGACCGCCAGCGTCGTGTGACCGATGTCGATGCGTCGTGCGTCGAGATCCATGTCGTCCACCGTACGAGCCGCCTGCGGTGGGCGAGGTCGCGACGGGGCACTAGTATGCGCAACTCACGAGGAGAGGTGACGGAGTCCGGTCGATCGTGCTTCCCTGCTAAGGAAGTGAGGGCGCAAGCCCTCCGTGGGTTCAAATCCCACCCTCTCCGCTCGGTGATGTCGCGAGACATCGGATGCGAGGCCCGAACCCAGCTGGGTTCGGGCCTTCGTCGTGTCCGTGGCCGAACCCGTGCGCGCTCGGCCGCGATCGCGCCGAACCCGGAGGTGCCGCCCGTCATCACGATCGTCGGCCCGCCGCCGCCTGCCCCGCGGTCGGGTTCCATGGAGGTCGATGTCGCCATCGAGGTTCAGCCCCTCGCTCGAGGACGTGTTGGCCCGGTGTCAGCACGTGGTCCTGCGCCAGCAGGCCGGCCACGTCCGGCTGGGCCCGCTCGGGCCCGGCATCCGTCGTAGCATCGGCGTCCATGGCGCGCCGCCCGCTCCGGAAGAACGCCGCTCCCGCCAAGCGCCACGTCGAGCTCGTCGCCGAGGCCGCCGTCACGCGCACCACCCCTGTGCACGGTCACGAGGTGGCCTACCGGTCCGTGGGGGACGGGCCGGCGCTCGTCCTCGTGCACGGCATCGCCGGCTGCTCCAGCACCTGGTCGACGGTGATGCCGCTGCTGGCCGAGGACTACACGGTCATCGCCCCGGATCTGCTCGGCCACGGCGAGTCGGCCAAGCCACGGGGCGACTACAGCCTCGGCGCGTACGCATCGGGCATCCGTGACCTGCTCACCGTCCTCGGCGTCGAGCGGGCCACCTTCGTCGGCCACAGCCTGGGCGGCGGCGTGGCGATGCAGTTCGCCTACCAGTTCCCGCACATGTGCGAGCGCCTGGCGCTCGTGGCCAGCGGCGGGTTCGGGCGGGAGGTCAACCCCCTCCTGCGGGCCATCGCCGCCCCGGGGTCCGAGTACGTGCTGCCGGTCGTGCTCACCCGCCACCTGCACGGGGTGGCGTCGACGGTGGGGCGAGTGTTCGGCGGCCTGGGCCTGCGGGGCGACCCGCTGATGGTGGAGGTGTGGGAGTCCTACACCCGCCTCACCGACGCCCGGGCGCAGCGGGCGTTCGTGCAGACGATCCGGTCGGTGATCGACGTGGCCGGCCAGCGGGTGAGCGCCCGCGACCGGCTCTACCTGGCGCAGGAGGTGCCGACGCTCATCGTCTGGGGCGACCGTGACGGCGTCATTCCCGTCGAGCACGCCCACAGCGCGCACGAGCTGATGCCCGACAGTCGCCTGGAGATCGTGGAGGGCGCCGGGCACTTCCTGCCGTTCGAGCAGCCCGAGGTGCTCGAACGGCTGCTGCGCGACTTCCTCGCCACGACCCAGCCGGCGGTGGTCACACCCGAGCGCTGGTCACAGGTGCTGGCCGAGCACGCCGCCGCGGGCTGAGCGGCCTCGTCCCGGCGTGCCCACCGGCCGCTACGCCCCCAGCCCGACGGGCCCCCTGCACGTCGGGAACCTCCGCACCGCCGTCTTGGCCTGGCTGTTCGCCCGGTCGGCCGGGTCGCGGTTCCTGCTGCGGATCGACGACCTCGACCGGGTCGCCTCCCGCCCCGAGCACGTCCGCTCGCACCTCGACGACCTCGCAGCTCTCGGCATCGGCTGGGACGGCGAGGTCGTCCGGCAGTCCGACCGGTTCGAACGCTACGAGGCCGCGATCGACCGGCTGGACGCCGACGGGCTGCTCTACCCCTGCTACTGCTCGCGCCGCGAGGTGCAGGAGGCGGTCTCCGCCCCGCACGGTCCGCTCCCGGACGGCGCCTACCCCGGGACGTGCCGCGATCTGACATCCAGCGAGCGGGCCGCTCGAGAGGCTGAGGGCCGCCGGCCGTCATGGCGGGTGCGGGCGGCGGGCGAGCGGATCGAGGTGGTCGACCGCCTCCACGGGCCCGTGGCCGGGCTGATCGACGACTTCGTCGTGCGCCGGGCCGACGGCGCTCCCGCCTACCAGGTGGCCGTGGTGGTCGACGACGACGACCAGGGGATCGACGAGGTGGTGCGGGGCGACGACCTGCTCGACACCACGCCGCGGCAGGTGTGGCTGGCCCGGCGCCTGGGTCTGTCGGTGCCGTCGTACGCGCACGTGCCGCTCGTCCTCGGCCCGGACGGGCGGCGGCTCGCCAAGCGGCACGGCGCGGTGACGCTGGCGGACCTGCGCGCCCGCGGGGTCGAGGTGCCGCGCGTGCTGGGCGCGATGGCCGCGTCGCTCGGTCTGGCCGAGCCCGGTGAGGGTCGGGTCGACCGAGCCGGCGACCTGCTCGGTGGGTTCGACCCGGCGACGCTGCCGCGCGGCCCGTGGCGATTCGATCCCGACCACCTCGTCGGTCCCGACCACCTCGGTGACGCAGGTGGCCGTGGCACGTGAACCAGGGTGCGTCGACGTGTGAACGGCGCGCGAACGAGTGTCGATCTCGCGACAACTCGCTTCCGGTTCGTCGTGGAACCAGGAATGCTGGTGCGCATGGACCACGATCTCCTCGATCTGGCCATCCGAGCCCGTGGCGGAGAGCTCGAGCTTGCGGCGGCCCTACATCACGACCTGCCGGCCATCGACTGGTGGCGGCGCACCGGCGTCCCCGACGAGATGCGCACCCTCGTGGGCGCCATCGCGGGCGGCCAGGAGGATGACGAGACCTGACCTGCAGCCGGTGGTCCCGACCTCTCAGGCCGCGAGGTGCGCCAGCGCCGAACCCATCAGGTCGACGAAGTTGTCGGTGTAGAAGCGCTCCCGCGCGTGCGGGTCGACGCCGCCGGCGTCGAGTGAGGCCTCGAACCGTTCGATCGGACGCCGACCGCCCTCGACGTGGGGGTAGTCCGACGAGAACAGGCACACCTCGGGGCCGGACTGGGCGATGATCCAACCGACGTCCTCGGTCGGGTACGGCGTGAACCGGATCTGCCGGCGCACGTACTCGCTCGGGCGCAGCGACAGGGCCTGCAGCCGCTCCTCGTGGCGGGCGAAGGCGTCGAACGCCGACTCCATCTGCCGCGTCCACGACGGCACCCAGATCGCGCCCTGCTCGATGACGCCGATGCGCAGGTCCGGGAACCGCTCCAGCACCCCGTCGAAGATCATCGTGGCCAGGGTCTGCGCCGGGGGGCCGGGGATGCCCATGTAGTCCACCGAGCGGAAGTTCTCCTCGCCGCCGTGGAAGTCGGGCGGGATCGGCAGACCGTTCTCGAAGTAGTGCGGGTCGATCAGGTCGCCGGTGCCGCCCACGTGGAAGACGATGGGGATGCCGGCCTCCTCCGCCCGCGCCCACACGCCGTCGAGGCCCTGGTGGCTCGGGGAGTGGCCCGGCGGGCAGCCCGAGGCGACCAGCAGGGCCGCCGCTCCCGCCGCGATGGCCTCGTCGGCGAGGGTGGGCGCCAGGTCGACATCGGCCAGCGGTACGTAGCAGGTGGGCAGCAGGCGCCGGTCGACGTCGCAGAACTCGACCATGCCGCGGTTGTGGGCACGGGCGGCGCCGACGGCCAGTTCGATGTCGGCGCCGTGCTCCCAGTCGTGGAGCCGCCGGTTGTGGAAGGTGTTGAACACGAGCTGGCTGGCGAAGCCGAGCAGGTCGAGCGCTCGGGGACGGTCGTCCGCGAGGAAGCTGCCGGTGGCCGCGAAGTTCTTGCGCGCCATGATCTCGGCCTCGTCGGCCGCCCGGTACTCCTCGGAGCGGTGCTTGCCGGCCAGCCGCTCGAACGCGGCGTCGAGGTGGCGGAGCTCGTCGTCGGGGTCACCGGTCGAGACCTTTTCCTGCCCGGACCGATCGTCGTCCCCGGGACGCAGGAACGCGTCGCGCGTCTGTCGCAGCTCGTTGCCCGACGGGTACCGCAGGGGCTCGATGCGGTCGCGGATGCCGGGATCGGCGTGCTCGCGCAACCAGCCGGGCGTCTCCATGATGTGGGCGTCGGCATCGTGCACGACGAGGCCGGTCTGGTTGTACGGCACCCTGACGTTCCCCCTCGAAGTCACCGTCGTCGCCGGGCCAGGGTAGCCGTGACCTGCGGCTGGTGAGAGGGTGACGGGCCGAGGTCCGGTCGCCCGAACCTCGGCCCTCGATGATCAGGAGGCGCCGGGGGGCGACTTCGGAGAGATCAGAGCCACGACGCAGCCCACCACCCCGAGGATCGCGCCGACCAGGACGAGCCAGAGACCGATGCCCACGGACGCCTCGACGTCGAAGCCCTGGGACTCGAGATCGCTGAACCTGGACGAGACGTCGGCGATGTCGACGACGGCGATCAGCGCGACGAGCGCCGCGACCACGAGTGCGCCGATCATGCGGCCCATCGACCACACCTTCAGCAGCGCCGAGAGGGCCAGCCCGCCGAACAGGAGACCGGCCGGCAGCGTGAGAACGCCGTCGGCGTCGAGCCCGCTCTTCGTGATGGTGGTCCCGAAGCCGGTGTCGACGCTGGCCCACTCGAGAACCGACCCGATGGCCGTCAGCACGGCTCCGATCGGGGCGATCGCCTTGACGACGGGGTTGGCGGGCGGGCCCGGCTTGGCCGCCGCGCCCGGCGGAGCGAACCCGGCGGGTCCGGTGGCACCGGGCCACGGGCCGCCCGACCCGGAGGCCCACGGCCCGGGCGGTGCCGGTGTGGTCTGCACCCCGCCGCCGGGCGCGGGCGCGCCGGGGGCGGCGACGCCGGACGATGTCCCGGCTCCGGCGGCCGGTGGGCCGCTCACGTTCGACGACCACTGCTGGCCGTCCCACCACCTCTGCCCGGCCTGGCCCCACGGGTCGGGGTACCAGCCAGGCTGCTGCACGTTGCTCATCTCGTCCGCCGTTCGTGTCGCGGTCCAGTCCAGCCGTCAGTCTGGTTCGCCACGAGCGCGATTTCGAGGCAGCCCCCGAACGGCATCCGGTTGGGCGGCGGCTGTGCCTCGCGGTAGGCTCGCCTCTCCGCAACCAGCGCTCGTAGCTCAATTGGAGAGAGCATCTGACTACGGATCAGAAGGTTGGGGGTTCGAGTCCCTCCGAGCGCGCTTGAAACATGCCCTCTGACCTGGTCAAACGCCAGGCAGGGGGCATCGTCGCGTCTGGCGCCCGGCGCCGAGTGAGTAACGGAGTGAGTAACGACCTCGGTCGAGCGGTCGAGCGCCTCATTCGCCAGCAGGTTCGCCAGCAGCCAGCCAGTCGGCGTGGTCGGCGACCTGCGCCTCTATCTCGGCGAGCCAATGCGCCTGGTCGGCGACCTGCGCGTCTAGCTCGGCGAGGCGGCCGCGCTCGGCACGGTTCAGCAGGGCCACGACGATCGCCCCTACGGCGACGATCAGCGCCGAGGCGACTGGCCCGGCGAGCGGTCCCCAACGGTCGAGCCAGTCCTCTCGCGGTGAGGGTTTGGGGATGTCGACCGTCTGGCCATTGATGACGGCGACATCGGGCGCGCCGTCGTCGTCGAGGTCGTGAGTGCTGATGCTGGCCTCGTCGCCCGGTTCGATCTCGCTTATGGCCGCGGCGTAGTGCGTCCGGTCGGGGCGCGACGCGAGCAGCGTGAACCCGCCCATCAGCACGACCACGAGCGCGATGGCGACGCCGCCGAACACAAGCCGGACGTCGAGGAGGTCGTCGCCCGCCTGGCCTCGCCCGTGCGCCCCTGCCACCAGCGGCGAGCCTAGATCGGGCGGTGCGTGCCGCTGGCGGATGCTTAGGGCGCCGCGGCCTCGACCTGCTCGTCGAGGTAGGCGGCGGCGAGGCGCCACCAGTGCTCGTGGTCGACGGCGCCTCGGCGCGGCCCTGGGCGAGCAGGCGGCGGCGTGTGGACGCGGTGGCGCCGCGGATGCCGGACACGCGCGGGTTGACGCGCACGCGGGGTTCCTCGACGAGCGCCGATGCCAGGCTGTCCACGCGCACGCGGCAGGTCGAGCAGGTGGCGAGTGCGAGGGCGGCGCCGTTGGCATGGACGTAGAACGCGGCGGTGCGCTCGGCGGGGGTGCCGGGCAGGTCGCGGCAGGCGGCGTGCTCCGTCCAGGCGGTTGGGATATCTCGCAGGATCGGGGCGAGGCTGGCGAGCAGGTCGACGAGTAGGTCGACGGCTCCGGTGCTCGACTCGGTCGACCTTCTGTTGATCGAGGAGCTTTCCGAAGACGAGGACGACGCGTTCGCCTCGGCGCTCGAGTCGTGAGGATCCTCGTCGACACGGGCGTGTTCAGCGCGTCCGTCAGCTGACGCCGCCGCGCCCGCTTCGAGCCCCAGATCGGTCTCATGGCCGGCCACCAGCTCCTTCTTGCCGCCGTCACCGTGAGTGAGCTCCGCTACGGCGCTCTTGTCGCAGGCTGGGGCGACCCACGCCGCCGGCGGCTTGAGCAGTCGATCGCTGCGACCACCGTCGTGCCCGTCAGCGACGCCCTGGCTGACGGCCGTGGCCGAGCTTCGCCTCGCGTGCCGGCAGGCCGGTCATCTGCACGAACCCGTCCACGCCAATGACCTGTGGATCGCGGCGTCCGCCGTCCACCTCGGCACGCCGCTTCTCACCGCGGACACGGTCTTCATCGACGGGATCAGCCTCCACCGATAGAGCACACGAGGGGTTCGGGGGCGGGCTCCAGCTGGTGACCCAGCGCGTGTCCGGGAGTTCGCCGATGCGTGGGCAAGGCGGTTGCGGGAGCGTGAGCGGTGAAGCCGCTGCTACCCGGCATCCGGTACACCGGGGACGATGCCGTGACCGCTCGTTCGGGCGTCGCCGGCGTACATCGCGTCCCACCAGCGCATGCCGTCGCCGATGAACTCGTCGAGTGGGATCAGACGTCCGTCGACCTCGAACACCTCCAGGTCCTCGAACCACGCGCGGAAGTCCAGGATCCGGGCCGCACTGTCCTGGAACAGATCGATGGTGTGGGCACCCGATCCGGCGCAGGCCAGGTGGAGGCTGAGCCGATCTTTCCACCGCCGGAACTGCTCGTCGCCCGCGTCGACGAACTCCCAGCCGTACAGGGGAAGCTGCCCGAAGTCCTCGAGCAGCCCGTCGAGCTGGTCACCGTCCACGGGCAGCACCGCCGCAGAAGGATCGTCCCAACGCCCGTCTCGGTAGGACACGGCAACCTGGGAGACGCCCGTGAGCCGGATGACCCTGCGTCGGTCGGCCGGTTCGGGCCCAGCCTCCGGGAGCGTGAGGACGACGAAGCCGAGGTCGACTCGGCCTGCTGGAGCGTCGATTCGCGCGGCGGCCCATTGCGCCTCGTTGAGCGCCCGACCGAGTCCGCGTGCGTCTTCCTCAACTATCGCCATCGCCTTACGGTCTAGCTCCGCGACCGACTCGCGGACGCCAGGTTTGGCAACTTCCCCAGCCGTTGGTGCCTGGCTCGAAGGCGCCCTCCGATGTGATTCTCACGAGAGGAGCTGGCGCCTGCCAGCACGACCGGAGGGCGTCGACGCGGACGGCAAGGGGCGGGTGGTTCTTCAAGGTCATCAATCTTCACGGCCGCTCGCGGTGAGACGACGTTACACTCACGTCGTTCGTTTCGTTCGATTCGCAGGAGGTGGTGGCCGTGAGCGTTCAGTCCGAAGTCGCACAGGCGGATGCCGCTGCGAGCGCGTTGGCCAAGGGCCGAGTCGTCGTCATGCCCCGTGGGCGCAAGGGCGAGCCCGTGGAGGTGCCCGACTCCGTCGTTCGGGTCCTGGCCGAGGTCCTCGATCATGCCCGGCGCGGCGAGACGGTGCGGATCATTCCTGACGACGAGGAGATCACCACTCAGCAGGCGGCCGATCTGCTGAACGTGTCGCGCCCGTACCTCGTCGGGCTCGTCGATCGCGGGGCGATCCCCTCCCGCAAGGTCGGGGCGCGGCGCCGGCTCAAGCTGTCCGACGTGCTGCTCTACCGGGAGATCGACCAGGCCCGCCGTCTCGACGCCACCAAGGCGCTCGCCGCTGAGGCACAAGAACTCGGGATCTACTGACCCGCATGGCGCGTCCGGTGGCGTTGCTGGACGCCAACGTTCTCTACCCGGCTCGGCTCCGTGACCTGTTCATCAGGCTCGCCATCGCCGGGCTCTACCAGGCCCGGTGGAGTGAGCAGCTCCTGGACGAGTGCTTCGACAGCCTGCGGGCGCACCGCCCCGATCTGAACGACGCGCAGCTCGAGCGCACGCGTCGGCTCATGGCCATCGCGTTGCCAGATGCGATCGTCACCGGCTACGAGCCTCGGATCGCCGAGCAGAACCTGCCCGATCTCGATGACCGCCACGTGCTGGCCGCTCGGTCGCTGCTCG
This sequence comes from uncultured Acidimicrobiaceae bacterium, assembly GCA_964448525.1. Taxonomy (GTDB): domain Bacteria; phylum Actinomycetota; class Acidimicrobiia; order Acidimicrobiales; family VFJN01; genus ZC4RG19. The sequence continues at coordinate 10,269 of CAYUXB010000041.1, forward strand.
TGCGACGCACCTCGTGACGGCCAACCTCGCCGACTTTCCGGCCGACAGGCTCCCCGCTGCTTCGCTCGTCGTCTCACCTGACGAGTTCGTCCTCGGGATCATCGAGCACGACCACGACTCGGTGGTCGAGGTTGTGGAGGCGCAGGCCGCGGAGCTCAAGAACCCGCCCATGACGACCGGCGAGCTCCTCGATGGGCTGGAAGCCGTGGGTCTCGTCGCGTCGATGACGAGGATCCGCAACGCGTTCGCATGACCGCGCCGTGGCATCCCATCCCTTGGATTGGTGCCCCGACTGGCCATGGTCGTCGGCTGCTTCGTTGCGTTCAGGGGGACCTCGAGTAGTCGACGGACCACCAGCCGTCTGCGCGCAGAGGCTGAAGCGCCGGGCCGCGTTCAACAGCCTTGCCGGGGTCTTGCGGGCGCGCCGCAGACGGTGGACGCTTGTCGCCGAACCGACCGAGGAGGCCGAGTGACCACTGACACCGGACGTGAGCGCACCGTCGCCCGATGGCTGCTGGGCGGCACGCTCGTCGTCGCCGGCACCGGCCACCTGACGGCGCAGCGGGAGGAGTTCCAGGCCCAGGTGCCGGAGTGGATGCCGATCGACGACGACCTGGTGGTCCTCGGGTCCGGCGTCGTCGAGATCGTCCTCGGCCTCGCGCTGATCCTGCTGCGCCGCCGGCGCCACACGGTCGGCCTGGTGGTCGCCGGGTTCTTCGTCGCGGTGTTCCCGGGCAACATCGCCCAATATGTCGAAGCCACGGACGCCTTCGGCCTCGACACGGATGCCAAGCGTCTGGTCCGCCTGTTCTTCCAGCCGCTGCTGGTGGTGTGGGCGCTGTGGTCGACCGGGGTGATCGGGCGGAGGGCGCACGGCTCGACACCTGCCCCCACCCGATCCTGACCGCCGTCGGGAGATCTGGTCAGTCGTTGACCTGCAGCGAGGCGTAGGCCTGGTCCATCCCCTCGTTCAGGTCGACGCGGTTGTAGGGGATCGACGCCCAGAACACACCCGGGCGGCTGCGGCCGGTGTCGACCACCACCACGATCACCTTCTCGCGGGTGGCCTCGAGCCCTTCCTGCGCGAACGTGAGCTCGTGGTGGATGAAGTACCCGGGGCGCCCGTCGATCGTGACCGCCGTCTCGTTCACGATCGTGGTGGCGGCGTCCTCCACGTAGTACGACGCGACGAGGGCATCGGCCAGAGCGTGGGTGGCGGTGGGGAGGTCGGCCTCGCCGTCGTACGGGATCGAGTTGACCAGGTCGCCGATGAGGATGTTGCCCATCCACTGCCCGACCTCGAGGTCCTGGACGATGACGAACTGGCCGGCGGTGCCCTGGAGCTCGGGGATCGATCCGCGGTTGTTCGCGACCCAGTCCTGCCAAGGGTCGGGCAGCCGGGTGAGCGTCAGTCCGCCGGAGCTGATGAACTCGCTGTCGGGCTCGCCGGCGGTCGTGGTCGTCGTCTCCTCGTCTGCCTCCGTCGTCGACGTCGTGGACTCCTCGGTCGCCTCGGTGGTGGTCGTCGACGCGGTCGTGGTGTCGTCGTCGTCGCCCCCACCCGACACCAGGATTACGCCGCCGACACCGAGGAGCACCACGATGAGCGCCACCAGGCCGATGAGCAGGTAGCGGCTCGAGTCGTTCTGCGGCGGCGGGCCGGCGGGAGGAAACCCCCCGGAGCCGGGACCGGGCGGTGCGAAATCGCCCGACGCCGGGGCGGCCGGGGCGAAATCGCCCGACGCCGCGCCGGGCGGGGCGAACCCGCCGAAGGAGTCGGGCGCCGGCGGAGGAACGGCCCCGGCGCCGGGCTCCGACGGCGCGGGCATGCCCCCCGCCGTGTCGGCCGCGGGAGCGTCCGCCGCGACGGCGTCGGTCGGCGGCGCCGTGGCTTCGGCGCCTACCTCCGCGGTCGCGGCGCTGGTGTGGTCGGTCCACGCGGACCCGTCCCACCAGCGCAGGTCGGAGCCACCGTTCGGGTCGGAGTACCAGCCAGCTTCCACGGACCGTGACCGTAGCGAACGTTCCCGCGGGATCTGTGCGCGCCCGACGGCGCGGCGCGACCAGGAGGTCTGGCGTTGGTCAGCTCACGTGGGACTGGCCGTCGGTCGTGTCGGGCGGCGCCCACTCGGTGCCGATGACCCGGCGGGCGAGCATGGCCATGATGCGCGCGGCGTGCTCCTTGGCCCGCTCGGCGCCGGGGCCGGCCCAGCGATCGTCGATGCTCCGGACCCAGAGCCCGTACCAGCGGTCGCAGTGCTCCACCCGCAACGGCTCCTGGGCGTGGAGGTGGGCGTGGGCGGCGAGGATCGCCCCTTGGTACCCGCTCTCACCGAGCAGAACCCGGCACCAGTAGTCGATCAGGCGGGGGATGTGCTCGGCCCAGTCGACCTCGGCGATCTCGCCGAAGACGGGCTCGAGGAGGTCGTCGAAGACGATCTCGCGGTAGAAGCCGACGACGAGGTGGTGGACCTGGGCCCGGCAGTCGAGATCGGGGCGGCTGTCGAGATCCCGCGTGCCGTCGAGTTGCGGCGGGCTGCCGAGGGGCTGCGGGTGGAGGTCGACGGCCATGGGTTATTTCTAGCAGTCTCTGCGCTAATTGACTCCGTGCGGCGACTTCAGGTGGCGGGGGTGGACTCGACGTGGCAGCGGAGCCGGCAGCCGGCCCGCCGCGGGTCGTGCGGCTCGAGGCGGTCGACGACGAGGCCGTCGAGCGACTCGGCGATGCCGTAGGCGATGCCGAGGTGGATGCCGCACACCGAGTCGGGGTCGGCGAGCGCGACCGAGGAGAACGGGCAGTTGTGCAGCACGATGTCGGCCTGCTCGCCGCCGGGCGACCGTTCGATCACCGGATCGAACCCGTGCCGGGCCATCTGGTCGACGAGCGCCTCGAAGACGTCGGTGTCGCCTGCGCC
>CAYUXB010000041.1:13283-19266 GCA_964448525.1 uncultured Acidimicrobiaceae bacterium
CGCGCCGCCGGCCTCCTCGTCATGGGCTGCCTGCTCGTCACGGGTTGCCTGGCCGAGCCGTCGACGGCGGCCGACGCGCCGGCCCACCTCGACCGGGGAACTGCCCGTGCGCAGGATCTCGCTGAGCCACAGCGAGAGCCGCTCGTACGGGCCGGCGACCCCCCACTGGCTCTCGGCCGACGGGTGGAGCGTGTACTGCAGGCGGGGCCGGCCACGACCTGTCGGTGGCGCCGTGCCCTCGACGAGGAGCTGGGCGTCCACCAGCTTGGCGAGGTGCTGGCGCACCGCGTTGTGGTTGAGCCCGACGAGGTCGGTGAGGGCCGCCACGCCGACAGGCGCACCGGCATCGGCGACGCAGCGGAAGATGCGGTACCGCGTGGGATCGCCGAGGGCCCGCGCCTGCTGCTGGAGCATGCTCATCGTCTCGCCTCCTCCGCCAGGCGTCGATGGGACACTAGCCGAGGTCATCGGCCTCCTGGTCGGTCGTGAGTTTATCTAGTAAAACGTAGAACTATGACGATGACCTCGGATGTCGACGTGAACGCGGACCCGCCGGGACTGCTCCGCTCTGTTGCCCTCGGGAGTGTGGTCGGGGTGGTGATCGCACTCGTCCTGGTCGGCGGGGCCCTCCTGCTTGCGGGCGAGGGGACGTCGGCGGCGCTCGCCATCGGCGGCATGGCTGCCATCTGGGGCGGTCTCGGCTTCGGCTCGATGTTCGGTGGCGTGCGCCACATGACGAAGTACGAGGACCACTGAGCCGACGCGGCCGGGCGCCTTCCTCCTCCGGTATGGTGACGCCGAGCGGCTGCGCACGGCTGTGGCGTCGCACCCCTGGGTCCGCCTCGCTGAGCCCGGCCGCTGCTCTACGCCTGCGAGGCCGCCCGTGGTGGCACCTCCACCATCGACGAGCGAGGTCGGCATGCCTGACGACTCCACGAAGACAACCCAGACCGCCTCCGAGGCCGCCGACGCCGACGCCGTTGCCGTTGCCGCGCGGCTCGACGCCGAGCTCGCCGCCGCGACGGCGCACCTGACGCGGATCGAGGACGAGTACAACGCGCTCCTCGCCGATCCCGCCGTGATCCAGGAGGACCGCGACTCGACGCGCATCCTGCTCGAGGGCGCCCGCGACACCTTCGCCGCGGCCCAACGTGCCGTCGAGCGCCACCGCTCGGGTTCCTACGGGCGGTGCTCGCGTTGTGGCGGGGAGATCCCGGCCGAACGTCTCGAGGCGATTCCCGAGGCCGACACCTGCGTGTCCTGCAGCTGACCTCGCACCGGTCGGGCACGCCGCCCTCCCGGGACGGCACCAGGTGTCGCGGGGCGACCGCCGGTTAGCCTGCCCGGCGTGCACATCGTCCACGAAGGTGCCCCCCTCCCTGCGGCCGCCCGGGGCGCGGTGCTCAGCCCGGGCATGTTCGACGGCGTGCACGTCGGCCACCAGGTCGTCATCGAGCGCACCGTCGCCACGGCCGCGTCGCTCGGTGTCGCATCGGTCGTGGTGACCTTCGACCGCCACCCGGCCTCCGTCGTGCGGCCCGACGCCGGCGTGCGGCTGCTCACCGACCTGCGCCAGCGCGCCACGCGGATCGAGCACCTCGGCGTCGACCTCGTCTACGTCGTGCGGTTCGACGAGGAACGATCCCTGGAGGACCCCGCCGACTTCATGGCCGGCCTCGTCGACGCCTTCGCCCCGCAGGCACTCGTGGTCGGGGAGGACTTTCACTTCGGCCACAGGGCCCGGGGCGATCTGCCGATGCTCGAGAGCCAGGGCGTCCTGACCGGCTTCAAGGTCGAGGGCGTGGGTGCCGTCACGCTCCCCGACGTCGGCCGCGTGTCGTCGACCATCGTCCGCGAGGCGCTCGCGGTGGGCGATGCCGGCACCGCGGCCCGCCTGCTCGGGCGCAGCCATGCGGTGCGCGGGGTCGTCGAGCACGGCGATCAGCGGGGGCGCACCATCGGTTTCCCGACGGCCAACGTCGCCGTCCCCGGCGACGTCCAGCTCCCGGCAGACGGCGTGTACGGCGGGTGGTACGTCGGGGGGGACGGGGTCCGCCACCGGGCCGCGATCTCGGTCGGCCGTCGGCCGACCTTCTACGAGGAGAGCGGGCTGCTCCTCGTCGAAGCCCACCTGGTGGACTTCGACGGCGACCTCTACGGCGACCACGCCGAGGTCGAGTTCGACGAGTGGGTGCGCGGCCAGGTGCGCTTCGGTGGCGTCGACGAGCTGGTGGCCCAGCTCGGCCAGGACGTGGCGCGGGTGAGGGACCGCCCGGTCGACGCGGCGTCAGGCGCCTGACCAGGTCTCCCACGGCCGGTCGCTCCTGGCGGCGGTGGCCGCGCGAGCCGTCGACGCCGCAGGACGATCCCGTGCGCTCGATCGATCACCCGGGGCCGCCGACGGACATCGCCTGACCCTCGATCAAGAGGTGCATGGCGGGTGCAACTAGGGTCTTCGTCCGTGGCCGATCCTGCCCACGTGTCCGCAGGAGCCGCGCGAGTGACCCGCTGGGAGGTTCTGCGTGGCGAGCTGCTGTACGCGCTCGAGCTTGCCGGCCTCACCGCGCTCGCGTTCACCCGTCCGATCCTCGACAGCTTCGGGCGGTCGCCCGAGACCTTCCTCGTCCGCGGGGCTACCTCCGGGGACGTGTTGGTGTTCGCCCTGCTGGTGGCGGTCGTCCCGCTCGCCCTGCTCAGCGTGGTCGGTGCCGCATCGCGTCTGGCGGGCCGCCGGCCGCGCACGGCCGTCCACCTCGGGCTGATCGGGCTGCTCGGCGGCCTGACGGCCTGGCGCATCGGGACGGATGTCGGGTGGGAAGGTCCGGTGATCCTCGTGCTCGCCGGGCTGGCCGCGGCCGCCGCGCTCGCGGCGTTGCGCTGGCGGGTGCCCTCCACCGCCACGTACCTGCGCTACATGGGTGCCGCGTCCCTCATCTTCCTCGGCCAGTTCCTGCTGCTGTCCCCGTCGTCCGCCCTCGTGCTCGGCGACGGCGGCGCACCGGCGGGTGCCGAGGAGATCGACGCCGTCCAGGGCGGTGCCGGCGACCCGCCGCCGATCGTGATGATCCTGCTCGACTCGCTGCCGACGGCCAATCTGCTCGACGGCACCGGGCGGATCGATGCCGAGCTGTACCCCAACCTGGCCGCCCTCGTCGACGAGTCCACCTGGTACCGGAACCACTCCACCACCAGCATGTGGACCTGGCAGGCGGTGCCCGCCCTGCTCACGGGCAACATGTGGTCAGGCGGGCTGCCCGACGTCCGCAACAACCCGCGGAACCTGTTCACGCTCTTCGCCGGCACCCACGACCTCAGCGCCACCGAGCAGATCACTCGCCTCTGTCCGGCCGAGCTGTGCCCGCCCGACAGCACCGACGCGGTGCCCGAGTTGCTCGGAGACGCTGCCGACTGGTGGCGCGGTGCGCTCGACACCGACGCCGAGGACGGTGCCCAGATCCTGCCCGGGGCGCTGGAGCCCGACCGGGCCGACGAGTTCCTCGACTGGATCGACGAACAGGACTTCACGCTCGGCGGCGACCCCGGCCTGTGGTTCTACCACCTGATCATGCCGCACGACCCGTGGGTGCTCCTCGACGACATGACGCCCTACGCCAGCCTGGCGGAGGAACCGTACGACCTGTTCCTGCACATGTTCTGGGGCGAGGTCGGGACCGATGTCGCCCAGCAGCGCGCGATCCTGCAGACCCAGGCGGTGGACCGGGCCCTCGGCCGCCTGATCGACCGGTTGCGCGACGACGGGGCCTACGACGAGACGATGATCGTGGTGGCGGGGGACCACGGCGAGGCCTACGCGCCCAGCCGTCCGTTCCGGGCGCTGACCCCCGAGCAGTACGAACAGGTCGCCTGGACACCCTTCGTCGTCAAGGCGGCGGGCCAGAGCGAGGGTGTCATCGACGACAGCAACGTGATGAACATCGACGTGCTGCCCACCATCGCCGCCACGCTGGGCATCGACCTGCCGTGGGAGGTCGACGGCGTCGCAGCCGACCAGGCCGACCGTGCCCGCCCCGACGGCGCCAGGACGGCGGTCGACGCCGACGTCCACGAGATCGAGCCGGCCGAGGGCGAGTCGCTCCTCGTCCTCGACGGCGAGGAGGGCTTCGCCCGCCTGCTGGCGACCGACCCCGTGCCGGGGGAGGGCGAGCACGCCGTGTGGCAACGGACGCGGTACGGCGGGCTCGTCGGCCGGTCGGTCGAAGACCTGGACGTGCGGCACGACGGCGTCGGCAGCCTGCCGATCGAGCAGCTCGATCGCATCGAGCACCCCGGCGACGAGCCCCCGCTCCTCGAGGTGGTGGCGAACTGCCAGCTCGAACCGGGCGAGGTCGTCGCGATCACGGTCAACGGCGTCGTGTCGGCGGTCGCGCCGGTGGCGTCGCTGTCGAGCAGCGACCCGACCGCCGACCAGATCGTCCACGCGCTCCTCATGCCCGACGCGTTCGAGGCCGACAACGACGTCACGGCTTACCAGGTCGGCGGCGAGCCGGGGGCGGAGACGCTCCACCTGCTGACCGTCCTGCCGGCCTGAGCCAACGGGGCGCGGGTTCCGCAGGTCAGTGCGCCGGCACGGGCCGGCGGTTGTCCCAGAGCATCTTGACCGAGACGAAGGCGAGCAACGCCGCGAACAGGCGGTTCGAGAGCTGCTCGTCGAGGTTCACCGAGATCTGGGACGCGAGGAACGACGAGACGACGCCGGAGAGGCCGATCGCCACCGCGACTCGCAGGTCGGCGTTGCCCTTCTTCAGGTTGCGCTGCGTGCCGACGAGCGCTGTCGGGATGATCACCGCCAGCGACGAGCCCTTGGCCACCGCCGCGGGGATGCCCACGAGGAGGACCATGGCCGGCACCATGATCACACCGCCGCCCACCCCCAGCAGTCCGGCGGTGAAGCCGGTCACGACCCCGACCAGCACGAGGACGAGCGCACCCGCCACCGTCAGGTCCGGTCGGCCGGTGGTGTCGCTCGTGTCGACCAGCATCCGCACCGCGGTGGCGAGCATCACGCAGGCGAAGACCAAGGCGAGCGCGCGCTGGGGCAGCACGTGCAGCATGTGCGTGCCGATGCGGGCGCCGAGGCCCGCCGAGCCGATGATCAGGAACAGCGCCGCCGCCCAATCGACCTCCCCGGCGAGCGCATAGCCGGCGACGCCCGCGACGGCGATCGGCACGATGGCGGCCAACGACGTGCCGTGCGCCAGGCGTTGACCCATGTGCAGCACGATCACCAGTGCGGGAACCATCAGGATCCCGCCACCGACGCCGAACAGGCCCGACAGGAATCCCGCCGCCAACCCGACGAGCACGATGCGCCCGATGTCCGCCGGGGCGGGGGTGACGTCGTCGGACGTCGTGGAGTCGGCGGCCGGGTCGGCATCGGTGGCGCCGGTCCTCGGCGCGTCGTCGTCCGTCATCCTGGTTCGCTCCACAGGGCGCGGACCGTCGAGAACACCTTCTGGTCGTGCGAGAACTCGATGACGTTGCCGTCGGGGTCCTCGAGGGCGCAGATGTAGCCGATGTGCTCGGCCATCTCGCGAGGCTCCCAGTGCAGGCAGCCGAGCTCCCGCCCCTTCTCGGCGATGGCGTCGACATCGGCCCGCTCGGGCACCTCGATGCCGATGTGGGCGAACGGGGTCAAGATCGGGACCGGTCGGCGGGGCTCCGAGCCGGCATCGCCTTCCGTCGCGGCCCGGAACTCGGCGAGCACCAGCACGAACGGATCCCTCGACTGGTACGGGTTCGACAGCCAGGCGCCGCGGCCGTTCTCGTCCTCGTTGCGGGCGACGACGACCAACGGCGTCACCGACGTGTAGAACTCGAGCGTCCGGTCGAGGTCCGCGCAGGGCAGGGCCACATGGGTGAGCCGCGCCTCGCCGAGCTGGGGGGTCGGGTTGTCGGGCATGGTGAACGGCTCCTCGTCTCCCGCCCACGGTACGACGGTCCACGGGGATGCTGTGGGCGGCGG
>CAYUXB010000042.1:0-19231 GCA_964448525.1 uncultured Acidimicrobiaceae bacterium
CGGGTTCATGGTGGTGCTGTTCGGGCTCGGCACGGCCGAGACCGTCGCCGACGCCAGCGAGCTCGTGCTCGCGCACGCCCTGTTCAAAGCCGCGCTCTTCATGGTCGTCGGGGTGATCGACCGCCAGACCGGCACGCGCGACATCCGGCAGCTGCCGCGCATGGGACCGGGATGGCGCGCCGTCACGGCCGTGACCGTCGTGTCGGCGGCGTCCATGGCGGGCTTCCCGCTGCTGTTCGGGTTCGTCGCCAAGGAGGATGCGTTCGCCGGGCTGGAGCCGGGATCGTTCGCCTACTCCGGCCTCGTCCTCGCACCGATCGTCGCGGCGTCGGTGCTGACCGTCGCCTACAGCCTGCGCTTCGCCTGGGGTGCGCTGGGCTTCGCCCGGGTCGACCCGGCCCGCACCGAGGGCGAGGCGCCGACGCCGACCGCCACCACGTCGAAGGCCCCGACGTCGAAGGCCGCGGTGCCCTCCGCCGCGGCGACCGCCGGGGCCGGGGCCGTCGCCGAGCCGGTGCCGGGCCCCGCACCCGCCCCGCGCGCCAGCTTCGTCGCTCCCGCCGTCGTGCTGGCGTCGCTGACGGTCGTCTTCGGCCTGTTCCCGAAGATCATCGACAGGCTGATCGGGGGCGCGGCCGACTCGCTCAGTCCCGAGGCCGAGGCCGTGCACCTCGCGGCGTGGCACGGCTTCAACCTGCCGTTGCTCCTGTCCGGGGTCGTGCTCGTCGGCGGCCTCGTGGTGTTCCTCGTCCGGCGTCCGCTCGACCGGGTGCTGGCGCTCGGGCACCGGGTGCCGAGCGGCGGCGAGGTGTACCTCGCCCTCCTGCGCGCCCTCAACGTGAGCGCCGATCGCATCACCGCTGTCGTGCAGAGCGGCTCGCTGCCCGTCTATGCCGGCGTGATCCTCACCACCGCCGCAGTGCTCCCCACGGTTGCGCTGGTGCGCGGCGAGGGGTGGCCCGGCTGGCCCGACCTGTGGGACTCGCCGGGCCAGGTGGCCGTCTGCATCGCCCTGGTGGTCACCGCAGTCGGCGCCGGGGCGGTCCACCGCCGCTTCTCCGCAGCGCTGCTGCTCGGCGCCACGGGGTACGCCATGGCCGGCCTCTTCGTCGTGCGGGGCGGTTCCGACCTGGCCCTCACGCAGGTCGCGATCGAGACCGTGACGACCGTGCTGTTCGTGCTCGTGCTGCGCCGGCTGCCCGACCGCTTCGAGAGCCGGGCCACCGGCGGCACCCGCACCATCCGCGTCATGGCGGCCCTGTCCGTCGGTGTGATGATCTTCCTGTTCGCGCTGACCGCCGCAGGCAACCGGGAGGCCGAGCCGGTGTCCGGCGAGATGGTCGAGCGCTCGTTGCCCGACGGCGACGGCCGCAACGTGGTGAACGTGATCCTGGTCGACTTCCGTGGATTCGACACCATGGGTGAGATCACGGTGCTCGCGGCGGCCGGCATCGGCTCGGTGGCGCTGGCGCGGGCGGGTCGCCGACCCGCCGGCGCGTCCGGGTCACCCGCCGGCGCGCCCGCGTCCTCCGACGGCGCGGCCGTGTCACCCGACGGCGCGGCGCGTGCAGCCCCCGGCCGTGACGGCGGCGCGCCCGTGCCCGGTCGCCCGCGTCCACCGGCCCGGCGGATGAAGCGCCTGGTGATCGTCGACGTCGCGGTGCGGCTCGTGTTCCCCGCCGTGATGGTCGGGTCGATCTACCTGCTCTTCGCCGGCCACAACCAGCCCGGGGGCGGCTTCGCCGGCGGCATCGTCGCCGGGGCGGCGGTGGCGCTGCGCTACGTCGCCGGCGGCATCGACGACGTGCGCAGCCTGTCGCGCGCCCAACCCTGGACGGTGATGGGCACCGGGCTTCTGATCTCGGCCACCACCGCGGTGATGCCCGTGCTGCTCGGTTCGTCCCCGCTGGAGAGCGCCAAGTTCGAGACCGACCTCCCGCTGCTCGGCCACATCAAGGTGACCTCGGCACTGCCGTTCGACATCGGCGTGTACCTGCTGGTGCTGGGCCTGGTCCTCATGGTCTTCGAGTCGTTCGGCGACGACCCCCAGACGGTGATGGCGCCCATCGAGGTCGACGAGGACAGCGAGCTCGCGGCCGCCCACGCCGTAGACGAGCGTCATGCCGAAGAGGTGCCGGCACGATGACCGTGACGCTCGCCGCGACCGCGGCCGCCCTGTTCGGTATCGGCACCTACCTGGTGCTCCAGCGCAAGCTGAGCCGCATCATCATCGGCATCGCCCTGCTGAGCCACGGCGCCAACGTGCTGTTGATCGGCTCGGGCGAGTCGGGGAGCGCGCCGATCATCGGCAGCGGGGCGATCGAGGACCTGGCCGACCCGCTCCCGCAGGCGCTCGCCCTCACCGCCATCGTCATCAGCTTCGGCGTCACGGCGCTGCTGCTGGCGCTGGCCTACCGCAGCTGGCTGCTGAGCAGCGACGACGAGGTGCAGGACGACATCGAAGACGACCGCATCGCCCGCCGGGGGGCTCCCGACGACGACCTCGCCGACGCGGGCGACCCGTCGGACCCGGACGTCCCGGCGGATCCCGGCGACCCGTCGGACCCGGACGTCCCGGCGGATCCCGACGACCCCTCGGCCCGCGACCGCTCGCCGGGTGCAGGAGACCTCCGATGGTGACCGCACTCCTCGCCCTTCCCGTCCTCCTCCCGCTCGCCGGTGCCGCGCTGTCGATCCTGTTCGGCCGCTCGCGCCGCGTGCAGCGCACGATCACCGTGTCGGTGCTCACCTCTGTGCTGGTGATGGCGGTCATGCTGCTGCTCGAGGTCGACCGCGACGGGGCGGTGTCGACCCAGGCCGGCGGCTGGCCGGCGCCGCTCGGCATCACCCTGGTGGCCGACCGGCTGTCCGCGATCATGCTCGTCGTCGGTTCGCTCATGCTGCTGGCGGTGCTCATCTACGCCATCGGACAACCCGGTGCGGAGCGCAACCACGTCGGCTTCCAGTCCGTCTACCTGGTGCTCGCGGCGGGGGTGTCGGCGGCGTTCCTGACCGGCGACCTGTTCAACCTGTTCGTGTCGATCGAGATGATGTTGACGGCCAGCTACGTGCTGATCACGCTCGGCGGTCGGCTCGAGCAGGTGCGCGCCGGAATGACCTACGTCGTGATCAGCCTGTTGGCGTCGGTGCTGTTCATCGCCATGCTCGCCTTCGTCTACGCCTCGACGGGCACGATGAACCTGGCGGACCTCTCGACGAAGATCGGCGATCTGCCCGACGGGCTCCGCAGCGCCCTGGCCGTGCTGATGATTGTCGTGTTCGGCATCAAGGCCGCCATCTTCCCGCTGTTCTTCTGGCTCCCCGACGCCTACCCGACGGCTCCTTCACCGGTGACCGCGATCTTCGCCGGTCTGCTCACCAAGGTCGGCGTCTATGCCATCATCCGCACCCAGACGCTGCTCTTCCCCGATGACACGCGCCCGGCCACCCTGCTGCTCTGGCTGGCGGGGGCGACCATGTTGGTGGGCGTGTTCGGAGCGATCGCCCAGGGTGACGTGAAGCGCATCCTGTCGTTCCACATCGTCAGCCAGATCGGCTACATGATTCTCGGGCTGGGACTGTTCACGGCGGCGGGGCTCGCCGGCGCGGTGTTGTACATCGTCCACCACATCGTGACGAAGACCTGCCTCTTCCTCACCGGGGGCCTTATCGAGCACGCGGGTGGGTCGAGCCGGCTGACCCGCGTGGGCGGGATGGTGCGTACGGCGCCCGTCCTGGCGGTGCTCTTCCTGTTGCCCGCCCTCAGCCTGATCGGGATGCCGCCGTTCTCGGGGTTCGTCGCCAAGTTCGCGCTCATCGACGCGGCCTCCGGCAGCACCGAGTACGCGGTCATGGGCGTGGCCGTGCTCGTCAGCTTCCTCACGATGTACTCGATGTCCAAGATCTGGATCGCGGTGTTCTGGAGCCCGGCGACCGAGCCGCTCGACTCGCCGCCCGACAGCCCGGTGGACCGCGAACCGCTGGGCGGTCCGCTGCTCATGGTCGTGCCGACCGCCCTGATGGCCATGGCAACCCTCGGGATCGGGCTGGCGGCCGGCCCGTTGTACGAGCTCAGCCTGCGTGCGGCGACCGACCTGCTCGACCCGGCGGCGTACGTGTCGGTGGTGACCGGATGAGGCCGGCACTCGGGCTGATGGTGATGCTCGTCGTCATCTGGTTCCTGGCGTGGGGCTCGGTCTCCTGGGCCAACCTGCTGGGCGGGGTGGCCGTCACCGGCGCCATCGTCCTCGTCGTCCCCGATGTGCGCCTGGTCTCGCATCTGCCCATCGTCAGGCCGCTTCCCGCCCTGCGGCTCATCGTCAGCATGCTGCGCGACGTGACCGTGTCGAACGTGGTGCTGGCCCGGCAGGTGATCTCCCGCCGTCCGCGAATCGCGACCGGTGTGGTGCGGGTACCGCTCGCCGGCTGCTCCGACGAGGTGGTCACCATCATCGCCAGCCTGGTCGCCATGACGCCGGGCATCATGCCGATCGAGGTCGACCAGCACCCGACCGTGCTCTACGTGCACGTCCTGCACCTGGAGGACCCGGACGTCGTACGCCGGTCCATCTGGCGCCTGCGCGACCTCGTCGTGGGCGCGTTCGGAACGCCGGAGGCGATCGCAGAGGTCGAGCGGATCAAGGCCGAGAGCCGGGGGAGGGCTCTGTCGTGATCGCCGCCAGCTTCCTCCTCGTGGCTCTGGCCGCCGTCGGTTTCGGCTACCGGTTGCTCGTGGGCCCCTCGCTGACCGATCGGGTGGTGGGCATGGACGGTCTGCTGATCGTCGGAGTCAGTGCCATCACCCTGCGCGCCATGCAGACCGGCCAGGGCACCTTCCTGCCCGTGGCGGTGCTCGTGACCCTGGTGGGCTTCGTCAGCACCGCGGTGGTCGCACGCTACATCGAGGGTCGGGGACGCTGATGGGCCCGTTCATCGCCCTGCTCGGCTCCGTGCTGACCCTGCTCTCGGCGATCGGGGTCGTGCGGTTCCCCAGCGTGCTGGCCCGCATGCACGCCCTCACGAAGGCGTCGACCGTCGGCCTGGTGCTCGTCCTCGTGGGCGGCGCGTTCTCGCTCGACGACACGAACGCCATCACCTCGCTGGTGCTCGCCGGGGCGCTGCAGATCCTCACCATGCCGGTGGGGGCGAACCTGATGAGCCGGGCGACCTACGGCGCCCGGGGCATCGAGAGCAGTGTCGACACGGTCGACGAACTGGCCGAGGACCTCGCCGCCGAGGAGTCATCGAAGGACAGGTGAATGAACCTGTGCCGCACTGGGCACGCTTCGTCCGACGGCTTGAGAGGCGGTGCGTCCGCTCTCGGAGGGAGAAACTGTCCAATGCTTGGTTTCATCATCATGTTGATCGTCGTCGGCATCATCGCCGGCTACATCGCTCGCCTGCTGGTGCCGGGCCGTGATCCGATGTCGTTCGTCCAGACAGCGGTGCTCGGCATCGTCGGCTCGTTCATCGGTGGGTTCCTCGGCTACGTCCTGTTCAACAAGGACTTCGACGAGGGTGGCCTGCAGGCGTCCGGCATCCTGGGGTCGATCATCGGTGCGGTGATCGCCCTGCTGATCTACAACGCGGTGAACAGCCGCGGCGTCGGTCGGCGCGCCTGATCCCGATCCCTCGGTATCCCGCCACATCCCGGCGCCCGTGTGCGGCGCCGGGATGTGGCGCGTCCGGGCCGATCGGGCATGATCGGGTGTCCACCCCGGACTCGACCCGCGAAGGAGCCCATCCATGGCCATCTCGGTAGGCGACAGCATCCCCGACGTCACCCTGCGCACCCTGGCCGCGAACGGTCCCGAGCCCGTGCAGAGCACCGACGTGCTCGGCAAGGGCAAGGTCGTGCTGTTCGCGGTGCCCGGTGCGTTCACGCCCACGTGCTCCGACCACCACCTGCCCGGCTTCGTGCTGCGCGCCGACGAGCTCGCGGCCAAGGGTGTCAACACGGTCGCGTGCATCGCGGTCAACGACGCGTTCGTCATGGGCGCCTGGGGCGCGTCGCAGCAAGCGGACGGCAAGGTGCTGATGCTGGCCGACGGCAACGGCGAGTTCACGGCCAAGGTCGGCCTGGAGATGGACGGCAGCGGGTTCGGCCTCGGCACCCGCTCGCAGCGCTACGCGGCCATCATCGAGGACGGCGTCGTGACCGACCTGGCGGTCGAGAGCGCCCCCGGCCTCGACGTCAGCTCTGTGGAGTCCGTGCTCGCGAAGCTCTGACCGCGTCCCGGTCGGCACGGTGGTGCGCGGGCACCGGCAGGACCAGCGGCGTGCCCGTCAGCGGGTCGTCGATCACCTGGCTGTCCATCCCGAACACCGTGCGCACCGTGTCGACCGTGATGACGTCTCCCGGTGCGCCCTCCGCGACGATGGCACCGTCCTTCATGGCGACCAGATGGTGCGCGTAGCGACAGGCCAGGTTGAGGTCGTGCAGCACGATCACGATCGTGCGCTGCTCGTTGCGGTTGAGGTCGTCGAGCAGGTCGAGCACCTCGACCTGGTGGGCGAGGTCGAGGAACGTCGTCGGCTCGTCCAACAGCATCAGACCCGTGCCCTGGGCGAGCGCCAAGGCGATCCACACCCGCTGGCGCTGGCCGCCCGAGAGCTCGTCGACCGACCGGTCGGCGATGTCGGTGAGCTCGGTGGCCGCCAGCGCGGTCGCGACCGCCTCCTCGTCCGCGGTCGACCACTGGCGGAACCAGCGCTGATGCGGGTGCCGACCCCGGGCCACCAGATCGCCGACGCTGATGCCCTCCGGGGCGATCGGCTGCTGGGGCAGGATGCCCAGCCGGGTGGCGACGTCGCGGGTGGGCAGGTGGTGGATGTCCTCGCCGTCGAGCAGCACGGTGCCGTGCCGGGGCTTGAGCAGGCGCGCCAGCCCTCGGAGCAGCGTCGACTTGCCACAGGCGTTGGCGCCGACGATGACGGTGATCTCCTCGGCAGGGATCGTGAGCGACAGCCCGTCCACGATGACGCGGTCGTCGTAGGCGAGCGTCAGGTCGGCGGCGGCGAGCGACGACGGCGGTGTCTGCGCCGCCAACGGGTCGGCGTGGAGGAGCGCGTGGGGGTCGATCGTGTCGGTCATCCGGCGCTTCCGATCCGGTTGGCTCTCGCGAGCAGGAGCAGCAGGTAGGGCGCGCCCAGCACGGCGGTGACGATGCCGACGGGCAGTTCGGTGGGGGCGAGCAGTCGCCGGGCGGCGAGGTCGGAGGCGACGAGCAGCAGCGCCCCGACAGCCGCGCTCGGCAGCAGGGCGGCGCCGCTGCCGCCGACGAGCCGGCGGGCGATCTGCGGGGCGACGAGGGCGACGAAACCGATGGGCCCGGCGGACGCCACCGCGATGGCCGCGAGCGCCACGCCGGCGAGCAGCAGGCCGGAGCGCACGGTCTCGACCCGGGTGCCGAGCCCGCGGGCGGCGTCGTCGCCGAGATCGAGGATGCGCAGATGTCGCGCCAGCGCCAACGTGACGGGGATGACCACCAGCAGCGTCGTCGCCAGGGGCCGCACGTGGTCCCAACTGCTTCCGTTCAGGCTGCCGGTCAGCCAGACCATCGCCCGCTGGGCGTCGTAGATCTGGGCGCGCGTCATGAGGTACGAGGTGACCGATGTGAGCATGGCGGTGGCGCCGATGCCCACCAGCACCAGTCGATAGCCGGTGACGCCCCGCTTGTAGGCCAGCAGGTAGACGGCGAGAGCGGTGGCGGTCGCTCCGCCGAGCGCCCCGACGGTCACCTGATCGGACGACCCGTGCAGGATGACGATGACCAGCACCGCGCAGGCGGCGGCACCGGCGTTGATCCCGATGATGTCGGGGCTGGCCAGCGGGTTGCGGGCGATGCGCTGGAAGATCGCGCCCGAGAGCCCGAACGCGGCACCGACCATGAGCGCCACGAGCCCCCGGGGCAGGCGGAGGGTGCGGATGATGAACTCGTAGTCGGAGCTGCCCTGGCCGACCAGGGTGCGGACGACGTCGGTCAAGGGCACGGGGTAGTCACCGACGGTGAGGGACCAGGCGAAGACCGCCAGGGCGACGGCGAGCACCACCACGGTGACGAGCACCGACCGCCCGTCGAGCCGCGTCGAGACGGGCCGTCGACCCCCCGTCCGCACGACCAGGTCGCCGTTGGGCGCCCGTGCGAGCCGGCGCCGGGGCGCAGGAGCGTCGAGGACCGCGCTCATCGGCGGGTGGCGATCATCACAGCTCGGCGAGCTTGCGCCGGCGGACGAGGGCGATGAAGAACGGCGCCCCGATGAAGGCCGTGAGGATGCCGACCTGCACCTCGCCTGGGCGGGCGATCACGCGCCCGACCGTGTCGGCCCCGAGCAGGAGGGTGGGTGCGAGCACCAGCGACCACGGCAGGATCCAGCGGTAGTCGGGCCCGCAGATCGCCCGGGCCACGTGCGGCACCGTCAGGCCCACGAAGGCGATCGGTCCGGCCGCTGCGGTGGCGCTGCCGCACAGCACGACCACGGCGAGGGCGGACAGCGCCCGCGCCGCCGCCACCCGCATGCCGAGCGACCGGGCGACGTCGTCGCCGAGGGCGAGCGTGTTGAGCGAGCGCGCCGCCAGGAGCGCGAGGACGACACCCACGACGAGGAACGGGCCGATCTGGGTGATGACCTCGCTGTCGCGTCCGGCCAGCGAGCCGACGATCCAGAAGCGGTACTGGTCGAGGGTCTGCACGTCGAGCAGCAGCACGGTCGAGGTGAGCGCCTTGAGCAGGGCCGAGAGCGCGGCGCCGGCGAGCGCGAGCTTCACGGGTGTGGCGCCGCCCCGGCCGAGCGATCCGAGCAGGTACACGATCACGCTGGCGATGCCGGCGCCGACGAACGCGAACCAGACGTACTGGCTGAGGGACGCGACGTCGAAGGTGTAGATGGCGATGACCACCGCGAGGGCCGCGCCCGCGTCCACGCCCAGGATGCCCGGGTCGGCCAGGGGGTTGCGCGTCACGCCCTGCATCACGGCCCCGGCGAGGCCGAGGGCGATGCCGACGCCCAAGCCGAGCAGCGTGCGCGGCACCCGCAGGCTGCGCACGATCAGGTGGTCGTTCGACCCGTCGGCGTCGAGGAGCGCCTGCCACACGGTGCCGAACGAGATCGGCTTCGACCCGAACGCGATCGAGCAGACCACGACGACCGCGAGGACGACGACCGCGACGAGAAGGCCACCGGCTCGGGTCCAGCCGCTCTCCAGCAGCCCCCGACGCGGGCGGCGCCGGGCGACGGGGGAGGGGGCGACGGGGGTGGTGCGTGGCGCCGGGGGTGCGCTCGGGGGAGCATCGACGACTGCCGTCATGGGTGGCCCTCTCCCCGCAGCGCTGGAGTCATCGCTGTTAGGGTGGCCGAACATCGAGGATGCGGTCAAGCCTGCGTCGTGCGATCGGACCCCTGTCCGGGAGGCCACTGTCATCGGCGACGGCCGCCCGGCGCGCGAGGATGACGGAGGTGCAGAGCACAGGATCCATCGCGCCCGAGGGCGTGACGAGTGACGAGGTCGGCGTCGTGGCCGGCGTTCTCGTGTCCGTGACGCCTCGCCAGCGCGTGCGGTCACAGGCCGATGTCGTGCGCCTGATCATCGCGCTCGCGCTCATCGGGGTCGGTGTCCTCGTCGCCACCTGGTTGCGCAACACGCTCGGCGGCGCCGAGGCCGATCTGGTCGACGTCTACGAGCGCGTGCCCGACAGGTTCGCGGAGGCGCTGACCGGGATGTCGGTCATCGGCATCGTCGTCGTGCCGCTGCTGGCGCTCGGCGTGCTGATCAGTCGCCGCCGCTTCCGCCAGGCGGGCACGCTGTTGTTCGGTGCGGTGGGCGCGGGCCTGGCCATGGCCTGGCTCACCGACTTCCTGGCCAGCCAGGGCGTGATCGCGGGGGTCGATCCCGACACCGACCGCGTCGTCGAGCTGACCTCGCCCACCTTCGCCACCTCGCCCCTCATCGCCGCGGCCGTCGCGCTGGTGATCGTCGCCACACCGTGGATCTCCCAGCAGTGGCGGCGCGTGCTGTGGGTGGGCGTGGGCCTGCTGGTGCTGTTCCGCGTGGTGTCGTCGAGCGAACCTCCGCTCGACATCGTGATCGCGATCGCGGTCGGCATGGCGGTCGGCTCGCTGGCACTCCTGCTGTTCGGCACCGAGAGCTCGGATCCCGAGGCCCCCGAGCTCGTGGAGATGCTGAAGTCGGTGGGTCGGCCCCGCCGGATCGAGCAGCGCGCCGGCAACAGCCCGCTCGTCTACGACGTCGAGATGGCGGCCAGCCCGCCGCTCGAGATGCGGGTACGCACCGTGCACGACCGCTCCGAGAACATGCTCGAGCACCTCTGGCGCTCGGTGCGGCTGCGCACCTGGGTCAACGACCGCCCCTACGACAGCGTGCAGCGGCGCATGGAGCACGAGGCGCTGGCCCAGCGGTCCGCGGGCGACTCGGGGGCCCGCGTGGCGTCCGTGCGCGGCATCGTGGCGTCGCAGCACGGGTCGGTGGGCCTGCTCGAGGACAGGGTCGGCGGCGGGCCGGTGGCCGCCCTGGTGACGCACCCGTCGACCGAGGTCCCAGACGACGCCCCGGAGGGGGATCGACTCGACCGGGGCCTCGTCCTCGATATCTGGCGTCAGGTCCAGGCACTGCACGCCGACCGCATCGCCCACCGCAACCTCGACCTCGAGTCGGTGTGGGTCACGCCGGACGGTCAGGCGGTGGTGCGGGGCTTCGACGGTGCCGCCATCGCCGCCACCGACCGTGACCTGGCGCTCGACCGCGCCCAGCTGCTGGTGTCCACCGCGCTCGTCATCGGGGCCGACGCCGCGGTCGACGTGGCGGCCGAGGCGCTCGGTGCCCACGCCCTCATCTCCGCCGTGCCCTACCTGCAACCTCTGGCGCTGCCGGGACCGACCCGGAAGGCGTGGCGAGCCAACAAGGAGGTGCTCGACGCACTGCGGGCCGCCATCGCCCGGGCCACCGGGGTCGAGCCGGCGCCGCTGGCGCGGCTCGACCGCATCCGGCCCCGCACGGCGGTGTCGCTGGCGGCCGTCGCCGTCGGGTTCTACGTGCTGCTCCCGCAGTTCGGCGACTTCAGCGCGACGGTCGAGGCCGCTGGGCAGGCCAACTGGTGGTGGCTGGTGCCGATGATCACCGGCGCGGCGGCGACGATCGCCTTCGCGGCGTTGGCCTTCGTCGCATCGGTGCCCGAGCCGATCCCGTACCTGCCGGCGCTGCGCATGCAGATCGCCTCGTCGTTCCTCAGTCGCCTGGCTCCGGCCAACACGGGGTCCCTCGCCGTCGGGGTGCGGTTCCTGCAGCGTTCGGGCCTCGATCCCGGGCCGGCGGCGGCCGCGGTCGGCTTGTGTGCGCTGACCGGCTTCGTCGTCCACCTGCTGCTCATGGGCGCGTTCCTGTTGTGGGTCGGCTCGAGTGGTGTGCGCTTCGAGCTGCCCCAGGCCGACACGGTGTTCGTGGTGGTGACCGTCGCCTTCCTGTTCGTCGGGCTGGTCGTCGGGCTCGTGCCGGCCGTGCGCCGCCGGGTGCTCCCGCCGCTGGTGGAGCAGGCCCGCAACGCGGCGTCGTCGCTCGCCGACGTGCTCACCGATCCGTCGCGGGTGATCGGGCTGATCGGCGGCTCCCTCGGCATCACGAGCTCGTTCATCCTCACGCTGACGGCATCGGTGGCCGCCTTCGGCGGAGGTCTCAGCTTCCCGGAGATCGGTGCCGCGTACCTGGTCGCCGCCGCCATCGGCTCGGCCGCGCCGACGCCCGGGGGTCTCGGCGCCGTCGAGGCGGCGCTGATCTTCGCCCTCCAGGGCTACGGGATGGACCACGGCTCGGCGGTGCCGGCGGCGCTCACGTTCCGTCTGGTGACCTACTGGCTGCCGATGTTGCCGGGCTGGTTCATGTTCCACCAGATGCAGCGCCGCGAGGAGCTCTAACCGGACGAGCGAGGTGCTCGGTCTGGTCGCGCTCAGGCGCGGCGCAGCAGCGGGTCGGCGACGAACCGGCGCAGGAAGGCGACCTGTTCGGCTCGTGTCCGGTCGACCGGCGAGCCGCCGACGGTGTGGGACCGGTCGGTGCCACCAGCGTCCACGGCCTCGGGGGCGTCCCCCACGCCGATGGCCAGCAGACCGGTGGTGACCACGCACAGCCACTCGGTGGCGTCGGCGACGGTGATGCCTGGCCGCAGCAACCCTTGGGCGTCGAGGTGCTCGATGAAGGGCGCGACGAGCGGGGAGGTGAGGGCGACGAACGCCCGGGGCCCGCCGCCGAGCCCGGCGACGGCCGCGGTGGCACCGTGGCGCGCCAGCGCCGCGTACCACCACTCGCCGCGGATGCCCTCGAGCGTGCGCACGACGCCCTCCGCGATCCGGTCGGCGGGGTCGGCGATGCGGGCAAGCCCCGGGGCCATGGCGGCGGCCCGCTCCCGCGCGAGCCGGATCAGCACCTCGCGCACCAGCTCGTCCTTGTCGGCGACGTGGCGGTAGAGCGTGGCGCGGGAGCAGCCGGCCAGGCGTGCGACCTCGTCGATGCGCACGTTGAGGGGACCGTCGCGGCGCATCACCGCCTCGGTGGCGTCGACCAGGCGGTCGCGCAGCTCGCTGACCCGCTCGGGAGCCCTTGTCGCGTCGATGGCCCGATGTTACGTTCGCCGTGAGACGAAATCGAGAAACGTCTCACGCCGTGCGCGAGGGGGCTTGCATGACCGGCACCGACATGACCGGCACCGACGCGCCGCCGTCCGACGGCGGCGATCGCTACACCGTCATCTCCGCCGACTGCCACGGGGGCGGCGACATCCCCGACTACCGGCCCTACCTCGACGCCGCGCTGCTCGACGAGTTCGACGCTTGGCGGGCCGACTACGCCAACCCGTACGGCGACCTGCGCGACGAGGGCGCCGGCCGCAACTGGGACCACGACCGCCGCCTCGCCGAGCTGGAGGCCGACGGTGTCGTCGCCGAGGTGATCTTCCCCAACACGGTCCCGCCGTTCTTCCCCAAGCCGTCGCTCGTGCTGCAGCCGCCCGGCGCCACCGCCGGCGACCTCGATCTGCGCTGGGCGGGGCTGCACGCCCACAACCGCTGGTTGGCCGACTTCTGCGCGGCCGCGCCGGGTCGCCGGGCCGGCATCGCCCAGATCATGCTCCACGACGTCGAGCGGGCGGCGGCCGAGGTGCGCTGGGCGCACGAGGCCGGCCTCACCGGCGGCGTGCTGCTGCCCGGCGCCCCGCCCGGCTCCGGCGTGCCGCCGCTCTACGCGCTCGACTACGAGCCCCTGTGGGCCGTGTGCGCGGAGCTGGGCATGCCGGTCACCCACCACAGCGGCAGCGCCGCCCCCGACTACGGCCCGTATCCCGAGGCCAAGGTCATGTTCCTGCTGGAGGTGACCTGGTGGGCACACCGCACCCTGTGGCACCTGATCTTCGCCGGGGTGCTCGAACGGCACCCGGCGCTCCAGGTCGTGTTCACCGAGCAGGGCACCGCCTGGCTGCCCGAGCAGCTCGCCACGCTCGACTACTACCACCAGCGCATGTCCGCACCGCCCACGCCGAAGCCGGGACAGCCGGTGAGCCAGGAGCAGATCTTCGGCGCCGAGGTCATGGCCGGGCTGCCGCTGCGCCCGAGCGAGTACTTCGCCCGCCAGTGCCACGTCGGTGCCAGCTTCGTGCGGCCCCACGAGGTCGCCATGCGTCGGGCCGTGGGCGTCGACAAGATCATGTGGGGCAACGACTTCCCCCACCTCGAGGGCTGCTGGCCCTACAGCCACGAGCACCTGCGCCTCGCCTTCGCCGGGGTCGAGCGCGACGAGGTGGCGGCGATGGTGGGCGGCAACGCGGCCCGGGTCTACGGCTTCGACCTCGACGCGCTGGCCCCGGTGGCGGCCCGCATCGGTCCCCGGGTCGACGAGGTGGCGGTGCCGCTGCCGCCCGAGGAGATCCCGGCGGACGCGCTGCGGTGCCCGACGTTCGCCGCCGCGGCGGCGGCCGGCGGCCGGTAGCGGAGACTGGGGACGTTCGACAGCCGAGCCGACAGCAGGGGGGGATGGCATGGGAAGGATCCGCTACGGGCCACGCACGCCCGAGCAACTGGAGAACCGGGAGGTGAAGGCCACGTCGGTGGGGGCGTGGTCGACCTCGCTCACCGCGACCTACGAGACCGATCCCGAGGTCGTCGCCGCGGTGCTGCCCCCGCCGCTGGAGCCCACCGAGGAGCCGCTGGTGCGGGTCTCGGTGGCGCGGGTCGACCTGGGGGAGGGGCGACCACCGTTCGGCGCCGGCACCTTCGCCGTGCAGGCCCGCCACGAGGGCCAGGTGGGCAACTACCCGCTGGTGATGCCGATGACGACCGAGCAGTCGGTCCTCGGCGGGCGCGAGACCTTCGGCGAGCCGAAGAAGCTCGCCGAGGTCACTCTGGCGCGCGACGGCGACCAGGTCGTGGGGCGCGTGACCCGGCTCGGCACCACGTTCATCGAGGTGGCGGGCACGGTGGTCGAGCAGCTGCCGGTGCCCGACGACCTGCACCGGGTCGACTTCTACCTCAAGTTCCTGCCGGCGCCCGACGGCAAGGGCTTCGACGGCGAGCCCGCCCTCGTCTACTGCCACCGCACCGAGTCCGCCCGCTCGCTCGCCCGGGTGGACGGCCGCGTGACCCTGCGCGAGTCGCGCTTCGACCCCGTCGCCGACCTGCCCGTCCGCCGGCTGGTCAGCCTGACGCTGTCCGAGCGGCGCAGCGTGCAACGGGGCGAGATCGTCGCCCGGGTGCCCGGGGAGTGGATCGCCCCCTACGCCCACCAGCGCTACGACGACCTGTCCCCGGTGGGATCCGAGTGAGGGCCCGGCGATGATCGAGCACCCGGAAGGTAAGGTCGCCGTCGTCACGGGCGGCGCCAGCGGGATCGGACGGGCGATGGGGGAGCGGTTCGCCCGCGACGGCATGACGGTGGTCCTCGCCGACGTGGAGGAGCCCGCGCTCGACGCCACGGTGGCGGCGCTGCGCGGCGACGGCGTCGACGTCGCGGGCGTGGTGACCGACGTGGGTGACTTCGCGTCGGTGGAGGCGCTGCGCGACGCCACCCTCGACGCCCACGGGGCGGTCCACCTGCTGTGCAACAACGCGGGTGTCGGCGCCGGTGCCGAGGGCCAGATGTGGGACCACACGCTGAAGGACTGGCGCTGGGCACTCGACGTGAACGTGTGGGGCGTGATCCACGGGATCAAGGCGTTCGTGCCGTCGATGGTGGCCGGCGGCGAGGAGGGTCACGTCGTCAACACCTCCTCGGGCAACGGCGGCATCGCCCCGCTGCCGCGCACCCCGATCTACGCGCTCACGAAGTCGGCGGTCGTGACGCTCAGCGAATCGCTGTACGCGCAGCTCGACGCGCTCGGCTCCCGGGTCGGCGCCTCGGTGCTGTTCCCCGGCCCGCACATCCTGCGCACCGGGCTGTTCGAGTCGTGGCGCAACCGCCCGCCCGAGATGGCCAACGCCACGCCCCGCAAGACGCCGCCCACGACCATCGAGTCGTTCGAGAGGCGCATGGCCGACGCCGGGGTGCCGCTCACGTACACGCCGGTGGAGGAGGTGGCCGACCGGGTGGCCGAGGCGGTGGCGGCGGGCACGTTCTGGATCCTCCCGCCGTCGGCGGGCACCGACGCCAAGATCAGCGCCCGCGCCGCCTCGATGATCGAGCGCGCCAACCCCACCTACCTGACCGACGAGTTCTGAGCCGACGGATGAGCACCCAGCAGACAGGGAGCCGACGATGACCCCCACCCCCGACCCCCTCGCCGACACCGGCGGGCGGTACCTGATCATCTCCTCCGACTGCCACGCGGGCCTGCCGAACGCCGAGTACCGCGAGTGGCTCGACCCCGAGCACCGGGAGACGTTCGACGCTCACCTGGCCGAGCGCACCAGGATGATCGAGCTGGCGCAGCGGGGCATGCTCAACGCCGAGTTCGCGGCCGAGTGGGAGAGCGAGAACGCCGAGGGCCTGCGCGGCGGCTGGGACGCCGCCCGCCGCGACGCCGAGCTCGATGCCGACGGCGTGGTGGGTGAGGTGATCTTCCCCGACGCCGACGCGGTGTCCTCCGGTGCGAGCGCGCCCTTCGGCGCCGGTCTCGCAGCCGGTGGAGATGCCGACCCGACGCTGCTCATGGCCGGCGCCCGGGCCCACAACCGGTGGCTCGCCGAGCTGTGCGCCACCAGCCCCGAGCGCCGGGCCGGCGTGGCGATCGTGCCGATCTTCGAGGTCGACGCGGCGGTCGCCGAGATCCGTCGGGCCCACGCGTCGGGGCTGCGCGGCGGCATCCTCATCCCGTCGATGTGGCAGCCCTACCCGCCGTACCACGACGCGCGCTACGACCCGGTGTGGGCGACGTGCGCGGAGCTGGGCATGCCGATCCACGTGCACTCCGGGTCGGCCGACAAGGCGTCGTACGGGCCGCACGTGGGCATGTACACGACCGAGGTGCGCTGGTGGTCGTCGCGACCGCTGTGGTTCCTGATCTGGGCCGGCGTGTTCGACAGGCATCCCGACCTGCGCTTCGTCGTCACCGAGTGCGGTGCCTTCTGGGCGCCCGACCTGCTGTGGACGATGGACAACGTCTACGACCGCGAGCACGGGTCGCGGAAGCTGGGCGACCAACTCACGGCCAACCTGGCCCGCCGTCCGAGCGAGGTGTTCGACGCCCAGTGCGCCATCGGCGCATCCAACACCCGGCGGCGAGAGCTGGCCCGCCGCTACGAGATCGGCGTGGCCAACATCATGTGGGGCAACGACTTCCCCCACCCGGAGGGCACCTGGCCGCACACCCGCGAGTGGTTGCAGGGGGCGTTCCACGACATCCCGGTGGCCGAGACGGCGGCGATGCTCGGCGGCAACACCGCGGCGACCTACGGGTTCGACCTCGACGCCCTGGCGCCGCTGGCGAGCCGTGTCGGCCCCACGCCGGAGGACCTGGGCCAGCATGGAGCGGACCTCACCAAGTGGGACGACCTCGCCGCGGCCGGTCGTCCGTGGCTGACCGGCGTCGAGGCGCTGCCCGCGGTGGTGGTCGAATGACCGCGACGGACCACGGCGCTGATCGGGGCGCCGACCCTGCTGCCGAGCCGGCCGCTGCCGCCGAGGTCGTCGCGTTCGATCCGTTCGAGGACGGCTTCGTCGCCTCGCCCTACGACCAGTACGCCCGGCTGCGGGTGCACGACCCGGTCCACTGGTCGCCGCTGCTCGACGGGTGGGTGCTCACCCGCCACGACGACGTGGTGGCGGTGCTGCGCGACCCGACCGTGAGCGTCGAGCTGGACAGGGCCCGGGGCACCGACGTGGTCGAGCTGCAGCGCGAGCGGCAGTCCCGTTCCGGCCGGCCGTCCGACACCCTGGTCCTGCGCGACGACCCGGATCACAACCGGCTGCGCAAGCTGCTGCAGCAGCCGTTCGGGCCCCGCCCGGTCGAGGCGCTGCGGGCGATGATCACCGACCGGGTCGACCGGGCGCTCGTCGACCTCGCGCCGCGCGGCGCGATGGACGTGATCGCCGACTTCGCCTACCCGCTGCCCGTGGCGATCTTCAACGACATGCTCGGCCTGCCCGACGAGGACGCCCCCCGGGTGCGGGCCTGGATCCAGGCGGTCGCCCGGATGCTCGACCCGGTGCTCGACGACGACGAGTACGCCCGCTGCCAGGCGCTGATGGACGAGATGTACGAGTACCTCGACGATCAGGTCGAGGCCAAGCGGCGGGCACCGGCCGACGACGTCCTCACGGCGCTCGTGCAGGCCGAGGAGGACGGCGACCGCCTGTCGCGCAACGAGCTCGTGGCGCAGGTGGTGACCCTGTACGTCGCCGGCCACGAGCCCACGATGTCGCTCATCGGCAACGGGCTGCTCGCCCTCCTACGCCAGCCCGACCAGCTCGACCTGCTGCGGGCCCGCCCGGAGCTGCTGCCCAACGCCGTCAACGAGCTGCTGCGCTACGACGGCCCCAACCAGTTCGTGCGGCGCATCGCCACACAGCCGATGACGATCGGCGATCGCGCCGTCGCGGCGGGCGACGTGCTCTACCCGTGCGTCGGTGCGGCCAACCGCGATCCCGCGCGTTGGGACGAGCCGGACCTCGTGCGGGTCGACCGCGCCGATGCCGCCCACCACGTCCAGTTCGGCTCGGGGGTGCACCACTGCCTCGGATCGCACCTGGCCCGGCTCCAGGCCGAGGTGGCGCTCGGCGCCCTCGTGGCCCGCCTCGACGACGTCGCGTCGGCGGGCGAGCCGGTGTGGAGCGAGCGCATGGTCATCCGCGGGCTCCAGTCTCTGTCGATCACCTATCGGTCGGGCTGAGTAGCCCTGCTGCTGCCTCGAAGCGCATCTGGCGTCTGTCAGCAGCGCATCGCGACCTGAGGGACGCCAGATGCTCGGGCCGCCCCGCCGCTGCGGTCCTCGCTTCAGCTCAGCGGGAGGATCTCGTGGCGGACGATGCCGCCGTCGGCCAGCTCGAGGACGCCCATCGTCCGTTGCGGCTGGCGGCGGCGCTGCACCGCGGACCCGGGGTTGAACAGGCGCTGGCCACCGTCACCCTCGGCGTCGATCGGGATGTGGCTGTGGCCGAACACGACGATGTCGGCACCCGGGAACCACCGGCGCATCCGGCGCTCCCGTCCCGCCCGGGCACCCGAGTCGTGCACCATCGCCAGTCGTACCCCGGCGAGCTCGAGCTCGACCCGCTCCGGGAGCGCGCCCACCAGTGCCCCGTCGTTGTTCCCGAGCACGGCGTGCACCGGCCGACGCTCCCGTAGCGCGTCGAGCAGGTCGGCGGTCATCACGTCCCCCGCGTGGAGCACGACGTCGCACGCATCGACCATGTCCCACACCTCCGACGGAAGCTTGGACAGGTCACTGCGCAGGTGGGTGTCGGCGAGGACGAGGAGGCGGACCGAAGCGATGTCCCCATCCTGCCCGCCGATGCGCCGACCCGTGCACCGATGCGGGACGAGCGGCGGTCACGGTCAGGCGGCGGTGAGCGCGTCGACCATCGCCTCGTCGAAGGCGGCGAGGTCGTCGGGCTTGCGGCTCGTGACCAGGGTGTTCGGCCCGTCGGTGTC
Organism: uncultured Acidimicrobiaceae bacterium; assembly: GCA_964448525.1. Taxonomy (GTDB): domain Bacteria; phylum Actinomycetota; class Acidimicrobiia; order Acidimicrobiales; family VFJN01; genus ZC4RG19. The sequence continues at coordinate 19,083 of CAYUXB010000042.1, forward strand.
GACGACGACCTGCTCGTCCACCCAGTTGCCACCGGCGTTGCTGATGTCGGTGTGCAGGCTCGGCCAGCTCGTCAGGCGCCGGCCGCGCACGACATCGGCCTCCACCAGGGTCCACGGGGCGTGGCAGATCGCGGCGACCGGCTTGGCGG
>CAYUXB010000043.1:0-19113 GCA_964448525.1 uncultured Acidimicrobiaceae bacterium
GACGGCGTTTATCACGCCGCGGTCACCGTCACCTGGGCGGTGGAGTGGACCGCGACCGGTGGCTGGGGCGGTGGCAGTCTCCCGGACGCGACGCGCACGACCACCTTCGACCTCACCGTCACCGAACTGCAGGCGGTCGTCTGCCACGGCTCGCTGGACGACTGCCCGGAACCGTGACCTCCGGGAGACCGAAGTCCTGACCGAGGGCCCGGTCCGACGGACCGGACCGGTACCACCGGTGATCCCGGCCGGCGCAACAACCTCCGCCGCGTAGGTCGCGTCGGGCTGGCAGGGTGTGCGTCCATGGAACCGCGCGTCAGCTTCGTGACCCTCGCCGTGGGCGACCTCGACCGCAGTCACCGGTTCTACGTCGACGGCCTCGGGTGGGAGCCCGCCCTCGAGGTGCCGGGCGACGTGCTGATGATCCGGGTCGGCGACCGTCTCGTCCTGTCGCTCTGGGCGGAAGTCGCGTTCGAGGCCGAGGTCGGGCCGATCGGACGGGGCGACGGCGTGGTTCCGCTGACGCTCGCGCACAACGTCGCCACCCGTGCCGAGGTCGACGCCGTCCTCGACGCCGCCCGAGCGGCTGGCGCGGACCCCGTCGGCTCCGCCGTCGAGCGGGAGTGGGGCGGCTACACCGGCTACTTCGCCGACCCCGACGGCTACCGGTGGGAGATCGCCGAGAACCCGGGCCCGATCGGCCGGATGGTGCTCCCGGCGGCGGGCGCGCCCCGCGATCCGGTGCCCGTCTCGGTCGAGGAGGCGCTGGCGCGGCTGACGTTCCGCGGTGACCGCACGCCGACGACGACCGACGATGACATGGCCGGCGCATTCGGGATGCTCTCGGCCTACCGGGACGGCGGCGTGTACGTCGCCCACTGGGCGGGTCGCAGCGAGTGGGAACGCCACCCCGAGGGCGACGAGCTGGTGATGGTGGTCGGTGGCGCCACCACGCTGTTCACTCTGCACGGCGACGAGGAGCGTGCGCATCCGCTGGGAGCCGGGCAGCTGCTGGTCGTGCCCCGGGGCACGTGGCACCGGTTCGAGACCCCGGTGGAGGTCCAGGTGCTGAGCGTGACGCCCCAGCCGTCGGACCACCGACCGGATCGCCCCGTCGAGGGACCGCACGACTGACGAGATTTCCGCGACGGGATCGGTCGCTCCAGCGACCAGATCTGTTGTGGAAATCCTGAGGGGACCCGTGGCATGACGGACGAGCGACCGCGAGGGTCCGCCCATGGGATGGCCGCGTCGGCGGGCACGCTGAGGGGGGACGTGCATCCGCCGACGCGACCGAGCAGTCGCCGGGGGGACGACCGCTAGGCGGAGCTGGTGGCTTCGGAGGTGATCGACTCCGGAGCCGCAGGGTCATCGGAGATGACGGTGCCGGATGCAGCGGGCCCGGGTGACCGGGACAGTTCGAACGCGTTGTAGTCGTTGGCCACGACATCCGCGATGACCTCGAACAGCTTCACCCGCCCTCCCGTGTTGAGCAGGTACCGCTTCGGCTTGCCCGGGATGTTGCCGCCGACGTACTGGCCGATGGTGCCGAACGTGGTCTTCGCGGCTCCCTTGTCGACCATGCGCGTCCAGCGCTCCTCGGACTGCGCCGACACCTCGATCACGTCGCAGCCCTGCTCCCGCGCGTACGCCAGCAGGTCGGTCACGAAGTCGACCTGGTCGCCGTTGTAGCGGGGGTTGTTGCCGGCCGCGGCGTGCGGCCCGCCGGGGAAGAACAGGTTCGGGAACCCCCGCGTCTGCACGCCGAGGAAGGTGGTGGGCCCGTCGGCCCAGTGCTCGTTCAGCGCCAGACCGGATCGACCCACGATGCCCATGCGGGACAGCGCGCCCGTGCCGAAGTCGAACCCCGTCGCCCACACGACGATGTCGAACTCGCGCAGCCCGTCGGCGGTCTCGATGCCCGTCTCGGTCATCCGCAGGATCGGCGTCTCCCGCAGGTCGACGAGCGAGACCTTCGGGTCGTTGAACGCCTCGAAGTAGCCGGCCACGAACGGCGGCCGCTTCTCCCCGAAGCGGTGGTCGGTGGGGATGAGCTGCGACGCGACCTCGGGATCGTGCACGATCGCCCGGATCTTCCCGGCGATGAACTCGCACCACTCCTCGTTCACGGCCTCGTTGAACAGCAGGTCGGCGTAGTTGCTCGTGAGCTTCATGAAGCCCGGGCTCGACCACATCCGCTCGTAGAACGCCTGCCGCTCGGCCTCGGAGTCGTCGAACCCGGCGCGGGTGTTGATCGGGTGGTGGAAGCCGTGGATCGACGTGTTCAAGACCTGGCACAGGTCCTCGAACCCCGCCCGCAACGAAGCCTGCTCCTCCGCGGTGATCGGCCGGTTGTTGAGCGGGGTGCACCAGTTGGCGCTGCGCTGGTAGACGGTCAGCGAGGCGACGTCGCCGAGGATCGCCGGCACGACCTGCACGCCGCTCGACGAGGTGCCGACGACGGCGACCCGCTTGCCGGTGACGTCGACGGGCGTCGCAGGCCAGCGCCCGGTGTGGTGCTGCTCGCCCGCGAAGCTGTCCCGCCCCGGGACGTCGGGTGTGTAGGGCACCGACAGCACGCCGGTGGCGGCGACCAGGAACCGGGCCCGCACGGGGGAGCCGCCGTCGCCGAGCGTGACCGCCCACGTGCCCGACGCCTCGTCCCACTCGGCCGCCGTGACGGGTGCGTCGAACCGCATGTGGCGGCGGAGGTCGAACCGGTCGACCACGTGGTTGAGGTAGCGCTCCGTCTCGGGCTGGGCGGCGAAGTGCTCCTGCCACTCCCACTCGTCGAACAGCTCCTTCGAGAAGAGGTAGCCGTACGTGTAGCTCTCGGAGTCGAACCGCGCTCCCGGGTACCGGTTCCAGTACCACGTCCCGCCCACGCCGCTCCCGGCCTCGACCAACAGGGCGGAGAAGCCCTCCTCGAGGGCCCGGTGGAGCTGGTAGATGCCGGTGATGCCGGCGCCGACGATCAGCACGTCGACATCGACATCGACGGCACCGGCATGGACAGCGCCGGCATCGACGGCGTCGACGGCGGCGGCATCGTCTGCACCGGCATCGTGCACGGAGACGTCGGCGGCTGCGGGGCGGGGACCGCCCGCGGTCACGGCTTCGGAGGATGGTGTCGTCATGGGATGGCCCGCTCAGCGGTCGTGGGGCGGCCCGGCATCGGGCTCGGATTCGAGGCTCGGTGCCGGCGTCCCGGGGCGATTCTTGTACCGATCGGTATAGTCTATGTTCGCGGAAACGCACGTGCAGGAATCTGAGAGGGGAGTTCCCGTGGCGACCGTCGACCACAACCGACCGGTGCTCCCGGTGCCGTACTCGCTGGAGGTGCCCGACCGGGCGCCGAAGCAGCGCTACTACGACCCCGACTTCTTCCAGCTGGAGGTCGACCAGCTCTGGTCGCGCACCTGGCAGATGGCGTGCCGACTCGAGGAGATCCCGCGGCCGCACGACTACGTCACCTATGAGATCGTCGGCCAGTCGATCGTCGTGGTGCGCAACGAGGACATGGGCGTCACCGCGTTCCACAACGCCTGCCGGCACCGGGGCGTGCAGGTGGCGGAGCCCCGCGGCACGTGCGAGACAGGCTTCACCTGCCCCTTCCACGGGTGGTGCTACGGCCCCGACGGGCGGAACACCTTCGTGTCGAAGCGCAGCTCGTTCTCCGCCCACAACATGCAGCCCGAAGACCTCGACCTGCGACCCGTGCGCGCCGAGGTGTGGGGCGGCTGCGCCTGGATCAACCTCGACGACGACGCCCCGCCGCTGCGCCCGTGCATCGAGCCGTTCGCCACGATCATGGAGGGGTGGCAGCTCGAGACGATGCACCCCGAGTGGTGGGTCGCCGTCCGACTCCCCGTGAACTGGAAGCTCGCGGAGGAGGCGTTCATGGAGCAGTACCACGTCATCGAGGCGCACCCCCAGCTCGTCGACCCCCGCCGCTTCGTCCCGCGCGACCCGTCCACGTTCGACCCGCGGGCGTGGCTCGACGCCGAGATCCGCTACCTGCACACGATGAGCGAGGGCATGGCCGGCATGGTGCACGCCAGCGACGTGCAGATCGCCGAGGGACTGCGCGACATCGACCTGCCCGCCGAGCCGGGGCCGGCGATGGAGACGTGGCACCGCACCTACAACGATGCTGTCGTGCGCTGGCATCGCGCCCAGGGCCACCCGATCCCCGACCTCAACGAGTTGGCGGCCACGGGCCGGAACGAGCCGATGGGCTACTGCTTCCCGCATTTCTTCGTGCTGCCGATGTACAGCAGCGCCTCGTCCTACCGCTTCCGGCCGCTCGGGCCGGAGGAGACGTTGATGGAGATCTGGTCGCTCACGCGCTTCCCCGAGGGCGAGGTGCCGCCGGCCCCGCCCGCGCCCGAGGTGTGGGAGTGCGACGACCCGCGGGTGCCGCCGATCCCGCAGCAGGACTTCTCGAACCTGCCCCGCCAGCAGCGGGGGGTGCACGCCAAGGGCTTCGAGTACATGCGGTTCTCGGAGAACATCGAGGGCGGCATCGCCAACTTCGAGCGCACCGTCGACGGGTTCCTCGCGGGCCTGCCGTTCGAGACCCTTCTGCCCGCCCTGGGCGAGGTCAACGTCAACCCGCTCGAGCGACCCGTCGCCGACCTGGGCTTCTGAGGAGCACGATGAGCAACGACGCGCACGACGACAAGGGCGTCACCGGCCCGAGCAACGCCACGGACCTCCCCGGCAGGAGCATGGGCGCAGTCGCGACCACCGATGCGAGCTTCGGTGACGTGGCCGAAGGGGTCCGCGCCGCGATCGCCACCTACACCCAAGCGCTCGACGACGGCCGCACCGACGACGTCGTCGCCACGTTCACCCCCGACGCCGTGTGCGACCTCGGCGCCATGGGCGTCTTCGAGGGGCACGACGCCCTCCGCGCGGCCTACTCCGGGTGGGCTCCCCGGGGGCCGCAGCGCCACCTCGTGCTCAACACGCTCGTCACCGCACGCGGCTCCGACGAGGCCGAGGCCGTCAGCGACGTGGTGTTCATCGCGCCGGGCAAGGCGGGGTGGGCGATCCAGCTCGTGGGCCGCTACCAGGACGTGCTCCACCGCGACCGCGACGACGGGACCTGGCGGTTCCACCGTCGCGTGGCCACGTTCGAGAAGGCCTGACCGCGGCGGCCGATGGCAGCCACACGCGTGTCAGCGACATCCCGCCCTCGGTGCGGGAGCGCAGGGCCACCCGGGCCCCGCCCTCCCGTCCGGCCGGTCTCAGCCGACGAAGTCGGGCATGACCTCACGGGCGAAGCGCTCGACCTGGCCGGCACCCTCACCGGGCCAGCCGCAGACCAGGTAGTCGTAGCCGGCGTCGCGCCACTTGCCGATGAACTTCCGGGCCGCGTCCAGATCGTCGAGCGACACCGACGCGGCACGCGCGATGTCCGACGGCTGCCGGCCGGCCTCCACGGCGAGCTGGTCGACCCGCTCGGACGCCTCACGCAGCGAGTTGGGGGAGCCGAACGCGTGCCACACGTCCGCGTACTTCGCCACCAGGGGCAGCGTGCGGCGGGGACCGCTGCCACCGATCCAGATGGGCGGACGGGGCTGCTGGACCGGCACCGGCCGCAGCTGGGCGTCGCGCAGCGACACCACGTTGCCGTCGTAGCTCACGACGTCGCCGGTGAACAGGCGGGTCGTGATCTCGAGGGCGTCCTCCAGGAGCGCGTAGCGCTCGGCGAGCGGCGGGAACGGGATGCCGAGCTCCGTGTGCTCCTTCTCGTACCAGGCGGCGCCGAGGGACAGGTCGAGCCGGCCGTGCGAGGCGTGGTCGACCGTGACGGCCTGGGCCGCCAGCACCGACGGGTGCCGGTAGGTCACACCGGTGACGAGCAGGCCGAGGCGGATGCGCGACGTCACGCCGGCCAGCGCGGCCAGCGTCGTCATGCCCTCGAAGGTCTCACCCGGCCCCTCGCCGTACATCGGCTGGAAGTGGTCGAAGCCCCACACGCCTTCGAAGGCCAGCTCCTCAGCGAGCTGCACCCGGCGCACGAGCTCGTCCCACGGCATGCGCTGCTGCGCCACATCGAGTCCGAATCGCATGGGAAGCAACGTAACCACAACCGCGGCCGTACTAACACCCGAGTCGCAGAATGCACGGTGACCGGCCGCGCCACGCCCGACGCCCGAGCGGACCGATGACCACCTTCGAGGGTCCCGCCGTCGAGACGACCCCAGGCGTCGGCGCGCTCACGCTCGGGGGGCTCCTGGACGAGGTCGTCGCCCGGTTCGGTCCGAACGAGGCCGTCGTGCTGGACGACCCGCTGCGCAGCGGCGCCACCGTGCGCTGGACCTACACCCGCCTCGGCGCGGAGGCCCGCCGCATCGGGCGTGCCCTGCTCGCCGCCGGGGTGGAGCGCGGCGACGCGGTCGGCGTCGTCATGGGCAACCGTCCCGAGGCGGTGGCCGCCATCTTCGGTGCCGCGCTCGTCGGCGCCGTGGCTGCCCCGATGTCCACGTTCTCGCCCCGCCCGGAGCTCGCCCACCTGGTCGACACGTGCCGGGCCACCGTGGTGCTGACCCAGTCCCGCCTGCTGTCCCGGCGGTTCGGCGACGACCTCGCCGCCATCGCGGCGGACCGCCCATCCCTGCAGCGGGTCGCCGTGCTCGGCGAGACGTCGTGGGACGACCTGCTGGCCGGTGGCGACGACGTCCCCGAGGACCGGCTCGACGCCCGAGCCGCCGCGGTGCGGCCGGACGACCCCGCGCTCGTCATCTTCTCGTCGGGCACCACGAGCGCGCCCAAGGGCATCCTCCACGCCCATCGATCCCCGGCGCTGCAGTGCTGGTTGCAGGCCGGCGTGTTCGCCCGCGACCCCGCCACCCGCCTGTTCAGCGCGTTGCCCATCTTCTGGACCGCCGGGTTCAACACCGCGGTCGGCGCCACCCTGGCGGCGGGCGGGTGCTGGGTCGCCCAGGAGACCTTCGACCCGGGCCCGGCCCTGGAGCTCATGGCCCGCGAGCGGGTGTCGGAGTCCTACACGCTGCCCCACCAGACCGCGGCGCTGGCCGAGCACCCCGACTGGGCGGACACCGACCTCTCCGCGCTGCGCTGCGTCTACGGCAAGGGCGCCTACGCTCGGCACCCGCGCGTCGAGGGCGATCCCGGATGGATCATGCCGGTCGGCTGGGGCATGTCGGAGACGTGCGCGTTCGTGTGCGCGCACCCGTCCGACACGCCCCGCGAGCGCGCCAAGGTCGGGCACGGCGCCCTGCTGCCCGGCGCCCGGCTGCGGGTCGTCGACCCCGACACGGGCGCGCTGCTCGGCGTCGACGAGGAAGGTGAGCTGTGCGTGTCCGGCGCCTCCCTCATGCTCGGCTACCTCGGCCGCGCCCCGGAGGACTGCGTCGACGGCGACGGCTTCTTCCACACCGGCGACGCCGGCCACGTCAGCGCGGACGGCAACGTCCACTGGTCCGGCCGGCGCACCGAGATGATCAAGACGGCCGGCGCCAACGTCTCGCCGGCCGAGGTCGAGGTCGCGCTGCGGGCCTGCCCGCCCGTGAAGCTGTCCCGGGTGCTCGGCGTTCCCGATCCCCGGCTCGACCAGGCCGTCGTCGCCTGCATCGTCCTGCGCGACGGCGAATCCGCGACCGCGGACGACGTTCGGACGTTCCTGCGTGAACGGGTGGCCGCCTACAAGGTGCCGCGCCACGTCCTGTTCTTCGCCCCCGACGAGATGCCCATGACCGGCAGCGATGCCAAGGTCCGCGACGACGCCCTGCTCGAGCTGGTCCACACCCGGCTCGGGACGGCGCCCGTCCCGGAGGACGACCGATGAAGCTCACCGACAGATCTGCCGTCGCGGCGACACCCGCCGCGACACCCGCCGCGACGACCGCTGCGACGACGAACGTTCCTGCCACCGCCGCCCCCGAGGGAGAACGATGACCACAGACAACACCACCGCCGCCGACGCGACCTCGTCGGAGGCCACGCTCGACGTGTCCGACCTCGACCGGTACATGGGCGTGCCCATGCGACCAGGCGAGCTGAAGGAGCCGGTGGCGCTCAACGACATCCGCCGCTGGGTGCAGGCGATGCACTACCCCAACCCGTTGCACTACGACGAGCGGTGGGCCGCCGAGAGCCGCTTCGGCGAGATCCTGGCGCCCCTGTCGTTCACCGTCGCCTGCGACACCAGCCACGGCGCGTCGCCCGCCCAGGTCGGCAAGATCCCCGGCTCGCACCTGATCTTCGGTGGCGACGACTGGTGGTTCTTCGGGCCCCGCGTCCGGCCCGGCGACAAGCTGGTCTGCCACCGGATGCCCTACGACTACAAGGTGGCCGACACGAAGTTTGCCGGCCCCACCTGCTTCCAGCGGGGCGACACGCTCTACATCAATCAGAAGGGGGAGCGGATCGCGCTGCAGCGCTCGACGGCCATCCGGTACCCGGTGCAGGGCGCCAAGGACAAGGACATGTTCGGCAGCGAGGGCGGCTCCGGTTCGGGCGGTGCCGGCTCGGGCGAGTCGGCGGGTGGTGCCGCCTCGGGCGGGTCGGCCGCCGGGACGAGCGCCGGGACGACCGCGGGGTCTGCCGGCAACGGCAGCACCGGGGACGGCGAGCCCGAGTGGACCGACCAGCAGCTCGCCGAGCTGGAGGAGCGCAAGCTGGCGTTCATCGACCAGATCCAGGAGCTCGGCCACGGCAAGCGCCTGTTCTCGTCGGTGTCGGCGGGCGATCGCTTGGCCGAGAACGTGCTCGGCCCGCACAGCCTGGCGTCGTTCACCACCGAGTGGCGGGCCTATCCCATGACCACCTGGGGCGCCACCGCCAAGGGCCCGACCACCGTGCGGGCAGAGGAACTGGGCTACACGAAGGAGATGGCGGGCTTCGAGGGCGACCGCCGGATGGAGCGGGTCAACCCCGAGCTCACCGACGGCGCCTACTACGGCCCGTCGCGGGGTCATCTGCAGCCGCGCTGGGCCCGCCACGTGGGGATGCCCCGCGGCTACGGCTACGGGGCATCGATGGGGGCGTGGATCCTCGACTACGTGGCGGCCTGGGCGGGGGAGTGGGGCACGATCACCCACTCGAGCGCCCAATACCGCAACCCGGCGCTGACCGGCGACGCCACGTTCCTCTCCGGCGAGGTCGTCGACACCCGGATCGAGCGCAAGCGGGTGCACATCGCCGTGGTGAAGGTCGACATGCGCAACCAGGACGACGCCAAGATGGCCTCGGCGACCGTCGAGGTCGAGCTACCGGCCGAGTGACGTCCTGCTCTACGCCGTCAACGTGGACGCGGCACATCACGGGCGGCGGGCGGTGATCACCAGCATCGGGCGGCCCGCGTGCAGCTTGTCCGTCTCGATGTCGGTGAACCCGGCCCGCCGCAGGTGCGCGGCGAACGAGGTCGCCTGGTCGTCGGTCCAGCCGTGGCTGGCCATCCCGGTCGCTCCGGGCTGGATGCGGCGCTCACCGACGAGAAGCCGCCCTCCGGGCGCGAGAACCCGATGGGCCTCGGCGATGCCGGCGTCGACGTCCTGCCAATGGTGGACGGTGGCGATCGACCACAGCACCGTGGCCGCGCCGTCCTCGACCGGCAGCGCCTCTGCGGTGCCCTCGACGTAGTCGATCGTGCCCGGTCCGGTGCGGCGGGAGAGGCGCCGGGCCAGGTCCCGCATGACACCGGCCGGCTCGACTCCGGTGACCCTCGCCCCGGCGCGGGCGGCCCGGCGGGCGGTCGAGCCGGGGCCGCTGCCCACGTCGACGACGTGGTCGTCGGGGCCGGTTCCGGTGCGCTCGACGGCGAGCTCGGCGTCCGCTCGCCGACCCACGAGCATGGTGAGCGCGCTCACCAGCCCCTTGACGCCCGAGAATCCGGCGTGGTGGGCGTGGTGGTTGGGAGCGGGGAGGTCGCCGGGCGTGTCCGATCCGAACGAGTTCGGCGCGGGTGGCCGCGACGCGGACGGGTCTCGTGGCGAGGTCATGGAACGATGTTGACGCGTGAAGCCCCGAATAGCGACGGCGTCCAGCATGCTCGTCGGTCGGTTCGTTCGACTGGTCACGACATCGACTCCGTGGACCGAACTGGTTGCTGAGCAACCAATTCGGTCCACGGAGCGCGGCCAGCCGCGCCGTCATCTCATCGACGGGCGGGGACGACGAGCGTCTCGCGCAGGTACAGCGACCAGCAGTCCGCCGGCGACATGAGGTCGGCGGGGATGGGGCGGGCCGCGAACCACTCGGCGCGGCGACGGAGGTCGTCGAGCCGGTCGAACCACACCTCGTTGATGGCGTCGAAGGGAGGATCGTCGCCGCGGGGATGGTTCTGGACATAGGCGAGGCCACGCAGCTCGTCGGGGATGCGGTCGCCGCCGAGCCGGCCGGCCTCGGTTCGCCAGCGCTCGACGAACTCCGCTCGCGTCAGCGCCGGGTTCCGCCGGCCGACCGACATCATCTTGAACCGCTCGCCGGCGTCGGCCCAGCGGGTGGTCAGCGCCTCGGCGCCCCGGACGACGACCTCGTCGACGGGGACCGCGATCACGCCCTCGTCGCGCCGGCCTGCGACCATGGCCTCGTCGGGAGGGGTGCCCGCCGCGTCGACGCTCGCCCACACGATCTCGATCGCGGCGAACCGGGGCGGGGGTAGCCCCGCCAGGTCGAGGGCGGTCGCCAGGGTCACGCGGTCGGGTGCGTCCGGTCGGTGGGACCTGTCGGTGATCGGCGTCCGCGGGTCGACCGGGGGAGCGACGGGCAGGAAGCGGATGACCTTGATACTCACGACAGCCCGACGTCGATCGTCACGACAGCCCGACGGCCTCTCGCCAGTGGGCGATCGCCTCGCTCTTGATGTCCTCGTAGCCGCGCACCGACTGGATGCTTCCGGCGAGCGCCACCGTGTCGTCGTAGGAGGTCGGCGTCAGCGCGTCGAGCGCACCGGCCACGAGCTCGCCGTAGTCGGTGGCGAGCTGGCGCTCCTCGCGGCGGTGTCGGTCGAGCCCGAACACGTCGAGCGGCGTGCCCCGCAGGCGACGCATGGCGGCGAGCGCCCGGAACGCCGGGCGGGCGACACCGCTCGGCAGCGCGATCTTGCGGCTCCGGCCCAGGCGTCGCAGCGTCGGCGGGTGCAGGCGGTACTGCACCTGGTAGCCGCCCTCGATGCCGGCGGCGCGCGCCGCGTCGTCGAGGTCGAGCCGCATGTGCAGGCGGGCGACCTCGTACTCGTCCTTGTAGGTGAGCACCTTGAACCAGCCTTCGGCCACGGCCCTGGTGAGCGCCCAGCCGTGCTCGGTGTCGTCGACGGCGGCGGCGCGGGCCACGAGGTCGAGCCACCGGACGGCCAGCTTGCGGCCCTGGTAGTCGAGGACCTGGCCCGCGCGGCGCACGAGCAGCGGGTGCAGCTCGTCAGGCAACGACCGAGCGTCGACGAGCGCCAGGGCGACGGTGCGCGCACGCGGAGTCGGATCCCACAGCGACGACTGGCCCGGGGGTCCGCCGTTCCCGACGGGGTCGGCCCCGACCGGGCGGCCCAGCGCCGCCTCGACGGCCGCACGGTCGGCGACGAGCCACCGGCCCCAGCGGAACGCCGCGATGTTGGTCGCCGCCGCGGGCCCCTGGGTCTCGATCGCGTGCTCGACGGCGTCGGGTGTCACCGGTAGGGCGCCGAGCTGGGAGGCGATGCCCAGCAGCACCACGTTGGCGGGCAGGTGGCTGCCGAACAGCCGGTCGGCGAGCGCGGTCGTATCGGCGAGCACCGCGCGGTCGTCGCCGATGGCATCGCGGACGGCACCGGACAGGCGCCCGTGGTCGACTCCCGGCGTGCCTTGCAACATGCCCGCGGTGGGCACCAGGTCCGCGTCGACGACGGCCCACGTCCGCCCCGGGCGCACCTTGCGCAGGTGGGTCGCCGAGGCCGCCTGCAGCAGGTCGCCCGACAGGTAGAGGTCGGCGCCCCCGTCGGGCACGGTGGCCGTGGTGATGTCGGCGTCGCTGCGGCCGACGTGCAGGTGAGACACGACGGCACCCGCCTTCTGCGACAGGCCTGTCTGGTCGACGCCCTGCACGGCGAACCCCGCCGCCAGCGCGGCGTGGGCGAGGAGGCGGTTCGCCGTGACGATGCCGGTGCCGCCGATGCCGGTCGTGTACACGCTGTAGCGCCCGTCGACCGGCGTGATCGGAGGCTCGGGCAGCTCGCCCGGCGGCAGCGACGGCCGTGCGGCGCTGGCCCCGCCCGCCGCCGGCCCCGACGTCGTCACGCGCCCCGGCTTCGGCACGATCGTCAGGAACGAGGGGCAGTCGCCCTCGAGGCAGGAGAAGTCCTTGTTGCACGACGACTGGTGGATCTCGCGCCGCTCGCCGAACTCGGTCTCGACGGGGAGCACCGACAGGCAGTTGCTGATGCGCGAGCAGTCGCCGCAGCCTTCGCACACCGCCTGGTTGATCACGACCCGCTGCGGCGGTTCGTCGAGCTCGCCCCGCTTGCGGAGGCGGCGGGCCTCGGCCGTGCACCGCTGGTCGTACACGAGCACCGACACGCCGGGGCGCTCCCGCAGCTCCTCCTGGACGGCGACCACGTCCTCGCGGGGCCGCACCTGCACGCCGGGTGCGAACGGGGCGTTCCGCCCGTACCGCGCGACGTCGTCGGTGACGACGGTGATGGCGGATACGCCCTCGGCGGCCAGCGATCGGGTGAGGGCGGGCACGTCCATGAGGCCGGCGACGTCCTGCCCGCCGGTCATGGCGACGGCCGAGTTGTACAGCACCTTGAAGGTGATGTGGACACCGGCCGCGACGCACGCCCGGATCGCCAGGCTGCCCGAGTGGCTGAACGTGCCGTCGCCCAGGTTCTGGAAGATGTGCCGGTCGCCGACGAACGGCGCCAGCCCGACCCAGTGCACACCCTCGGCGCCCATCGGCGTCGGCGGGACGAAGGTCTCGTCCGCGTGCCGGTGCTCGAAGTGGATCATCCCGTGGCAGCCGACACCGCCGCCGGTGATCGAGCCCGCAGGCACGACGGTCGAGCGGTTGTGCGGGCAGCCGCTGCAGAACGCCGGGGTGCGGGCGGGCAGGTCGATCAGCGGCAGGACGGTGCGCCGCAGGGGAGGGGGCGAGGGCGCCGGTGCCAGGTCCGGTAGCACCCGGCCGAGCACCTCGACGATCCGCTCGGCGGTCAGCTCGCCGGACGCGGGCACGAGCGGGCTGCCGTCGGCGCCGCGCTTGCCGCGCACCGGTGTGGTGCGTCCGGCCTCGTGCAGCGTGGCCCGGACCTGCTGCTCGACGAACGGCCGCTTTTCCTCGACGACCACGATCTCGTCGCAGGCGTCGGCCAGCTCGACGATCGACGAGGGGACGACCGGGTACGTGAGGGCGAGCTTCAGGATGCGTATGCCCGCCGCGGTGAGGTCGTCCGGGCCGATGCCGCACGCCTCGAGGGCGCCGAGCACGTCGCGGTAGGTCCGGCCGGAGCAGACGATCCCGAGCCGCGCCCCGCGGTCGGCACCGAGGAACCGGTCGAGCCGTCGGGCCTCGACCCACGCCTGGGCGGCCTGCAGGCGGCGGTCGAGCCACAGCGCTTCGAGGTCGGGACGCAGGATGGAGCCGCGTGGCTCGTGCCGCCACGGCTTGCCGTCGACCGTCAGCTCGGGGTCGGGGCCGACGGTGGCGAACCGGGCCGGGTCGGTGTCGACCGTGCCGATGCCGTCGGCGACGGCGGTGACGATGCGGACGCCGACCCACGATCCGCACGCCCGGCTGAGCCGGAAGGCCTCGACGGCGAGGTCGAGCAGGTCCTGCTGGTCGGACGGCACCAGCACCGGGACAGCCGCATCCGCCAGGGGCGCGTTCGTGTCGTAGGGGAGCGTCGAGGACTTGGCCGACGGGTCGTCACCGACGAACAGGACCGCGCCTCCGTTGCGGCCGGTGCCCATGAAGTTGGCGTGCTTGAGCACGTCACCGCACCGATCGAGCCCGGGACCCTTGCCGTACCAGGCCCCCACGACGCCGTCGACGTCCGCGTAGGGCACGGCCTCGCCCATCTGCGACCCCCACACGGCCGCCGCAGCCAGCTCCTCGTTGAGGCCGGGCTGGTGGACGATGCGGTTGGCGTCGAGCCGACTGCCGAGCCGAGCCAGCGCGATGTCGAGCGTGCCGAGGGGGGAGCCGGGGTAGCCCGACACGAAGGTGGCGGTGTCGAGGCCCGCGGCCGCGTCGACGGCTCGGCGCACGACCAGCGTCTCGCACACGGCCTCGACCCCGGACAGCAGCCGTCGCCCGCCGGCCGGACCTGCAGCGCCGACGTCGTCGACACCCGCGGCACCGCCGATCGTGCCGGCGAGACGGTCGTTGCCGCCGGGTGTGTCGTCGACGCGGTGGGACCCGCCGGTGGCGCCGGCAGGGGACGGGGTGTCGGTGGAGCTCATCGGGGGGCGCCTCCCTCGGCGGGTGTGGACGGGTGCTCGACCGACCAAACAGAATGAGGGCTCACTCATCATAGGGAGGCGCCCGGGGCGGTGCAGGGAGTCGGGTCCGGTGGATGACACCGCCGACGGTCGTTCCCTCGCGTGCCAGCGCGACCAACCTGTTAGAAAGGTGTGGTCCGATCGGTCCAACGGGCGAGGCCACGCACGATCCGAGGGGAGCCGCACCGGTGCTCGACTACGACCAGGGGACGAAGGTCGCCGACCTGCGCAAGCAGTTGCGGCGGCTCGTCGCCGACAACGTGCCGCCGGACTTCCTGGGCGCGTTCACCGACGACCCGGCAGACCTGGAGGTCGCCCAGGCGTTCTGTCGCCTGCTGGCCGACGAGAGCCTGCTGTGCGCGGCCTGGCCGGAGGAGTTCGGCGGTCGCGGGTCCTCACCCTGGGAGCAGACGGCTGTCCGCGAGGAGATGTGGGCCCACCACGAGCCGCGTGGCGCCCAGTACATGGGGGTCAACTGGGTCGGGCCGACCATCATGCGCCACGGCACCACCGAGCAGCAGCGCCGGCACCTGCCGCCCATCGCCGCGGGCGAGGTGATCTGGTGCCAGGGCTTCAGCGAGCCCGATGCCGGGTCCGACCTCGCCTCGCTGCAGACGGCGGCCCGGCGCGACGGCGACGGCTGGCGCATCAGCGGGCAGAAGATCTGGACGTCCTACGCCACGATGGCGCAGTGGTGCTTCCTGCTGGCCCGCACCTCGCGGGGCGAGCGCAAGCAGCAGGGCATCACCGTGTTCCTCGTGCCGATGGACGCCCCGGGCATCGAGGTGCGACCCATCCCGTGCATGCTCGGCCCGCACCACCTCAACGAGGTCTTCCTCGACGACGTGTGGGTCACCGAGGCCGACGTGCTCGGCGAGGTCGACCAGGGGTGGAACGTCGTGCGCGAGGTCCTCGCCTTCGAGCGGGTGGGCATCGCCCGCTACGCCCGGGTGGAGCGGCTGCTGCACTGGGGCCCCGAGGCCCTCGGCGACGCCTGGGACCACCTGCCCGACGAACTGCGCAGCCGGTGGACCCGGATGCTGGTGCACGCCCGGCGCGCTCGGTTGCTGGCCTACCGGGTCATCGCCACGCAGCAGACCGGCGACGTGCGGCCCGGCGACACCGCCGCCTACCGCATCGCCGTCACCCGGCTCGACCAGGAGAGCGCGGAGGTGCTCATGGACATCGCCGCCGAGCTGCCGTTCGGGCAGGACTCCGAGACCGACGGCGAGCGGTTCCGGCGGGCGGTCGAGGACCACCACCGCTACTCGGTGTCGGCCACGATGGCGTCCGGCAGCATCGAGATGCAGCGGATCCTGCTGGCCCGAGTGCTCCTGGCGGCGGCATGAACACCGATCTCAGCCCCGAGGCCGTCGAGTACGGCCAGACGGTCCGACGGGCCCTTCGGGACGCCGGCGGCGACGAGCTC
Organism: uncultured Acidimicrobiaceae bacterium; assembly: GCA_964448525.1. GTDB lineage: Bacteria > Actinomycetota > Acidimicrobiia > Acidimicrobiales > VFJN01 > ZC4RG19. Next base: position 15,874 of record CAYUXB010000043.1, read on the forward strand.
ACCACGGCCGGCCCCGGCACCGCCGGCTCCGGCACCGGCGGGCGAGGCACCGGCACCGGCGGGCCAGGCTCCGGCACCGGCACCGGCGGGCCAGGTACCGCCCTCACGGCCGCCGCGCCCGGCAGCGCCGGGGATGCCGGCGACGCCGCCGCCAAGGTCCTCGGCGATCTCGGCGCCTGGGACCTCGACCCGCGGGGCAGCGCCGAGGAGCTCGAGGCGGCCGCCGCCCTGTGCCACAGCGCCGGCTGGTGGGCGGTGCCGCATCCGGTCGCCGAACGGGTCGCTCGCCCCCGTGACGTCGAGGCCGACGCGCTCCTGGTCGTCGGCACGACCGGCGACGACACCAGGTCGCAGGCTGCGGCCGTGGCCGAGACGGTGGCCGACGTCGACCTGCGCTGGGTGGCCGTCGGCCTGGACGGCCGCCGCCATCGAGCCACCCCCGGGCCCGCCGCGGCCCCGGTGGGCAAGCCGGGCCTCACCCGCTCGCTCGACCTGGTCCCCCTCGACGACGGCGGCGCCGACGATGTCGCCCTGGGCCTCGTCCTGCCCTGCTGGACGCTGCTCGGCATGCTCGACCGGGCCGTCGACCTGACGTCCGCCTACGTGGGCCAGCGGCAGCAGTTCGGCCAGCCGCTCTCCTCGTTCCAGGGCGTCCAGTTCCAGCTCACCGACGCCGAGGTCGAGCGGGTCGGCGTCGAGGAGCTGGCGAAGCACGCACTCTGGAGCGTCGCCACCGGCCAGCCGGGTGCGGTCTCCGACGCCCTCGCCCTGCGGCTCGCGGCGGTGGAGGCGGCCGAGGTCGTGTTCCGCATCACCCACCAGCTCCACGGCGCCATCGGGTTCTGCGACGAGACGACGCTGTCGTGGCTGTCACGGGCCAGTCAGCCGCTGCGGCGGCTGCCGCTCGGCCCGTCGGCCACCCGTGCCGCCCTCACGGCTCGCCTGGGCCGCCGCGGCCTGACGGGGATCTTCGCGTGACCGCCGCCGACACGCCCGCCGAGCTCGCCGAGTTCCGTGCCGAGGTGGCCGCCTGGTGCCGCGCGCAGGTGCCCGCGGGCTGGCGCAGCGACCAGACGGGCGTGCCCGAGGACGACTTCGTCACCTTCCAGAAGGACTGGCTGCAGCAGCTGCGCCGGGCCGGGTGGGCGGTGCCGCACTGGCCGGCCGAGTGGGGCGGGGGCATGTCGGTGCCGCGCCAGGTCGTGCTCTACCAGGAGCTCGCGGCCCACGACGCCCCCCGCCTGGTGCTGGCGTTCGTGTCGATCCACCACGCGGCATCGACCCTGCTCGTGGCCGGCACGGACGAGCAGCGGGCGCGGCACCTGCCGGCGATCCTCGACGGGGAGATCTGGTGCCAGGGGTTCTCCGAGCCCGAGGCGGGGTCCGACCTCGCCAGCCTGCGGACGACGGCCCGCCGCGACGGCGACCGGTTCGTCGTCAACGGCCAGAAGCTGTGGGCCAGCGGGGCGCGGCACGCGGACTGGTGCCTGCTGCTGGCCCGCACCGACCCCGACACCCCCGCGAGGAAGGGCATCTCGTACTTCCTGATGGACATGCGGTCGCCGGGTGTCGACGTGCGGCCGATCCGCAACGCGCTCGGCGATGCCCACTTCTGCGAGGTGTTCCTCGACGACGTCGAGATCCCCGACGCCAACCTGGTCGGGCCGGAGAACGCCGGCTGGCAGGTGGCCCAGGCGACGCTCAGCGCCGAGCGGGGGATGACGATGCTCGAGCTGGCGGAGCGCCTGGCCGGCGGGTTCCGGTGGCTGGTCGACGAGTGCGCCCGCCCCGGTGGCCGCCTGGGTGGCGCCGGTGCCCGGCCGATCGACGACCCGGTGGTCGCCGACCGCCTGGCCCGCTTCGAGACGGAGCTGACCGGTCTGCGCTCGGTGTGCCGCGACCTCGTGGAGCGCGCCGACACGGGCGAGGTCGGCCCCGCGGACGCCTCGATCGTGAAGCTGTACTACAGCGAGCTGCTGCAGCGCCTGACCGGCTTCGCTGCCGAGGTGGCGGGCCTCGACGCCCACACCCAGCTCGCGAAGCCGCTGTCGAGCGGCTGGGAGTCCGGTGCGTGGGTGCTCGACTTCATCGGCTCGTGGGAGTGGACGATCCCGGGCGGATCGAGCGAGATCCAGCGGACGATCATCGGCGAGCGGGGCCTCGGCCTGCCGCGCGAGCCTCGTCTCGCCGAGAGCGGTGGCAGGAGCGGGACGGCATGAATCGCGTCGCCGAGAGCCGTGGCAGGAGCGGGTCGGCGTGAGCGGCCTCGCCGAGTTCCACGACGAGCTCCGGGCCGTCGCCCGCGACCTGCTGGCACCAGCGAGCCCGCTGATCACCGGCGGCGAGCCGGGCCGGGTCGACCTCTCGCAGCTGGCGAAGGCCGGTTGGCTCGGACTCGACGTGCCCGAGGCGCACGGTGGCTCCGGGGCCACGTTCGCCGAGGTCGCAGTCGTGCTCGACGAGATCGGACGCGCCGCGGTCGCGACGTCGATGCTCGGCACCGTCCTCGCCGTGGGCGCCCTCGGTTCGGTCGAGCCGTCGGCCGCCCGGGACGAGCTGCTGTCCGCCATCGCCGAGGGCGAGGTGCGGGCCGCGGTCGCGCTCCCCGGGGGCGACGGCGGCCTCGTCGGGCACACTGGTTTCGTGATCGAGCGCGACGGCGCCGGTGCTCGTCTGTCGGGTCAGGCACGGTTCGTGCCCGACGCGCCGGAGGCCGACCGCCTCCTCGTGGTGGCGGACGATCCCACGGCCGGGCCCGTGCTCGTCGAGGTTCGAGGGGCCCGGGAGGGCGAGCCCGGCCCGGGCGACGACACGGGAGTCACGCCGCATGGCCGCGTCGAGGTCCGGCCGGGATCCGACGGCGAGGTCGCGCCGAATGACCGCGTCGAGGTCCGGTCGGTGCCCGTGGTCGACGCCACCCGGTCGCTGGGCGAGGTGGCGGCCGCCGGAGCGCCGGTCGACCCCGACCGCATCTGGCCGCTCACCGCGAGCCTGCGGCACCTGACCGACCGGGCGGCCCTGGCCGTCGCCGTCGACGCGGTCGGCGTCGCCGGAGGCGCCCTCGAGGCCACGGTGGCCTATGCCGCCGAGCGCCGGCAGTTCGGCCGTCCCATCGGGTCGTTCCAGGCGGTCAAGCACGCCTGCGCGAACGTGGCCGTCGAGCTCACGATCTCCCGCCGGCTGGTCGCCGACGCCGTCGAGGCGTTCGTGGCCGAGGCCGAGGACGCCCACGTCGCGGTG
>CAYUXB010000044.1:0-18721 GCA_964448525.1 uncultured Acidimicrobiaceae bacterium
GTGGTGATCGGCGACGGCGCCGGCCGCGTCGGGCTCGGCTACGGCAAGGCCAAGGAGGTGCCCCTCGCCATCCAGAAGGGCACCGAAGAGGCTCGCAAGAACCTGTTCAAGGTTCCCTTGGCCGGCACGACGATCGTCCACCCGGTGATCGGCGAGACCGGTGCCGGACGCGTGCTCCTCAAGCCGGCGTCCCCCGGTACCGGCGTCATCGCCGGTGGTGCGGCGCGCGCCATCCTCGAAGAGGCCGGCATCCGCGACGTGCTCTGCAAGTCGCTCGGCTCGGCCAACCACATCAACGTGGCCCGGGCGACCATCGCGGGGCTCAAGGCCCAGCGGCGGCCCGACGAGGTGGCCAAGCTGCGCGGCAAGTCGCCCGAGGAGCTGTTCCCCGGTGCGATCGTGCAGGCCTACCGTGAGAGCGAGCGCGCCCGGCTCGAGCCCGAAGGGGTCTAGCGATGGCCGACATCAAGGTCACCCAGGTCAAGTCGTCGATCGGCACCAAGCCCAAGCACCGCGGCACGCTGCGGGCGCTCGGGCTGCGGGGCATCGGTCAGACGAACACGCTGCCCGATCGCCCCGAGATCCGCGGGATGATCGCCAAGGTCCCCCATCTCATCCGCGTCGAAGACGTCGGCGAGTAAGACATCGAAGGAGCCGAGGCAGGCGAAGCTTCGGCCTCGGCAAAGGAACGAACATGACCATCAAGGTCCACGATCTGAAGCCGGCCCCGGGCTCGACCAAGCGGGGCAAGCGCGTCGGGCGCGGCATCGCCGGCAAGGGCGGCAAGACCGCCGGCCGCGGCACCAAGGGCCAGAAGGCGCGCAGCAAGGTCCCCGCCGGTTTCGAGGGCGGCCAGATGCCGCTGCACATGCGGGTGCCCAAGCTCCGGGGCTTCAACAACCCCTTCCGTGTCGAGTACCAAGCGGTCAACCTCGACACCATCGAGGCCTCCGAGCTCGACGAGGTCACCCCCGAGGCCCTGCACGACAAGGGCCTCGTCGGCAAGGGCTCCCTCGTCAAGGTGCTGGGACGTGGCGAGGTGTCGCGCGCCGTCACGGTGAAGGCCCACGCGTTCTCCAAGGCGGCCGAGGCCGCCATCACCGCTGCCGGTGGCAGCGTCGAGGTGCTGCCCCTGCCGTGGGGGGATCGCCGCCCGCCGGCCAAGGGCAACCAGTTCGCGAACCGCTGATCGAGCACTACCAGGCCATCGTTCGAGTGCCGGGCGCGCGATTGCGCCCCGGCGAGTGATTCCGGCAAGACTGGCGTACTCGGTGCCACGCGGTGCGCCGATGTTCCGTCGACGCCGCTGAAGGGGAACAAACGTGCTGTCCAGCTTGCGGAACATGTTCAAGGTCGCCGACCTACGGAACAAGATCCTGTTCACGCTGGGCATGATCGCCCTCTACCGCCTGGGGTCGTACGTGCCGGCGCCGGGCATCGACCTCGACGCCATCCAGTCGCTGAAGAGCCAGGCCGACGAGTCGGGCGGCATCCTCGCCTACATGCAGCTGTTCTCCGGCGCGGGCCTGACGAACTTCGCGGTGTTCGCGCTGGGTGTGATGCCCTACATCACCAGCTCGATCATCATGCAGATCCTGACCGTGGTCATTCCCAAGCTGGAGGAGTGGCAGCAGCAGGGGGCCATCGGCCAGCGCAAGATCACGCAGTGGACCCGCTACCTGACCATCGCGATCGCGGTGTTGCAGTCCACCGCCCTGGCGTTCCTGTTCCACAACGGCGGCGGGGGCCTGCTCGGCGGCGCCAGCAACCCCACCAACGTCGACGTCCTGCCAAACTTCACCCCGCCGCGGGTGATGCTCGTCGTGCTGGTGCTCACCGCCGGCACGGCGCTGCTCATGTGGATGGGCGAGCTCATCACGCAGCGCGGCATCGGCAACGGCATGTCGCTGCTGATCTTCGCCAGCGTCGTCTCGCCGATCCCGTCGCAGTTCGCGCAGATCAACGCCACCAAGGGCCTGGGCCTGCTGATCCCGCTGATCATCCTGTTCCTCGGCGTCCTCGTCGCCATCGTGATCATCGAGAACGGCCAGCGCCGCATCCCCGTGCAGTTCGCCAAGCGGGTGGTCGGTCGGCGCATGTACGGCGGTCAGAGCACGTACATCCCCCTGAAGGTCAACCAGTCGGGCGTGGTACCGATCATCTTCGCCAGCTCGATGCTGTACCTGCCGCTGCTGATCACTCAGGTGCTCCCGTCCGACCCCGGTAGCTGGGGCGTGACGGTGCAGGAGTGGGTCAACGCCAACCTGGTCCAGCCGGACTCGATCTTCTACATCATCGTGTACGGCTTCCTGATCATCGGGTTCACGTACTTCTACACGGCGATCGCCTTCGACCCGCACAAGCAGGCCGACACGATCCGCAAGCAGGGCGGGTTCATCCCCGGCATCCGGCCCGGTCCCCAGACCGAGCGGTACCTCGCCAAGATCCTGGCCCGCATCACCCTGCCGGGGGCCGTGTTCATCGCCGCCATCGCCCTGCTGCCGTCGCTGCTGCTCGCCTTGGCGGACGTGCAGGCCTTCGCCTTCGGCGGCGTGTCGATCCTCATCGCCGTGGGTGTGGCGCTCGAGACCATGAAGCAGATCGACAGCCAGCTCATGATGCGCAACTACGAAGGGTTCCTGCAGTGACCCGTGGGGTGCGCATGGTCATGCTGGGGCGCCAGGGAGCGGGCAAGGGCACGCAGTGCGTCCGGCTCTCGCGGCACTACGTGGTGCCCCACATCTCGACCGGTGACATGCTCCGGGCCGCTGTCCGCGAGGGCACCGACCTCGGACGCAAAGCCGGCGAGCTCATGGCGGCGGGCAACCTCGTGCCCGACGACCTGATGATCGGCATCGTGGACGAGCGCCTCAGCGCGGACGACACGACCGAGCGGGGCTACATCCTCGACGGGTTCCCCCGCACGGTCGGCCAGGCCGAGGCCCTGCACGAGATCACCTCGGCACGGCCCCTCGATGTCGTCGTCGATCTCGACGTACCCACCGACGTCGTCCTCGAACGGCTCGCGAGCCGTCGCGTGTGCATCGACTGCGCGGCCAACTACTCGGTCGACAAGCCGCCGAAGTACGGCTGGGTGTGCGACAACTGCGGCGGCGACGTCGTGCAGCGCGAGGACGACACCCCGGCTGCCATCGCCAAGCGACTCGACGAGTACGAGCGCAACACCGCTCCGCTGATCGCCTGGTACAAGGATCGCGGGCTGCTCGAGGTCGTCGACGGGTTGGGTTCCACCGACGAGGTCACCGAGCGCCTCTACGCCGCGATCGACCTGCGTCGGTCGAGCTGAGCGGGCGGCGTCCGGTGGGCCGGCGCTCTCCCGAGGAGATCCGCACGATGCGGCGCGCCGGCCGCGTCGTCGCCGAGATGCACGCTCGCATCCACGACGCCCTGCATCCGGGGGTGACGTTGCTCGACCTCGACGCGATCGGTCGCGAGGTGCTGGCGGCCCGGGGCGCGCGCTCGAACTTCCTCGGCTACCACGGCTACCCGGCCGTCATCTGCGCCAGCGTGAACGACGTCGTCGTGCACGGCATCCCCGACGGCACGCCCCTGGCCGAGGGCGACATCGTCTCGATCGACTGCGGGGCCATCGTCGACGGCTACCACGGCGATGCCGCGTTCACCGCGGGGGTGGGGATGATCGACCCCGAAGCCGAACGGCTCATCGACGTCACCCGGGCCGCGCTCGACGCCGGTATCACCGAGCTGGTTCCCGGCAACCGTCTGGGCGACCTCGGTGCGGCGGTGCAGGGCACGGTCGAGGCGGCGGGCTTCAGCGTGGTGCGCGAGTACGTGGGCCACGGCATCGGCACCGCCATGCACGAGACGCCCGACGTGCCCAACTACGGCAAGCGGGGCAAGGGCAAGCGGCTCTCCGCGGGCGACGTGCTGGCGGTCGAGCCGATGGTGTGTGCCCGAGGCAACGAGACGGCGGTGCTCGACGACGGGTGGACGGTGGTGACCGTCGATGGTTCCCGGGCCGCGCACTGGGAGCACACGATCGCGATCACCGACCACGGCCCCGAGATCCTCACGCTGCCCTGATCCCGGCCCGGAGTCAGGCCGGCTGCACGCCCGGAACGCCGGCCAGCGTCGTCCACGTTCCCGCCGTCGTCACCGGCGAGTCGGGCACGAGGGTGGATTCCGCGACCTGGTACCGGGTCACCACCTCGGTCTGGGTGACGTCGCAGACCATGTAGCCCCGGTCGTGGGTGTCGGCGAAGCGGACGTGTGGCAGCTGCAGGATGAGCTCCTCCGCCACATCGGCCAGATCCGCCGGGAACGTCGAGCTGATCGAGCCACCCACCAGCTCGGTGCCCCGGGCGATCGCGGACGGGGTGCCGTCGGGGTTCTCGTCGACCAGGTCGGCGACGCCGGCGGCGTGGATGTCGCCGGTGAGCACGACCGCGTTGTCGACCCCGCCCGCCGCCATGAGGTCGAGCACGCGGGTGCGGGCGGCGGTGTAGCCGTCCCACTGGTCGGGGTTGTAGAGCGACCCGGCGAACGGCATCGAGGTCATGACGATCTGGTTGGCGACCACGTCCCACGTGGCGGGCGACGACGCGAAGCCGGCGCCGAGCCAGGCCTCCTGCTCCGGGCCGAGGAGCGTGCGCCCGGGCGCGGTGCGGTCGTCGCAGGTCGGCCCGAGGCTGCCCGAGCAGGCCTGGGGGTCGCGGTACTGGCGGGTGTCGACGACGTGGAAGCGGGCCAGCCGGCCCCAGTCGAACGACCGGTAGATGCGCAGGTCGGGGCCGGTGGGCGGCGCGAGCCGCACCGGCTGGTGCTCCCACCACGCCTGGTAGGCGGCGGCTCGACGGGCCGCGAAGTCGGGGACCTCAGCCGGGTTCTCGGCGACGAGGCCGGCGTAGTTGTTCTCCGCCTCGTGGTCGTCCCATGTGACGATCCACGGGCACGCGGCGTGGATCGCCTGCAGCGCCGGGTCGCCCTTGTAGAGCCCGTAGCGGTTGCGGTAGGCGTCGAGGGTGCGGATCTCGCCGCTGTTGTGGCGCCGGACCGCGCTGGCGCTGATACCGCCCTCGTAGATGTAGTCGCCCAGGTGGAGCACGACGTCGGGATCGTCGGACGGGGCGTGTGCCCACAGCGGCCAGTAGCCCGCCTGCCAGTTCTGACAGCTCCCGAACAGGAACCGCAGGGGGTCTCGGCGGTGCCCCGCGGCGGGTGCGGTGCGGGTGCGGCCGACGGGGCTGACCTGGTCGCCCACGATGAACCGGTAGTGGTACCAGGCGCCTGGCCGCAGGCGCTGGACGTCGACGTGCACCGAGTGGCCCCACTGCGGCGAGGCGACCACGTCGCCGCGCTTCACGTCGCGGCGGAACCGCTCGTCGGTGGAGACCTCCCACCGGACGGGGACGTCGACCGCGGGCATGCCGCCGCCCTCGACCGGTGCGGGCGCGAGCCGGGTCCAGATGACGACGGCGTGGGGGAGCGGGTCCCCTGACGCGACACCGAGGGCGAAGAGACCGTCCGGCAGACCGGCGGGCGGTCGCGGCGGTCGGGGACGGTGGGGCCCGCAGCCGGGAGGCCCCCAGCCGGCGAGCGGCAGCGCGGCGCCGGCGGCGATGGCGCCGGCGAGGAACCGGCGACGCCCGGCAGATGGTGTGGACGCCGCGGGTGCGGACGCCGCCGGCGCGGACGCCGTGGGTGCGGGTCCCGACGCGCCCGAGGCGTGCCCCTTCCGGGGTGGCGGATGCGCCGCCGCTCTCGGGGTCGTTCGGTCGTCGCCCGTGCTCGCCATGGTCCCCTCCCTCACCTGACGCGGCCGACCCTACGCGGCCGGCTGCCCGGCCGCCCGGAAGGCGGGTCGGAGTCCGGGCCATCGCATCCCGAACGGCGGGTCGGCATCCGGACCATCGGATACGGTGAAGCCCTGGTTCGAGCTGCGGCGACCATCCGCCGGGCCCGAAGGTGTCGGCGTCGGCGCGCGGAGTTTTCCTGCGGCGGGTGCCGCGCTAGCATGTTCAGTCGGCTCTCGGCGCTATCGGGACGCTCCCACGCGTCTCAGCCAGAGATCTGACAAGCACGTGTAGGAGCCATCCCCCTGCCGAAGCCAAAGGAAGATGCGATCGTCCTCGAGGGGACGGTGATCGAACCCCTCCCCAAATGCAATGTTTCGTGTCGAACTCGAGAACGGGCACCGGCTACTCGCCCACATCTCCGGGAAGATGCGCTTGCATTACATCCGCATCCTCCCTGGTGATCGAGTTCAGGTGGAGCTCACGCCGTACGACCTCACTCGGGGTCGCATCACCTATCGCTACAAGTGACGGGAATCCCCATGAAGGTTCGTCCGAGCGTCAAGAGAATCTGTGAGAAGTGCAAGGTGATCCGTCGCCACGGGCGAGTTCAGGTCATCTGCCCCAACCCGCGCCACAAGCAGCGCCAGGGCTAGAGGAAAGAAGCATCCATGGCACGCATCGCCGGCGTCGACATCCCCCGCGAGAAGCGGCTGGAGATCTCGCTCACCTACATCTTCGGTATCGGGCGCACACGCTCCCAGGAGATCTGCACCGTCCTCGACATCAGCCCGGACACCCGGGTGCGCGATCTGACGGACGACGAGGTCGCCCGCATCCGCAACCACATCGAGGCCACGTTCAAGGTCGAGGGCGACCTGCGGCGTGAGGTGCAGCAGGACATCAAGCGCAAGATGGAGATCGGCTGCTGGCAGGGCCTGCGCCACCGTCGTGGCCTGCCTGTGCACGGTCAGCGGACCCGGACGAACGCCCGCACCCGCAAGGGCCCGAAGAAGACGGTCGCCGGCAAGAAGAAGGTTCGCAAGTAATGGCCAAGCCCAAGTCCGCAGGCCGCAAGCCCCGCAAGCGCGAGCGCAAGAACGTCGGTCACGGCGTCGCGCACATCAAGAGCAGCTTCAACAACACGATCATCAGCTTCACCGACCAGGCCGGCAACGTCCTGTCGTGGGCCTCCGCCGGCAACGTCGGTTTCAAGGGCTCCCGGAAGTCCACGCCCTACGCGGCGCAGACCGCCGCCGAGGCCGCCGCCCGCCGAGCCATGGAGCACGGCGTGCGCAAGGTCGATGTCCAGGTCAAGGGCCCGGGCTCGGGCCGTGAGACCGCGATCCGCTCGATCCAGAGCGCCGGCATCGAGGTCACCGGCATCAAGGACGTCACCCCTGTCCCCCACAACGGCTGCCGCCCGCCCAAGCGGCGGCGTGTCTGAGGTAACCCTGCATGTCGCGCTACACCGGCCCCAAGTCCCGTGTCTCCCGGCGCCTCGGCGTCAACCTGTGGGGCACCGCGGGTGAGAACCGCGCCCTCGAGCGGCGCCCGTACCCGCCCGGCGAGCACGGCCGCAGCCGCCGCCGCAACGCCAGCGAGTACCTGCTCCAGCTGCAGGAGAAGCAGAAGGCCCGCTTCAGCTACGGCCTGACCGAGCGCCAGTTCCGCAACCTCTACGAGGAGGCGAGCAAGCGCAAGGGCGTCACCGGCGAGATCATGCTCCAGCTGCTCGAGCGCCGTCTCGACAACGTCGTGTACCGCGCCGGCTGGGCATCGACCCGGCCGCAGGCCCGGCAGTTCGTCAACCACGGGCACGTCGAGGTCAACGGCAAGCGCGTCGACATCGCCAGCTTCCGGGTGCGCAAGGGCGACGTGGTCAGCCTGCGGGGCAAGGCTCGCCAGATGATCCAGATCCAGTGGAACCGTGACGTGCTGTCCCGCACGCCACCGCCGTGGCTCGACTCCGAGAACGAAGGTCTCTCGGTGAAGGTGCGCGAGTACCCGCTGCGCGAGCACATCGACGTGCCCGTGCGCGAGCAGCTCATCGTCGAGCTCTACAGCAAGTAGTCCACCCCCCACATCCACGTCAGCTACGAGGGAGCCTCCCGATGCTGGTCATGCAGCGACCGACGGTCGAGCCGATCACCGAGGAAGAGAACAACCGTCAGCGGTTCGCCCTGGGCCCGCTCGACCCCGGTTTCGGTCACACCCTGGGCAACTCGCTGCGGCGCACCCTCCTCTCGTCGATCCCCGGTGCGGCGATCACGCAGGTGCGGTTCGACGACGCGCTCCACGAGTTCGACACCATCTCCGGTGTGGTCGAGGACGTCACCGACATCATCCTCAACCTCAAGGACATCGTCCTCATCAGCCACAGCGAGGAGCCGGTGACGCTGCGGCTCGACGTGCGTGGCCCGGCCGACATCACCGCCAAGGACATCCAGCTCACGTCCGACATCGAGATCCTCAACGACGATCTCCACCTGGCCACGCTGAACAAGTCCGGCCGCATCGCGGTCGACATCACGGTGTCGAAGGGTCGCGGCTACCGCCCGGCCGACGCCAACAAGGTGTCCGAGACGATCGGTGTCATCCCGGTCGACTCGATCTTCTCGCCCGTGCGCCGCGTGGCGTTCGAGATCGAGCCCACCCGGGTCGAGCAGTCGACCGAGTTCGACCGCCTCGTCATCGACATCGAGACCGACGGCTCGATCACGCCGCGGGACGCGCTGGCCTCGGCCGGCGACACGCTGCGCTCGCTGGTCGGCCTGGTGGCCGACATGAGCGAGGAGCCTCAGGGCCTCGAGCTCGGCGAGCTGGCCGTGACGAGCGCCGGTTCCCCCGATCTCGACCTCCCGATCGAAGACCTCGACCTGTCCGAGCGGCCCCGCAACTGCCTCAAGCGGGCGCAGGTCAACTCGGTCGGCGAGCTCGTCACCAAGACCGAGGACGACCTGCTGGCCATCACCAACTTCGGCCAGAAGTCGCTCGACGAGGTCATCGCCAAGCTCGACGAGCGTGGCCTCTCCCTGCGCACCAAGGACTAGGACCGACCCGCCATGCCTGCCACTCCCAAGAAGGGCCGCCGCTTCGGCGGCAGCTCTGCCCACCAGCGGCTGATGATGGCCAACCTGGCCGCCAGCCTGTTCGCCGCCGAGGGCATCGTCACCACCGAGGCGAAGGCCAAGGCGCTGCGCCCGGTCGCGGAGAAGCTCATCACCAAGGCCCGTAAGGCCGACGCCGATCCGGACGTGAAGCTGCACCAGATCCGTCAGGTCGTGTCCTACCTGGGCGACCGTGAGATGACGCACAAGCTGTTCAGCGACATCGGCCCGCGCTACGCCGACCGCAACGGCGGTTACACCCGCATCCTCAAGCTCGGGCCGCGCCAGGGCGACAACGCCCCCATGGCGCGCATCGAACTCGTCTAGTGGCTGTCGCCCGACCCTGCGCCGCCGGGTCGGCGTCCGGTCACTGATCCGGCAGCGAGCCCACCGACGCTCGGTGTGACGCTGTTCGAGGCTTCCGAGGAACCAGCGGCCCCGCAGGGGCCGCTGGTTCGCGTCCGCATGACGGTCGCGTACGACGGCTCGGGCTTCCACGGCTTCGCGCCCAACGCCGGGGTGGAGACCGTGGGCGGCACGCTGCGCGACGCGCTCAGCAAGGTGCTGCGGACCCCGGTCGAGATCACCTGCGCCGGCCGCACCGACACCGGCGTGCACGCCTGGGGCCAAGTGGTCTCCTTCGACGCCCCCGAGCACCGCGTCGACCCGGTGATGTTGCAGCGGTCGGTCAACCGGCTGTGCGGCCCCGCGATCGTGGCCCGAGACGTGCGCCTGGCCCCCGAAGGGTTCGACGCCCGCCGCTCCGCCATCGGTCGCACGTACCGCTACACCGTCCTGAACCGCCCGGTGCCCGACCCGTTCCTTGCCCACCTCGCCTGGCACGTCGACGAACCGCTCGACCTCGACCTGCTGCGCCTCGGATGCGACCCGCTGGTGGGTGAGCACGACTTCTCGGCGTTCTGCCGGCGTCCCAAGCACCGTGACGGCAGCGTGGCGTCGCTGGTGCGCACCGTGCGCCGGGCGTCGTGGACCGACCTCGGCGACGGCGTGCTGCGGTTCGAGATCGAGGCGAACGCGTTCTGCCACCAGATGATCCGCAGCGTCGTCGGCACGCTGGTCGACGTCGGGGCGGCCCGCAAGCACGCGGGAGACCTGCTCGGCATCATCTCGGGCCGGGACCGTGCCCGGGCGTCGAAGCTGGCGCCGCCGCAGGGCCTCTGCCTCTGGAACGTCGCCTACCCGGACGGCGCATCCAGCAGCTCGGCGCCACACCGCGCTGGCCGGTAGCTCCCGCGACGCCCGCACGTTCGGTGTGGGCATATCGCGCAGGGTGGCGTAGTGAGGTCGCGTCGCGTAGTGTGCTGACCACCTGGAGACGTCGATCATCCGGGGCGGCGACGGCTCCCCACGCCACCGCCTCGGACGGAAAGCGCGTCACGCCCCGGGGGACGGCTCCGTTCGGCCCGGCGGTGGGGCCGCGTTCCCAGCCTCTGGTTCCGGGCTGATGTCCGCGCTGAAGGCCACCACGGCGACCGTGCCGCACAGGAGGCCGACGCCGGCGCCGCCGAGCACGTCGAGCGGGAGGTGCACCCCGAAGTGCACGCGCGAGACGCCCACGATCACCGCCACGGGGAGGGGCACCCAGCGCCAGCGCCCGGGGAGCACGACCGTCAGCGCGGTCGCGAGGCCGAACGCGACAGACGTGTGGCCCGACACGAAGCCGTAGCCGTCGGGATTCGACTGGCGCAGCGTGACATCGTCGAGCAGGTCGACGGGGCGGCCCCGTGCGACGACGTCCTTGACGATGCGCGCCACGATCCAGGCGAGCAGGACGGCCGAGGCCGTCGCCAGCGCCGGTCGGGCCCGATGCGTCAGGGCGTAGACGCCGACGCCGCCGACGACGTACATCCAGAGGGTGCCGAGCTGCATGACCGGCCACAGCGGCCAGCGCAGGAAGCCGGGCAGACCGTTCACCGCCTCGAAGACGCCGACCTCCCACGCGGGCACGGTGTCGGTGCCGTTCAGCAGCACCCAGCTCACCACCAGCAGCGCGAGGCCACCCCCGGCGACGGCGGCGTGGCGGGCCCAGGGGCGCGCTCCTGCGGGGCGGCCGGGGTCGTGGCGCGCGGTGGTGAGGGGTGAGGCCATCGCGCTCCGATCAGGGGGCGGGAGATTGGGTCGAGGCGTACCGTACCGACCGGTGGCGCTATCGTCCCCGTGGCGGATCTCGGGGCCGCCGTCACTGATCACGGCGTGCGTTTGCCGTTCGGAGGCATCTGCCCGTAGGCTTGTCCGTCGCTCTGGACTGGCCGCGCGCTCGGCGCGCGGCGTCCGCACCGCAAGAACTCGATGAAGGTGGCACGCGTGCCCACGTACACCCCGAAAGCCTCAGAGATCCAGCGTGCCTGGTACGTCGTCGATGCCGAGGGCATGGTCCTCGGTCGGCTGGCGACCGAGGTCGCGCGGGTGCTGCGCGGCAAGCACAAGCCCGTGTTCGCCCCGCACATCGACATGGGCGACCACGTGATCGTGGTCAACGCCGACAAGGTCGTGCTCACCTCCGACAAGGCCGATCGCAAGATCATCTACACCCACTCCGGCTACCCGGGTGGCATCAAGGCCGAGACGTACGGCCACCTGCACGACCGCAAGCCTGCCGAGGCCGTGCGCCGCAGCATCCGGGGCATGCTCCCGAAAACCCGGCTGGGCCGCCAGCAGATCAGCAAGCTCAAGGTCTACGCCGGCCCCACCCATCCCCACGCCGCCCAGCAGCCGCAGCCCCTCGACGTGGCCCACGCCCGTCGCCGCACCGCTTAGGACCCGAATCGATGTCTAACCCGCTCGTGCAGACCACTGGCCGCCGCAAGGGCGCCGTCGCCCGTGTCCGGATCCGTCCCGGCGCCGGCACGATCAAGATCAACGATCGCGACGTCACCAACTACTTCCCGTCGAAGGCGCACCAGATGATCCTCACGGAGCCTCTGCGCATCACCGAGACCGACGAGGCCTACGACGTCGACGCCACCCTGCACGGCGGTGGCGTGTCCGGCCAGGCTGGCGCCCTGCGCCTCGGCATCGCCCGGGCCCTCGTGGAGCTCGACCCGGAGATGCGCACCACGCTCAAGCGGGCCGGCTTCCTCACGCGCGACCAGCGCGAGAAGGAGTCCAAGAAGTACGGCCTCAAGAAGGCCCGCAAGGCGCCCCAGTACAGCAAGCGCTGAGGCCCGCCGCCGGCACGTCCGGTCGGGTCCATGGTTCTACCGCTGGCCGGCTCCTCGGGGGCCGGCCAGCGTCGTGTCCGGTCACATCGCAGGTCGTCGAGGAGATCGCCGTGTTGAAGTTCGGGACCGATGGGGTGCGCGGGGTCGCCAACAGCGAGCTGACCCCGGAGCTGGCGCTCGCGCTCGGCCGCGCCGCGGTGCGCGTGCTGGGCGGCGACCGGTTCGCGGTCGGCCGCGACACGCGCCAGTCGGGCCCGCTGCTCGAGGCGGCGCTGGCCGCGGGGTTGGCGGCCGAAGGGGCGGACGTGACCCTGCTGGGCGTCGTGCCGACGCCCGAGGTCGCCTGGTGGTCCGCGACGGAGGATGCCCCGGCCGCGATGGTGTCGGCCTCGCACAACCCGTTCGGCGACAACGGCATCAAGCTGTTCAGCGCCGGCGGTCGCAAGCTCAGCGACGCGGTCGAGCAGCAGCTGGAGCTGGAGCTGCAGCGGCTCCTCGGCGTGACGGTCCCGTCGTCGTCCGGCGCGCTCGACGCCGACCGGCCCGTCCCCACCGGTGCCGCGGTCGGCCGCATCGATCCCGCCGCTCGGGTGCACGACGGCTACGCCGCCGCCGTCGTGGCGTCGATCGAGGGCCGCCGGCTCGCCGGCCTGCGCGCTGTGGTCGACTGCGCCAACGGGGCGGCCTCGGTCGTCGCTCCCCGCGTGCTGCGGGAGTTGGGCGTCGAGGCCGAGGTGCTGCACGCCGCGCCGGACGGTCGCAACATCAACGACGGCTGCGGATCGACCCACCCGGAGGACCTGGCCCGCACCGTGGTCGCCCGGGGCGCCGATCTCGGCGTGGCGTTCGACGGCGACGCCGACCGGGTGCTGCTCGTCGACGCCGCGGGCGAGCTGGTCGACGGCGACCAGATCATCGCCCTCTGCGCGATCGACCGGCACGAGCGGGGCACGCTCGTCGACGACAGCGTCGTCGTGACCGTGATGACCAACCTGGGCTTCCGCCTGGCGATGGAGCAGCGGGGCATCCACGTGGTCGAGACCAAGGTCGGCGACCGTTACGTGCTCGAGGCGCTCGACGCCGGGGGCCTGTCGCTCGGCGGCGAGCAGAGCGGCCACGTGATCTTCCCCGGGCTCGCCACCACCGGCGACGGGCTGCTCACGGCTGTGCAGGCTCTCGACGTGGTCGCTCGGGCCGGGCGCCCGTTGGCCGAGGTGGCCGCCGACGCGATGACACGCCTGCCCCAGGTGCTGCGCAACGTCCGGGTGGCCCGGCGTGACCCGGCGATCGTCGACCGGCTGGCCGACGACATCGCCGCGGTCGAGAAGCGCCTCGGCGACCATGGCCGGGTGCTGGTGCGCACCAGCGGCACCGAGCCTCTCGTGCGGGTGATGGCCGAGGCGCCGACCGGGGCCGAGGCCGAGGCCGCGGTCGACGAGCTCGTCCGAGTGGTGCAGGCCCTCGGCGCGGGCTGAGCGAGGCACCGTCGTGGGGTGGCCACGCCTCGCTGCCCGCACCGAGTCGCGGGGCGCTGAGCGTCGCGCCGCTCGCAACTCGAGCGCCGCGTCGCTCGCAGTTCAGCGGCGGAGGTCGCGGTAGCGGCGGGCGGCGAGGGGCAGGAACAGCGCGACCAGCGCCACCGGCCAGACGATGGCCATGAGCTGGGCGTTCTCGGCGATCCACGAGCCGTCCTGGGGGACGCCGGGGTTGCCGAACAGCTCGCGGGAGGCGGTGATGGTCGACGACACGGGATTCCACTCGGCGATGGTGCCGAGCCACCCGGGCATGTCCTCGGGTGAGGTGAACCCGCTGGAGACGAAGCCGAGCGGCCACACGAGGATCTGCACGACCATCGCTCCCTCCGGGGTCTTCAGCACGAGCCCGAGGTAGATGCCCACCCACACGAAGGCGAAGCGGAGCAGGAGGAAGAGGCCGAGCGCGGCCGCGGCCCGTCCGATCCCGTCGTGCCAGCGCCAGCCCACGGCCAGACCGGCGAGGACGAGCGCACCCAGCCCGAGCGTGGCGCTGATCATGTCGGCCACGCTGCGACCGGCCACCACGGCGGACCCGGCCATGGGCAGCGAGCGGAGGCGGTCGGTCACGCCCTTGCTCGCGTCGGTGACGACGCCCAGCACCGTGGCCTCGATGCCGAACAGCACCGACAGCCCGAGCGTGCCGGGCACGAGGAACTCGCGGTAGTCGCCGCCGCCGGGAACGGTCATGGCCCCGCCGAACAGGTAGCCGAACATCAGCAGGCTGAAGACCGGGAAGAGCAGGTTGAGGGCGAACATGCCGGGCTGGCGGGCCCAGTGCGCCAACGTGCGCCCGGTGATCGTGAGGGTGTCCGCGATCGCCCAGCGCAGCGGCGACCCGATGTCGGAGGGGATGGGCGCGGCGGCGGGGCCTGGCGGGCCGGCCGAGGTGGGGGTGGTCGCTGCGGGGGCGGTCGCTGCGGTGGCTGCGGTCGTCGTCATGCCGGCACCTTCTGGTCGTCGTTCGCGGGGGTCGGGCCGGTCTCGGGGCCCCGGCCGGTCAGGTGGAGGAAGACCTCGTCGAGCGTGGGGCGACGCACGGTGATGTCCTCGGCGGGGATGGCGGCGTCGCGCAGCGCGGTCACCACCGCCGTGAGGGCGGCCATGCGGTCGAGGACCGGGGCGCTGACGCGGCGGTCGCCGGGCATGACCTCGACCTCGGCGCCGGTGGCGCGGCCCACCGCGACGGCCGCCGCGGGCACGTCGTGGGACGCCTCGATCACGATGTCGATGCGGTCGCCGCCGATGCGGGACTTGAGGTCGTCCGGGCTGCCCTCCGCCTCCACGCGACCCTGGTTGACGAGGTGGACGGCGTCGGCGAGCTGGTCGACCTCGTCGAGGTACTGGCTGGTGAGCAGCACCGTCGTGCCGTCGGCGACGAGGGAGCGGACCGCGTCCCACACGTCGGTGCGCGCCGCCGGATCGAGGCCGGTCGTCGGCTCGTCGAGGAAGAGCACCCGCGGCGCCCGGATGAGGCTCGCGGCCAGGTCGAGCCGACGCCGCATGCCGCCGGAGTAGGTGGCGATCGCCCGGTCGCCGGCGTCGGCGAGCTCGAAGCGGGTGAGCAGCTCGTCGGCCCGGGCCCGAGCGGCCGGGCGGGACAGGTGGTGGAGGCGCCCGAACATCACCAGGTTCTGCCGCCCGCTCAGCACCTCGTCGACCGAGGTGGCCTGGCCGACGAGCCCGATGCGTGCCCGCACCTCGGCGCCGTCGCGAACCACGTCGAACCCGGCGACCGCGGCGCGGCCGGCGTCGGGTCGCAGCAGCGTGGTGAGGATCCGCACCGCCGTGGTCTTGCCCGCCCCGTTGGGGCCGATCAGCGCCGCTACGGTCCCTTCGTCGACGAGGAGGTCGAGCCCGTCGAGCGCGGCTGTCTCC
Organism: uncultured Acidimicrobiaceae bacterium; assembly: GCA_964448525.1. GTDB lineage: Bacteria > Actinomycetota > Acidimicrobiia > Acidimicrobiales > VFJN01 > ZC4RG19. Next base: position 15,477 of record CAYUXB010000044.1, read on the forward strand.
CCGTAGCGCTTGTGCAGCCCCTCGGCCTCGACGACCGATCGTGTGTGCTCCACGGGCCCTCCTCCTGGCGGTGGTCGGAACTTCATACGGTGTACGAAGTAAGCGAGACGACAATACAGTACGGCGTACGGAGTGACAACGCCGACGGGAGATCTACCGTGGACGACGAGATGGCGACCCCCCGAGCATCCCGAGGCGATGCCACGCGCAGCATGGAGCTGCTGTGGAACATCGGCCCCAAGCCCACCCGGGGGCCCAAGCAGGGCCTGACCGTCGAGCGGATCATCGACGCCGCGGTGGCCCTCGCCGACACCGAGGGGGTCGACGCCGTGTCCATGCGCCGCCTGGCCGAGGCGCTCGAGGTGGGCGCGATGTCGCTCTACACCTACGTGCCCGGCAAGGCCGAGCTGGTCGACCTCATGCTCGACCGGGTCTACGGCGAGATGCTCGCCGACATGGTCGCCCGCGTGGATGCCGGCGACGGTGGCTGGCGGGCCCGGCTCGAGGCCCGGGCTCGGGCCGACTGGGCCATGTACGAGCGCCACCCGTGGGTGGTGCGGGCCGCCGGCCCCCGGCCCATCCTCGGTCCGAACGAGCTGGCCGTGCAGGAGGCGACCTACGCCGCGATCGACGGCATCGGGCTGACCGGCCACGAGATGGGCGCCGTGCTCACCCTGGTCGCGGGCTACGTCGGTGGCGTGGCGCAGGGCATCGCCGATGTCACCGCCGAGGGGGAGACCCAGACTTCCGAGCTGGACTGGTGGACCGCGCGCAGCGCCGTGCTCGAACGGGTCTTCGAGGCCGAGCGCTTCCCCGTGACGTCGCGGCTGGCCGCCGAGGGCACCTTCGACGGCGATCCCGACGCCGCGGACTACCTGGCCGACGAGATCCGCACCACCTTCGAGTTCGGGTTGGAGCGGGTGCTCGACGGCATCGCCGTCCTGGTCGACGCGCGCGCGCCGTCGTCCTGATCCCGTCGGAGGGCTCGTCCGGCGCGCCCGTGGCCGTGGTGGCACGGGGCGGCCGTAGACTTGTCGCCCATGTGCGGGATCATCGCGGTCGTTCGTCGTCCTGGCGCGCGGTCCGCGCCCTCGTCCGACCAGGTGGTCGGCTCTCTCCACGACGCGGTGTCGGCCCTGGCCGGAGGGCTCCCGCTGGTCGAGGCGTGCACCGAGGCCGCCGCGCACGTCGAGGCGTCCGGCGCCCACCTGTGCGGGGCCGAGGGCGTGTGGGCGCTGGTGCACGACCGCCGCCTGCTGGCGGAGGTCGAGGGTGTGTGCACCACGCTGTCCGCCTCGGTGGCCGCCATCGAGGCCGGCCTCGACGCGGACGGCGCCGACACCGCCGACGGCCTGGCCCAGCTCGAGGCCGTCAACGCGGCGGTGATCCGTCTCAAGGACGCCGTGTGGGCCGTGAGCGAGGATCGCGTCCGCACGGCCCGGGCCGTCGCCGACCTGGCCGGGAGTGAGCCGGGGTGGGCGGCCACCGAGGCGTACACCTCCATCCAGCAGGCGCTGTCCGCCATCGACCGGCTCGAGGTGCGCGGCCGCGACTCGGCCGGCCTCCACGTGCTCGTGCGCGACCACGGCCTCGACCTGTCGAGCCCCGCCGTCGCCGGGCTGCTCCGCGGCCGCGTCGGTGACCCGCTGTTCCGGTCCGGCGCGGTGCGGATGGTCGACGGCTGCCTGGCCTTCGTCTACAAGGCCGCGGCCGAGATCGGCGAGCTCGGCGACAACACCCGCGCGCTGCGCGACGCCCTCCGGGCCGACGACCTGCTGCGCCTCGCTGTGGCGTCCGACGAGGCGGTCGCCGTCGTGCTCGGCCACACCCGCTGGGCGTCGGTCGGCATCATCAGCCAGCCCAACGCCCACCCGGTCGACAGCGCCGAACTGGGCACCGGGGCCGCCGTGTTCGACGCCCCCTACGTCGTCGCCTCGCTGAACGGCGACGTCGACAACTTCGCCGACCTGAAGGCGCTCGACGACCTCGACATCGCCCCCGAGATCACCACCGACGCCAAGGTCATCCCCACGCTCGTCGCCCGACGGGTCGGCGAGGGGGCCGACCTGCCGACCGCCTTCCGCAACACCGTCGCCAGCTTCGAGGGGTCGGTCGCCATCGCCGCGTCGGCCAGCGCGGAGCCCGACAAGCTGCTGCTCGCCCTGCGGGGCAGCGGCCAGGCCCTCTACGTCGGCCTGGCCGACGGCGCCTACATCGTCGCCAGCGAGCCCTACGGCGTCATCGAGCTCACCAGCCGCTACCTGCGCATGGACGGCGAGACGCCCGCCAACCCCGACAACCCCACGGCCAGCCGCGGCCAGATCGTCGTGCTCGACGGCGCCCGCGCCGGCACGCTCGAGGGCGTCGAGCGGGTGGCGTACGACGGCACGCCGCTGCCCGTCACCGAGGCCGACGTCGCCGTCGCCCAGATCACCACCCGCGACATCGACCGGGGTGAGTACCCCCACTTCCTGCTCAAGGAGATCACCGAGGCGCCTGGCAGCTTCCGCAAGACGTTGCGCGGCAAGGTCGTCGAGCGCGACGGCGCGCCGGCCGTCGTCCTCGGGCCCGACACGCTGCCCGACGACGTGCGGGCCGAGCTGCGGTCGGGCGCCATCGACCGGGTCATCGTCATCGGCCAGGGCACCGCGGCGGTCGCCGGGCAGTCGCTGGCGGCCGCACTCGGCCGCTTCTGCGCCGAGCTGCCCCTGCGCGTCGACGCCCTGCCCGCCACCGAGCTGTCCGGCTTCGGGCTGCGCTCGTCGATGGCCGACACCCTCGTGGTCGCCATCAGCCAGTCGGGCACCACCACCGACACCAACCGCACCGTCGACCTCGTGCGGTCGCGGGGGGCGCGGGTCATCGCCATCGTCAACCGGCGGGGCAGCGACCTGACGGACAAGGCCGACGGCGTGCTGTACACCTCCGACGGGCGCGACGTCGAGATGTCGGTGGCGTCGACGAAGGCCTTCTACAGCCAGATCGCGGCGGGGCTGCTGCTGGCGACCGCCATCGCGTGCGAGGTGGGCGGGGTCGTCGACGAGGCGCTGCTGCGGGCGCTGCGCGACCTGCCCGACGCCATGACCGAGGTCGTCGCCCGCCGGGCCACGATCGCCGAGGCCGCCCACCGGCTGGCGCCGTCCAAGCGCTACTGGGCGGTGGTCGGCAACGGCGCCAACCGCATCGCCGCGGCCGAGGTGCGCATCAAGCTGTCCGAGCTCTGCTACAAGTCCATCGCCTGCGAC